>JAGAPT010000041.1 GCA_017623115.1 Alistipes sp.
ATCCTGAGCCAGGATCAAACTCTCCATTGTAAAAAATAGTTTTGTTAAATCTTTAGCTCTAATCTCAAAGGTATTGTTTGAAATCATTCTCACGAAGAGAATGGATAAAAACTTTAGCTGCTCAATTACTTCAAAGAACGCCGTTCGTATATTGCTATATGAACTGTTTCTGTTTGTTTCGAACGATCTTTCGACCCTTCAGTCCTGACCGCCTTTTTATGAGGCGGAAAGTGGTGCAAAGGTAAAACCTTTTTTTGTAACCACCAAATCTCTTTGGAACTTTTTCAAAACTTTTTTTTTTCAGAACCCTGCTTTCGTTTTTAGGCGAAAGCGGATGCAAAGATAAAACAAGTTTTTCAAACCACCAAATCTTTTGGGGACTTTTTTTTCAAAACTTTTTCAGAACCCTGCATCCGAATGGCCGTTTGGCTTGTTCTCAAATGCGGTTGCAAAGGTAGCGACTTTTTTCGATTCTGCAAACATTTGACACTTTTTCTTGGCATTTTTTTTCATTTTCCGCATCGGAATTTCATCAACCAACTATCAATCATCATTTTACGATTTGAGCCCATATTGCATTTTTCGATAATGGTTGAGAAAGTGGGGGTTTATTATATATAGGTATAGGAGGTTTGGGAGAATTGGGAGTGTTTGGGAGGTTTGGGAGAGCGCACAACATTCCCACAATTCTCAAAATTCACAACCCCCAGTCCCCTGCCCGAGCACAAAAAAAGCACGGGTATCGAAAACAATACCCGTGCTTTTGGTTAGCAGGTCGTGTGACCCGCGGTTGGAAAGGGATTACTGAACCTTTTGATAGGTCAGAACCAACGAGGTCATACGCAAGTCCTCATGGGGAGATACCTTCGGCGTATCATCAATTGCGACGAGATAATAGGCCGTATTTACAGCCGGATCAACCAAGGTATGAGCCCAAGAAGTATTAACCCCACTTGTCATTGTATAGCTACCACTCTTCATCAAAGTTGCTTTTGCCTCCTCTTCGGCAGCTGCATAGTCATGAGCCGAGACGGAGCAGATAAAGCACTCGGTACCGGCTGTTTGACCCTGCGTAGTAGTACCTTTCACTTCTACAAGTTTATAGCCCTCGATTGCCGGAAGTTTTACCGATTCACCAGTTTCAGAATTACGGATATGCATCAGCAGGTATTTATCCTTATGCAAACTACAACCGCTTGTACCTTCTGTATAACTGAAATCAAGCGCATACGAGATTCCATTCAAGAACTTATAGGGCATAGTCTCTGTATAAGGATTGGCCAGTACTCCTGCGAAGTTTGTTTGAATCGTCCAATCCTGCTGATCGTTCGAGAAGTCGAAGGGCAGAATCAGATAATCGTCATTGTTATTCGTGATTTTCTTGGCAATCGGGCGAATACCTTGGAAGTTCGTCAACGGATAATCCTTCATATCAAACTCCTCATCGACAGCAAACTCTTTACCATAAACCAACATATATGCATATTCAGTAGCCGTACCGGAAGGATACGCATAATACATGATCGGATCTTTCGGCTGTGAGGTTTTGGTAATTCCCTTTGTCGGTACAACACTCACTGCCTGCCAACCATTCTCCTTGAAATAATCCCGTACAGAGGTCAAGTGAGCCGTCGTTTGGGGGCCTACCAACATATATACCCAACCGGCAGTTTTAGCTACAATCTTATTTGTCGTCGGATAAGTTGACGGAATAATGGTTGCAACCTGCAAGTTTTTAACCACATCGGGGATATTTGTGTAGGCGAAATGCGGGCGCAACAAAATGGGAGTCGAACCCTCCTTCATGCTTACGGGCAAACCATACACAGCACTACTGCTACCATTTGCAAAGATGTGTTCAATCTCCGCAGCATCCATATTCAACTCTGTAAAATCACCCAACTTCAACGAGGGACGATAGACTTTGTTCATCACAAACTCGATAGCGCCCATCTTCATGCCATACACCGATCCATCCTCCATATAGGCACGAATCGTAATATCGCCCTTTGCATGCGCACCCGGGAGCACCACAAAGTAGAATTTCGCGCCTTCAGCCGAGACCGTAGCCGGCGTAGCCAACGACAACTTGACCGACGGCAAACCGATATTGATTTTGAGCACATCGGAGAAGGCATCATTCTGCGGCGATTTTGTTGCATTCAACACACCATCCGTGAATGCCAACGGGTTACCCGAAATTGTGCAAAGTTCAATGCTCGATACCGTTTTTGCTACATCGCTCGTCAGCGTCAACTCAACAATTGAAAACAGATTCGTAAGTTGGAATTCTACCTTCGTCGGAAGGGCCTCGGGTGCAAAGTGCTGAGGCTCTGCCAACATCATCATATACTCACCAATATGGTCATGGTTGCCGGCCTCACTTTGAACCTGCGCATCGGATAAAACAGCACCGGTAATGCTATGTGCACCAGCATTGGCAGTCGTAGGATAGTATGCCGTCACATGATTCGTCTCATTTTCAACCCACGAAATCGCTGTATCTCCGGTATATTGATGCTCCTCAATCCACGTAAAGGCAGTCGTTGCGCCACTCTGTAATGCAGTATAGGTTGAACGCTGACGCGTAGCCGCAGTCGGATTACCATCACCATACCAACGACGAATGGCTAACTTATCGCCCTCTACCCAGTGAACACCCAGGCCCTCGTCCTCGAAGAAGGAGGTACGGCCGCCCATATCGGCATAGAACTCGATGGCCTGACCCTGCGTCGTCTCGGGCACAGGCTGCTCATCTACATTGGCTTCGCTACACGACACGAAGAGTGCAGCGACAAACAGTGTTTTCCAAAGATTTTTCATAGTTCTCTTCATTTTTGTCGTTACTACTCATTCGCAGGGCCCCAGCCATCGCCCTCTTCTGTGTCATTAATACTACCCGAGTAGGCAAAGCCTGCCTCGACGCTCACCAGCAACTCCTCCGCTTGGGGGGGGGTGTACGACGTTTTGTTTTTCATTGATTTGGTTGTTAAAAAGTGAATATTAAGTGATTTTTATTGTATTTAATCATCATAGCCGGCATAGCCCAGGCGGTTATGCTCGAAGAAGAAGTATTTGCCACTCTCAACACCCACGACGAGGTTTAGGCCATGCGACGTATCGCCCAATGCACAGGGCTCGGGGGCATTGGAGTGTGCTCCGAGGTAGAAGTCCTCGCCATCGACCAAGAGCTGCTTGGGCTCGGCAAAGCGCATCGCCTCGTTCGTGCCGACATTCTCGAAGTACATCACCTGCATGCCAATCTTTTTCTTCAAGAAGCGGCTATAGGGTAGGCCCTGTTCGGGTGAGGGGTAACTCGAGCGTTTCACCGAGCCGACAAAGAGGTCGAGTTTGCCATCGCCATTCCAGTCGGCGAAGCTCAACTTGCCTCTACCCCACTGTCCCATATTCTCCTTGGGGCTATGGGTATGACCCGTAATCGGACGGCCATCGGCCAGTTGCAACTTACCAAAATCCTCGACATGCCAATCATCGACACGCCCATAGAGGTGGAGGGCATTATCGTCGTCCATGGTCACCATGACCACCTGCTCGCCCACCTTGGCCAAGGCTGGGCGCACACGCCACGAGCCATGCAACTCCAGGTTGTCGCACGACAAGGCCACCGGAGCATCAAGTTTCGGTTCGGTTTTCGTACCGCGATTCAGCAGTACCTCATATTTGGCACGCGAGCCCGAGGTAACGACATCGAGCAAGCCGTCGCCATTCCAGTCGAAGACCTTCGGGCAGAGGTAGCCCCACGAAGCCTCGAAGGGACCCTGCACGACATAGTAACCCGGGCGCAGCACGAGCGGTTTGCCATCGGCCTCAACCTCCGTCGAGCGGGCGAAGTCGGGCTCACGGTTGGTACCGCAGTTCTTGAAGAAGAGCAGGCGACCCTCCGAATTGCCGGCCACGATATCGAGCACGCCATCGCCATCCCAATCGACGACATTGGGCACCGTGAGCGAGCCGCCATAGAGCGGAGCCTGACGTTCGAGCACCACATGTCGCTCGGCATAAATCGGAGCACCCTTGGCCGTCAGGCGGTCGAAGTGGTAGGTGTACATCGCCGACTCGCCGCCAATCAACAGTCCCGAGCACTCGCCCTGGGCCATCGGCATTGCTACGAGTTGGTTGCTATATGCGCTGTGCACACGCACCTCGTTTTCGTTCTGCATCACATGCAGGGCTCGCATGCCCCCCTTCGGCAATTTGGCTTGGTAGGGAATATATTTCAGGCTGCCCAGACGACCTCCAATGAGGTAGCCGTCGAGCGTGCGCTCCTTATTGTAGACGCAGGCCACACGCGAAGCACCCACCATGAGGCGCATGTCGCTGCTCACCTGCTCGACACGGGTAATCTGCTCCCAGTTGTCGTTGACCGTGAAGCGGAACAGACCCGAAGCATGCAATTCACCGCGGTAGATACCGGCACCATCGTAGTAGGATTGTTTATTCCCCGGGAAGGTAGCGGGACGGTACTCACCTCCATCGTGGCACAAGACCACCACCTCAATCTCACCCTTGCGACGGCGCACCAGGTCATAGGAGCCCAGCGGATAGTCGAAGCCCGACACCTCGCATTTGGTCTCCATCTCGAAACCACGGCCATTCCAGCGTGCCACCTGCATATAGGTACGTGTCAAACGGACCAACCATATATCGTCGCCATCTTGGAACACACGCAGGTTCCAGGGCACGGTTTTCTCCTCACTCCACGGAGAATCTACACGCTGCGGCTTGCCGTAAATTGGATCACCCTCGGCCGTGCGTCCCTCATAGGCACAACGGAAGAATCCCTTGGCCTCGGGCATACCATGCTGCACCGCCACAAAGAGGTCGGGAGCCTCCTCCGACGAAAGGAAAGCGCATCCACGGGGTGAATTGTTATAGGTCAGACCGAAGGTCAGGGGCGAAAGGCCCTCATCGCCACCCGCCGGAATGGGAGCGGCATGCCGTAAAGGGGCGGCAGCATGAGCCGTCAACAGGCCCACGCTGCATACCCACAACATGAAAAAAAGGCGTTTTATCATTGATTCCGATTTACTCGTTATAGTCGATTTGAACCGCCAGCAACGTCAGGTCGTTGAACTGGGTTGTACGCGGCAGTGTCACGGTCTGACCGGCCTTCACCGGCAGGGCGTAAATCTGGAACTTCACACGTTTCTCGGCATTCATCTGCAAGAGAATCGTACCATTGGGCACCTTCTTCCAGCGCGCCAACGCATTATCAATCGGGCTGCAGGGCAGAGCCAAGACGTAAATCTCGCCATCCGAAAGAGCCGTCACCTTAGCACGATGTTCGTTGCGCGGACCCGTCTTATCGGGAGCAGCATGCTGCAGGTAGTCGAAGCCCACAATGTCGGACGGAATATTGCGCAACGTATATTTACGGTTGCTGTGCAACGTCGCACCATTGGACAACTTCAGCAGTTTATGACCGCTACCCTCGACACGCACAGCCGTCTGCTTCAGATTGGCCACAGCAGCCCCCGAAGCACGCTTCGCAGCCGGAGCAGCCTTCGGAGCCGGCTTGGCAAGGGTAATCAGTGGTGCATCACTACGGAACGGCAATACGGGCATACCGGCTGCATCGAACAGGTTGCCGACAGCCGTCTCGTTGAAACAATAGCGCACAGCCACCGGACGACGCACCTTCTTGTTCCAAGCCAAGAGGCGACCATCACCATCAAACATACCCATGGCGGGCTGGAACACCATCGTCTCATCGGCAATCTCGAGGTGTGCCACCGCATCACCACGGCACTCGATACCGCCCTCGGCATTTTCAAAGGTGATAATCGCACGTCCACCCTTGAACTCCACCGACTTCATCGAGGCCTGCTTATACTTGCCCACCTCCTTTTTGTAGACCTCGGCCAGCGCCCAGTTGCCCAGACGCTCACCCACCGGCTTCTTATAGGGAGGATGAATGTTCGTCACATCGGGCACATGGTCGCTGACATTGACCATGCCCGTATAGGGAACTTGTGCTGCTACGGCTGCCTGCTGCTCACGCACGAGGGTCTTGCCACCCACCACAGCCTCCTTACCATGGGGTGCCAACTGCACAAGGTAGAAGGGCAACTTGTCGTTTTGGAACTCATCGCGCCAGCGATAGATCAGTTCGGCATGTTGCTTGGCATAGACCGACGGGTTATAGGCATTTGCACACCCCTGATACCAGATGACACCGGCCAGAGCCAGGTTGCGCAACGGACGAATCATGGCATTGAACAGACCTCCCTCACGCCAGCCGCTACGCTTCGCATAACGCTGCTTGAAGGCCGTCAAGGCAGCCTTATCCTGCTGCACATCACCTGCATGCATCCACAACTCAATCGGCGTACCGCCCCACGACGAGTTGATCAGGCCAACGGGCTGCTGCAAATTTTCATAGAGGTGACGACCGAAGAAGTAACCCACAGCACTGAAATACTGCGTATCCTCATCGCCACACACAATCCACTCGCCATGGCAGTCGGTTTGGACGTTACCCGTGCAGTTTTGCTGCATATTGAACAGACGCATCGAGGGATACTGCTCATCCTTTTCCAGCGACTCGCGCATATCCACGATGCCTCGCACGGCATTCCAATTCATATTCGACTGCCCCGAGCAGAGCCATACCTGGCCAATCAAGACATCCTCGATGGTCTCCTCGGCTTTGCGGTTCGTCGTGATGTGAATCGTGTAGGTCTCGTTCGAGGCCTTCGGAGTCTGCACCTCCACCGACCAGGTGGTGTCGTAGTGCGACTTGGTCTTTACCGGCTCGGCTAACCATGACGGGGCTACCGTAACCGTCGAATTCGGGTCGGCCCATCCCCAAATCTTAACCGTCGTGTTCTCCTGCAGTACCATATGGTCACCCAAGATGGCCGGCATGCGCAGAATCGGTTGTGCCGTCGAGGTCAATACCGAGATGACACCAAAGGCCATCAACAGGATCAGGCGTTGAAAAAATCGTTTCATATTCATTAAATTTGTTTTGGTTGTTTGCTGATTTACTTATTCAAGGTACGCACGACGCTGGTCGGTCCCTCCGAGCGGAACTTCTCAATGCGCTTGAAGACCATGAAGTTGGCATCGTGCTGGCGCGTAGGAAGCCCACGGCTCTCCTCCATCGCCAGGCGAATCAGGCAGATGATATCCTCACCATCAAACTGCCAATCAACATATTGGAATCCATCGAAGAAGGGGTTATCGCTGGTGATGACCACCCGCTCCTCGCGCCATTCACGCAGGTCACTCGACGACAGCAGTGTCAGCGTGTTGCGCGTCAAACCGGCATGGATGCCATGGGCATAGATGCCGCCATGGCGCAACCCCAGCGAGGCCGGATTGGCCGGTGTCGTGAGGGCCCAATAGCGATCGCTCACAGCGTCGTAACGTATCGTAAACTTCTTACCGCCACCCGGCATCTCGATGATATCCTTCTCGGGATCAAAGTGCACTTTGCGGGGGCTCTCGACCGTGATGATGGCCGCCGTGCGACCCACCTTATGCTCATCAACACGCATCACATTGACCAGTCCGCCTTCGCGCGTTGCCACGACACACCCCTCAATCCATTGACGGAACTCATCACCACCCTTCGTCGGCCACTCCTTTTCGCTCGGCAGCTCACGGCTCATCGTCCAACTCGAGGCCTTCATCAGGTCGGCATCCTCCTTGGCCGAGATGACACAAGCACGACGTACCTCATTCGGGAAGTTGGTCTCCATGCCGCGCCACAAACGTCCCGCGTGTACCACCACAGGCACCGGTGCCGAGTGGTAACGGCCACGGAAGAGCACGCCACGATCAAACTCATCCCTCGGGAAGGTAAACGTGCGACCGCCATCGGTCGACTCGCAGATAATCACATGTCCCTCGGGCGACCACGTGCCGAGCATATAGAGGCGATCACGATGCTCGAAGAGCGTAAAGAAGTTAATCGGATAATACCCCTCGGACCACAATTGCCACGTTTGGCCACGATCCGTCGAGCGATACACCTCCGTACCACGCTTGCGATTGGCATTGGTGCAGGCCGCCAGATAGGTACCATCCTTGCAAATCAAGATGGAGGGATTCGTCAGGTGTCCGCTCCGCAACTTCTTAATGCGAGCGACCACCGTACCCGGAATAGGTGCCGTCTCGGCTACACGCAGACGGCGAGCGAAGAGCATCGTCGTAAGACCGCCCTCACCGGCTGTCGGCAACTCCATCCATGCACCTGGCGTGGTATAAGCGGCCTCATAGAAGCGATAGCGATCCTTGTTGATATAAAAGTGCTCTCCGGTCGGTCTCCAGACCGAGGCATCGGGGGTCTGGCCACACACCGCCAACACGATGCGACAAGGAACCTTGGCACGCACGGCCGAGGGGCCCTCAAACTCTTTCAGGCTGACGGCATAGCGCATGCCGACATAGGCCGCAGGGAGCGATTTACCAAACCGATGGCGTTTACATTGCGGAAAGGCATCCTGCCCCGCTTTGGCCAGACGGATATCGATGACCCGCCCACGTACTTCGAGCAAAGGCTCCTGCTGTGGCGCGGCGACCACGAGGGTCGCACACGCCACAAACAAACCAAGCAGAAGCATCTTTAGGTGTCGCATCAGTTGCGGCATACATCAAGGGATTAAAGGTTACGGAAATTCTTGATGCGATGGAAGGTCATCATATTGGCATCGTGCTGACGAATCGGCAGACCACGCTCCTCGGGGCAAGCCGTGCGGCTCACAGCCACAATGTCGTCGCCATCAATCTTCCAGTCTACGTATTGGAATCCGTGGAACCAGGGATCTTTGTCGTAGACAATCGTTTTATACTGCACCCACGTCTTCAGGTCGTAGGAGTAGCAGAGCACCATCTTGTTACGCGTCAAGCCATAACTTACACCATTGGCATAGATACCGCTGTGTGCCTGACCACGCTCGTGTGCCGGATTGGTGATGGTCCAGTAACGCTGGCTCGGTTCATCGTAGATAACCGTAAACTTCTTATTGCCACCCGGGAAGGTGATAAAATCCGAATCGGCAATCTTCAACTCATACTTGAATTGACCCGTTCCCGGCTCGATACGTGCCAGGCAAGCGTGGTTGGCCGATTGCGAGCAGTCGGCACGCAGCAGGTTGTAGAGTTTACCATCAGGGCCTACCACCACATTACCCTCAATCAGTTGGGAAATTCGGTCACCATTGGTCAGTGTCCAGCCCTCGGTATTGGTGCTGATATTCGTGCGCTCCCAGCTGGCGGGGTCGAGCAGGTCGCTGTCGACCGGAGCCGAAACGGCAAACGGTCGAATCGGATCGCCATTCTGCTCCATGGCACGCCAGATGCGACCATCGTAAATCGCCATCGAGCAGGCGGCATGGTGGCACGAACGGTCATTGATAATATAACCGTAACCCGTAACGGGGTCGGGCGTTGTCCACGTCTTACCATCGTCCTCCGATTTGCAGATGATCAGACGACCGCCCTCGGTGTGGGTACCCATCAGGTAGAGGGCCCCATTGTGCTCGAACATACGCGTAAAGTTCATCGGCATGGCCGAATCGCTCCACAACGACCAGCTCTCACCGCCATCCGTCGAGCGATAGATATGCGTTGTACGATTTCCCGTGACATTCGTACACTGTGCCAGATAGCTGCCGTCGGGCAGGATGTGGATATTCACATTGGTCACATGACGCTGCTTGAAACCCTCATCGGAAATCTTGGCAATCACTACACCCGGAGGCGGAGGAGATACCACACGCATCTTCTTACCAAAGAGAATCGTCGAACAGGTCTGCTCGCCCTCGACATAGGGCACCTCCACCCACTCGTTAGCCTTGCAACTACGGCTGTGGATGTAGAAGGTCAGATGCCCCGACTTAAACGAGCCGGTCGGCTTGCGCCAGCCATACTTCGTCAGGTCGGCCATCTCCGAAGCGATATAGACCATGCCGTCGCCACCCATACGGAACGACGCGGGACCACGGTAATCGGCAATGCTGGTTGCATAGACCATCTCGCCCTCGAGCAGCGTCTCGGCCTCGGCCGGAATGATGTAACCTGCATGCTGGGGGAAGAGTTCGGCATCGGCAACCAAGGGGCGAATGTCGATTAGTTCACCGCGCACCTCGATCTCTTCGAATGCCAGCGGGGCTTCGGCGCCACCCTTGTTATCGTCATCGGAGCAACCGATGGCAAACAGAGCAACCACACCCGCAAAGAGTATTTTCCAAAGATTTTTCATCGTATTCTTCATTTAATTATTCGGTTACGGTTACGGTAGCCTCTTTCACTACCTGCTTATCACCGGCGAGCGTTGTCACTGTACCCACGATGCTAACCTTGTAGGTGCCCGGTGCCTTGAACGTATAGCTCCACGTAGCGGGCGTTTCGGCATCGGCCGTATGTACCACAAAGGGTTTGTCTGGGCCTACATTCTTACGCTCGGGCAGCGTCAATTTAGGCAGAATAAACCACGCATCTTTGTCTACCGTCAACTTACTAAAGGCCGCGCCTATACGGAAGTGATAGGGATAAGCTGTACTTTGATCTTTAACAGGTCTCAAGCTTAGCGTATGGTTATCCGAACTGGTATAACTCGATCCCAACACAAAGGTCGGAAGCGGGTTGTTTGTACCCTCCTCATTGACAATCTTTACATTCAACTTGTTATTATTCTCAGTCGCAAACTTCTGAATATAAAGCTCCTCCACCGAATTCGTATAGAAGGCTTTGACCCAACTATCAAAGAGCATGAAGAAGGTGCGGTTATCCGGCTTCTTTACGTGGTAGAAGAAAGCGACATAGACACTCTTGCCCTGACCATCAAACCACTCGGTGATATCCACCAAACCGGAATCATCGGGCACAGCCGTTTTAATCGAGTCGTTCGTATGGAGTACGGTCGGCCAGTTAAACAGGTGTTTCACATCGGTCCACGTAGCAGCCAAAATAGCATCCTCGGTCATCGTACCATCGAAATCGGTCGAGTATTTGATAGTTGCGGTTTCCGGCTGGGTTCCGTTACACAGCAAGGACCAAAAGTTAATCTTTACCGCAGCATCTTCCATGCGGTCTTTCGTCGCATAGGCATATTCGTGCCCATACTCGCCCGACCAGAAGTCGACGCTCGTAGCCTTACCCGAGAAGTTCACCGTCAGGGGCTCGCCCACCTTCGTCGTGAGACTCGGAATCTCCGCCTCGAAAGCATCGGCAGCCACAAAGCCGTCGATGGTCAGTTCATACTCGCGCACATAGTGCTTGTTCGAACGGAAGGTAACACCCTCGGCAATCGATACGGCATGCACCGAGTTGTCGATGGCCGTCACCTCCAGCAGGAGCGACTTGGCGGCATGCGTACCCGGCAGCACCAGCATATAGAAGCTCGTGTAGCCATCACGCTTCAAGCCAACCTCCTCGGCAAGATCGAGTTGCAGAGCCGTTGCAACCTCCTCGGTAGCAATCACCGTAGGCGACTGCGTGAGGTCCATCGTAGCCACCGGCGCAGCCACGGCCACCCCATTGGCCGACAGCGTCAGCGACTTGATAGGCAGCTCGGCCAGCGGGCAGGCCGCATCGGTCTTCAGACGGAACTCCACCACCGAGAAGAGGTTCGTGAAGTTGAAGCAGATACCGCTGCTCAACGTCGCATTGGGCTCGAAGACCACGGGAGCAGCCGTCAGCACACCATATTTGGCAAGGTGAGCGACCGAATTACCCTTGGCCTGCACCTGCGTAGCAGGCAGCGAAATAGGCTGGGCAGCCGCATTGGGCAACGCACCCTCCACAGCCGTAAAGGGATAGTAGGCATAGAAGGATTGCTGTTTGTTGCCGTTCCAATAGAGGACCTCGCCCTCGTTCGTTGCGGCGAAGGTGCAGTGTGCAGCCTCCTCGGCATTGGGCATCGCCGTGTAAGATACGTTGCGACCCGTCTGCTGCTCTCCGGCCATGGCGTAGAGACCAATCTGGTCATCCTCTGCCCAGTCGATGTCGAGCAGCCCCTGCTCGGTGGTCGAAACCGTAGTACGACCGGCCGAGACACCGGCAGCCACGGTGAGAATCGGCTCACCACCGGTCATCTGCGACACCTCGGTCGCAGCATCTTTCGTACAGCCGGCCAGAAGAAGCGCAGCTGCGATATAGATGAGATTCTTTTTCATGGTTGTCATCGGTTATTTAGTTCCACTCTTCCTGCTCGGGCGGGGTAATCGTACCCTCATCCTCCACAATCTTGACCTTGAGCTCGACGACACGCTCCTTGCGGTCGTAGACATTGACATTGGCGGCTACGAAGGTTACCGTATACTCGCCCGGCTCGCTGTAGGCATAGCTGTACGAGGCCATGGCAGGGTTGGCAACACCCTTAATCGGTGTACCGAAGTCAGGGCCATTGTTCAAACTGGCCATCTTGAAGATGGGGCCCGAAACAAACCACATCTCACGATCGCAATTTGGATATTGATCCGTGCAAATCATGCGCAGACGTTTACCGTTGTTAGCATTCGCATCGTTGAGTTTCGTATCGTAAGTACCATCTTCTCGCAGCCAAGTGGGCTCGTTATACACCGTGCGCCAATTCATGTCAACAAGGTCATACATCTCGATTTCGGAAGTACCGGTAAGACCATAAACCGTCGGCGAGTAGATCAACCAGTCGGAGCAGCGCTCGGCTTTATTCGCCACACACACATAGTGATAGTTGAAGTAGACCGGAGTCTGTTCATCGGGAAAGATATCCGAGATATTAGCCATCTCGGAGAAGGTCTCCGAGTCGTTCTTGTTCGCAGGGATAAAGACAAAGCGATCCGAGATATCCACCCATGTAGCAGCCTGCACCGCCTCGGCAGTATACTCACCCGAAAAATCGGTCGAATAGGAGAGTGGGCACAGCACTGGATTCGGGCCATGTTTACGATTCGACGAGAACGAGTAACCCATATCAACAGGTTGCATACGGTCTTGATCTTTGTAAGCATACTCGTTGCCTATCTCGCCCGAATAGAAGGTAATCATATCGGGGTTACCCTGCATGAGGAATTGAACGGGTTGTCCCACCTTGCAGACCACCGACTCGGTCGTCACATCGAAGCTGACCGTATCGACATCCTCGAACTGCTCGCGGCATGCAGTGAGGCTCATCAGCAACACCACCGTCAGCAGCATATATTTATTGATTGTTTTCATAATCTCTCTTGTTTTGAATGGTTTACCAGCCTGTGTTCTGTACCAACTTACGGTTTACACCCATCTCGAAGGTCGGAATCGGCCACAACTCATCTCGCGTTTCCGTATTATTGTAGTAACGACGAGCGTTGTGGTAATAAGACGACGTATAGGTATCGGGGATGGTGGCTGCAAGGTTCTTCATATACTTCATGCGTTGTGCGAACTCGCCCCAACGAACGATATCGTCCTTGCGCAACAACTCGTAACCGAGCTCACGGGCACGCTCATCCTTCAGCTCCTCGAAGAGCTCACTCTTCGACATCGAAGGCAGGTCGACCGTCTCGTCGGGTGTCAAGATATCCTTACCATAACCACGACGGCGCACTTGGTTGATATACTCACGCGCCTGAGCCAGATCCTCCGCACTGTTGTTCGTCACATCGGCAACCACCGCCTCGGCCCACATGAGTAGCACATCCGAGTAGCGCAGTACCGGGAAGTTAATCGGCGTGTAGTTGGTCGAGCGGGGACGCAACACCTCACACTCGCGGCGGAACTTACCGCAATAGCGCATCCAATTATTGGCTGCCGGCTTCTTGTAGTCGGGATAGGTCGCATAATCGACCGAATATTCGTAAGGCGAAATGGTCCAGTCACGACGCAAATCGGTGCTCTCGAAAAGACCATAATAATAAGGCGTAGCACGGATAGCTCCAATCGACGTACCATAGGTATCCATCAGCGTCATGCCATTGGGCAAGATGACTGTACGGTTGTTCGTGCTGTTATTGGCAATACCATTGTCACGCCCCACACGACCGGCCGTCGTATCATAGGTACCCTCGTTATTGCCGTAGAACTCCACCTCGAAGAGGCTCTCCTGCGGGTAGTAACGATCCTGGATATAGCAGAGGAAGAGCTCCTCATAGGAGGGGTGCAGCGCATGGTACTGCGTGTCGATAACCTTCTGGGCATAGCCCTTGGCCTTGGCATACATACCCGGCTCATAGAGCGGATAACCGGCCATGTTCAGTGCCACACGGGCCAGCATACCCCAAGCCGTCGACTGGCTTACACGACCCGGGGCCTCGAGCGACTCGGCTGTTCCCAGGTGCTCGACAGCAGCCTCCATATCGGCAATCACAGCCAAATAGGCATCACGCGGATCGGCCTGCGCAATCTGCACCGACTCGACATTGCCATCCGGAGCCGTATGAAGCATGAGCGGAATGTTACGGAAGCGTATCAGCAGCATGAAGTGGTAGAAACCACGCAGGAACTGCGCCTGGGCATAGATATTATCGCGCGTCTCCTTCTCCAGTTTGGCCTGGTCGATGCGCTCCATCAACATATTGGCTCGGTTGATACCCTCGTAGAAGTAACGCCAATATTTCTGTACCTTCGGATCACTGGGCTGTGTATCGTAGTCGCCCACCGTGTTGTAGTCCGAAGAGTAACTCTCATAGCCGATGTCGGCCGTCAGACCCATACGGGCCAGCATCTCACCACCATAGAGCTGGGTGTTGGCCATCACGGCATAGACACCGTTCAAAGCAAACTCCACCTCCTCCTGGGTCGAATAAAAATCGTCGGGCGTATGCGTATCCATGGGTTCGGTTTCGAGCAACGAACACGAACTACCCAACAGCATCACACCGAGTAAAAGGAAAATATAGTGTTTCATAGTTGTAGCATCGTTTAGGTTAGAAGACCAATTTCAGACCAGCCGTATAGACCTTATTGCGCGCATAGGCCGAATAGTCGAAGCCCGGCGTAAGGGCCGAATTGCGCACCGAAACCTCGGGATCGAGACCCGAATAGTCGGTCCACGTAAAGAGGTTCTGGGCTGAAAGCGTAAATTGCACCGTGCGCATGTGGAGTTTGCGAGCCACCTTACGTGGTAGCGTGTAGCTCAACGACAAGGTCTTCAGACGCAGGAACGATGCATCCTCAATCGTGCGCGACGAGTAGACACCCTTCGGGCCCTGACCGCCTACACGGAAGTTCTGGCTGTCGGTGTTCTGCGGGGTCCAGTGGTCAGCATAGCTGGCAAACTGGTTGATGCTCTTGCTGGCATAGTTACCCTCGAACATGATACGGTTGGCATTCATCACGTCGTAGCCATAACGCCACTGGAAGAAGACGCCCAACGAAAGACCCTTATAGGTAAAGGTGTTATTGAAACCACCCTCGTGCAACGGCTCGCAACGACCAATGACCACCATATCGAGGTCATTGACCAGACCGTCGCCATTCTGATCGACATACTTGATATCACCGGGCTGAATCTCCTCGCGTGCATGGCCGTTGCTCGGCACACCCTTTTTGAGGACATAGTTGCCCAACGCATCGATATCGAAGTCATCATAGCCATAGACACCGTCCCATGCCACACCATAGAATTGGGCAACGGGCTGGCCGACCTTAGCCATATAAAGATAGGTAGCGTTGAAGTCTGCCGTGAACGAAGTGGTCGACAAGAGGGTCTCCTCGCCCTCCGACAAGGCAAGCACCTTGCTACGGTTGAAGGAGATGTTGAAATCCGATGTCCACTCGAAATCCTTCGTGCGGATATTGACCGTGCTGAGCGAGAACTCTAAACCACGGTTGCGCACCTTACCAATATTCTTATAAACCGAAGGGTAACCCGAGTTGGTCGGCAGGTTGGCATTCAGCAACAGGTCGCGCGTCGTCTTCTGATACCAGTCGACCGTGAGGCTCACGCGGTTCTTGAAGAGGCGGATATCCGTACCGATGTCAATCTGCTCGGTGGTCTCCCACTTCAAATCGCGGTTACCCAGCGTCGACGGTGCTGCCACGTAACCCGGCTGAATGTTGCCAAACGAGTAGTAGTCCGACAAGTCGATGGTAGCCCACGAAGCGTAGTCGCTGACACGGTTGTTACCCGTCATACCGTAGCTGGCACGAATCTTCCAATCGTTGATGAAGCGTACGTTGCGCAGGAATTTCTCCTCACCCACACGCCATGCAAAAGCGGCCGAGGGGAAGTAACCCCAGCGGTTGTTCTCGCTGAACTTCGACGAACCGTCGGCACGGAACGACATGGTCAGCATATAGCGCGACAAGAAGCTGTAATTGACACGACCGAGCCACGACATCAGATAGCTGTCCGACGTCGACGAGGTCATCGAGTGGTTTACACCATTGTCGATACCATTCATGCCATGCTCCTCGACCGGCACATGGTAGGCCGAGAAACCATAGGTCTCACGCTCCTTACCCTCAACCGTGAAACCGAGCACTGCATCCAACTTGTGGCGACCATTACCCCAATTCTTGTTGTAGTTGAGCGTATTCTCGTTCATCCACGTAATATCCGTGCGGTCGGAAACCGAACCGTGAACACCCTTGACATTGTTGATGTTCGGATAACCGGCATAGGTCTTCGAGTTGTTGAACTGCGTGTTGAGCGTCTGGCGCGTCGTATAACCACCACGCATGGTCAGTTTCAACCCCTTCATGAGCGTATAGTCGAAACGAAGCGTCGACATGAAGGTGCGACGGCGGCTCTCCTTATGCTCGTTCTTCACCGAGATAATCGGGTTCATCGTAGCCGAAGCCGAGCCATCGAACACGTCGTCGAAGAGTTCCTCCTCGATATCGGCTGCGGGGTTGGTATTCACCGGACGATAAGCCCATGTACGATACATCAGATACGAAGCATAGGCGTTGCTCGAAGCCTGTGCCTCCGATGCGGTTTGACCATAGGTCTTATCCGAGGTGTAGCTCACCTGCACCTGCACACGAGCCTTCTTGTTCAGCTGCTGGGTGAGCGAGAAACGACCCTGATACTTCTGGTAGCCCGAGTTCAGAATCACACCCTCTTGGTCTGCAACCGAAATCGAGGCTGCATACTTCGTCTGCTTCGTACCGCCCGTCAGCGAGACGTTGTGCATCTGAATGGGGGCATTGCGGAAGAGTTTATCCTGCCAACTGATACCCTCACCCATCGCCTTGTAGTCCTCCATCGTGCGACCCGGGATGTTGAGGTATTTGTCCGCATTGGCACTGCTGCGCTCGATTTGGTACTCGACAAATTGCGCAGCATTCATCATATCCATCGTATTGGCCACCTGTTGGAAACCATAATTACCGTTGTAGGTAATCGTAGCTTTACCCTCTTGGCCCTTCTTCGTCTCGATGATGATGACACCATTGGCACCACGAGCACCATAGATGGCCGTGGCCGAAGCATCTTTCAAAATCGTGAACGACTCAATATCATTCGAGTTGATAGCCGAGGCGGAGAAATCCTCCATCGGGAAACCGTCGACTACATAGAGAGGCGAGTTGCTCTGAGTCAACGAGTTGGCACCGCGAATCACGATATCCATCTCTTGACCCGGCTGACCATCGGCCGACGAAATCTGGACACCGGCCACACGACCGGCCAGTGACTCCTCGAAGTTCACTACGGGGGCCTTCAACGCATCTTCAATCTTGACCATGCTGACCGTACCCGTAATATCCTTCTTGGCCTGCGTACCGTAACCGACCTCGATGACAACCTCATCGATGGCACTGGCTTCGTCTTGCAGGTTTACGGTGAGCGACGTGCGCTGTCCGATGACAATCTCCTGTTCGGCATAGCCCAACATCGAGAAGACGAGCGCATCGCTCTGTTTGGCGCGAATGGTAAAACTACCATCAGCCGTGGTGGTGGCACCACGCGTGGTACCCTTCACCAACACAACGGCACCGGCCAGGGGTTGGTTCCCCGAATCGAGAACCTTACCCGTAACCGTAACCGTTGTATTCTGTGCCCGGGCATCAGTCAAATACCCCCCCCCTAAAAATAGGAGGAATGCACTGATAAACAGCATTTTAGAAAATAGACTTTTCATGACTATAATGGATTTGGTTAGTAGACGTCACACGCTTTACCGGGATTTCTTCGAGAGTTTTGTCAGCACAAAACCCACGAGGAAGATAGCCGTCGTACCAAAGACAATTGTCAGGTAGGTATGCAACGGCGAGCGGAACTCGTAGAAGGGCTGGCCTTCGTTGATGAAGGGCGAGAGGCTCATCCAGGCAATCACGAGCAGGCCGACAATCACGGCTGCAATACCATGTGCCTTACGCACCGACTTGCAAACCAGCGTCAGCAGGAACAGACCCAACATACCACCGCTGAAAATCGAGGCGAGCTTCCACCAGGCATCGAGCACGCCGTCGATGTGCATCATCAACAGACCCATCACGATACCCAGGCCGCCCACAACGAACGAAGCGAGGTAGAGCACCTGCATATTCTTCTTCTCCGACGACTCCTTCTTGGCCCAGCGGTTTACGAAGTCGGTCAGCACGATGGTTGCCGACGAGTTGATACTCGTAGCGATGGTCGACATACCGGCCGAGAACAACGAGGCAATTACCAAACCGGTCAGACCAGTCGGAAGACCATGTACGATGAACCACGGGAAGACCTGATCCGAAGGCGTACCGGCCGGAAGCAGTTCGGGACGAGCCGTATAGTAGCTGAACAGAGCCGTACCGATGTAGACAAAGACGAGCGACACGGGGATGTAGAGCAACGAACCGAACAAGGTCGATTTCACCGCCTCGGCCGTCGACTTGGTAGTCATGTAGCGTTGTACATAGTTTTGGTCGATACCATAGTTCTGCATGTTGGTGAACAGACCATAGATCAGTACCACCCAGAAGGTCGGCTCGCAGAGCGAAAGGCCAAAACTACCGAGCGAGAACTTACCCTCGGCCGCAGCAATCTCGAAGAGTTGACCGGGGCCCTCGGGCATCGAGAAGGTAAGCAACAGTGCACACGCAACAGCACCAACGATGAGGATGATACCCTGAATAGCATCGGTCCACACCACGGCAGCAATACCTCCCAACAAAGTGTAAATCAACGTAATAATACCCGTCCAGATGATGATGCTCTGGATATCCCAACCAAACATCGTGTTAATCGGCAGAGCCAGCAACAGCAAAATCGAGCCCACACGAGCCAACTGCGTCAGCAGGTAGCAGATGGCCACATAGCAACGAGCCCAATAGCCAAATTTCTGCTCCAGGTAGTGGTAGGCCGAAACGCTGTTCACATTACGGTAGAGCGGGATAAAAATTTTGGCTGCCAGCCACGTAGCAATCGGAATCGAGAGCGAGAAGACAAACGGATTCCAGTTGCCGGCATAGGCCTGACCCGGCAGGCCGAGGAAGGAAATCGATGATACGAAGGTAGCGAAAATCGACATACCTACGACCCACGTCGGGAGCGAGCCTTCGGCCTTCGTAAAGGCAGCTGCACCCTTGCTCGAACGGAAATAGAACGAGCAACCGAACAGTGCCACACCACCTACAAAGATGAAAAAGACAATATAGTCAAGAATGGTTAATTCCATGATAATCTCTATTTACGAATTGTGTAAAAAAGTTCCTTACTCTACGCAGGTGCAACCCAATGCCACCAACGCCTGACGAATCTTCTCGCGCTCCTCGCTACGGAACTTACGATAGGGATACGAGAGGTAGTCGTCGCAGATACCCAGCAACGACAAGGAGCACTTCACACCCTTCAAGTAACTCGAACCATACTTACCAACCGTGTAGATTGAGGTCGAAATCTGCATGATGCGACGCTGCAACTCACGCACCTTCTTCAGGTCACCCGCCTCAGCAGCGTTGTACATCGCGACATAAAGTTCGGGGAACATGTTAGCACCGCCATTCACGCCACCATCGGCACCCAGCAGCACGCACTCACCCGTGAGCTCCTCGGGACCTACATAGAGCGAGAAGTCTTCGCGGTCGCCCAGCAGATAAATCAGGGTCTCGAAGTAGGTCATGTTGGCCGACGAATCCTTCAAACCAACAATATTCGGGTGGTCAGCCAGCGTAGCCACCGTCTTGGCCTCGAGGAATACCTTCACGTGCGAGGGCATATTATAGAGGTAGAGCGGCAGGCAGAGCGCATCGGCCAACGCCGTATAGTACTCGATAAGCTCCTGCTGCGAGGGGGCGAAGTAGTAGGGAGCAGCAGCCACAACACCTACAGCACCGCAAGCCTTGGCATGCTCGGCCAGGCGCACACTCTCGTCAAGCGACGTATCGGTTACACCAACCAACACGGGGATACGACCGGCAACCTGCTTCAAAACGAGTTCCACGAACTCATAGCGCAGTTTGTAGGTCAGGTTCTGTGCCTCACCCGTTGTACCAAGCAGGAACAGGGCATGTACGCCACCTGCAATCATGTGCTCGACCAGGCGAATCGCGCCCTCACGGTCCAATTCATCGTTTCCCTTCAAAGGGGTAATCATCGGGGGAATGATACCTTTAATCTGTTTCATAATGGATTTGGTTTTAATTATTTTAATTTTGTAGTTATTTGTTCGGTTTTTATTGCTACTTGTACTGCTCGATCCAACGCAGCACCATCGGATAGGTTTCGGTCTTGAACTTGTAGCGATCACGCATCCAGAAACCGTGGCCACCCTTCGGGAAGATGTGCATCTCGGATTTAACACCCGCTCGCTTCAGTCCGGCGTAGAACTCGACACATTGACGCGGGTCGACCGCCTTGTCGTCATCACAAAGCACGATCATCGTCGGCGGCACATCTTTATGCACCTGCTTGCAGGGGTTGTATTTATCGCGCTGCGCCTGATTCTTCACGCCGGCCTCACCCAACAGATTCAGGCTCGTATCACTATTCTCGTACTCGGTCGAGGTCACGGGATAGATCAACACGGCAAAATCGGGACGATATTTTGCATCCGTATAGCGCGTGATGAGATTCGACACGAAGTGGCCACCGGCCGAGAAACCGATGACACCCACCGATTTCGGATTAATGTTCCACGCTGCGGCACGCTCACGGATAATCGCCATGGCACGCTCGGCATCCTCCAACGGCAGGTCGGGATGACCATTCGGCATACGATACTTCAGGACAAAGGCAGCAATACCCTTCTCATTGAGCCACTGGGCCGTCTTGTAACCCTCGTGCGTTACACACACCTTCGAGTAGCTGCCACCCGGCACAACCAGCATCGCCTGCGTCGGGCGCTTCGTCTTTGCGGGGAGGTAAATCTCCAGAGCGGGGTCGCTGACGTTGATATAATAGTTCTTTTCGTTCAGCCCTTCGGGAATCTCCTCCAGGCCATTCTTCGACGGGGTACCCTCGGGGAAGAGTTTCACATGAATCGGCTGCGGACGGTTGCGGATGACGTAGAAGTGGCCATCCTCGGCACCCAGCAGCAGGTCACGCACACCGTCGCCATTCCAATCGACCGTTGTCGGGCAGGTGGTGTGGCCGGCCAAGATCGTTTCGCTTACATTACCCATATACGCATACCATACGTTGCCATTCTCCTCCTTCACGTTGCGGAACCAAGCCGCATTCTGGCTGTCGACAATCAAATCGAGGCGACCATCGTTGTCCCAATCCGTGAAGCAAATCTTACGACGACCCGACTTACCGGCTATCCCCTCGTTGAGGCGCAATACACCCGGCTCGGCATTCACCACGCCCTTGCGCTGATCATAAAGCGAGCAGTTCGTGCCGTAGAAGATACGCTCGCCGGGCTTCAGCATCAGCTCGCCCTCCTTCGTGCGGAAACGCTCGAAGTAGGCCAGGTAACCCTCCGTATCCAGCACCACGAGGTCCATCAGCCCATCCTTGTTCCAATCTATCGCCACGGGGGTCGTGCGCCACTGTGTCGTAAGGGTACCCTCCTCGGGCTTCCACCAATTCCACTTCACAAGCGGCATCTTATTCTTCTTCCAAGCCACACGCACCGGCTGTGGAGCCTCCAACTCGAGGCAATCGGCCTTACCCGGATTGCGCAGCCACTCAATCTTACCAAAAATCGAGTTGATGAGCATATCCTGACGACCATCGCCATCCCAATCGGCCACCGACAGTACCGTGTAACCCCACTTCTCCTCGGCCGGGCCCTGAATCGAGCCGTTGTAACCGGCCTGAATGCGCAGCACCTCGCCATTGACCTTGAAGAACTCGGGAGCACCCCACGACGGCTTCGTGCCCCCCGTCAGGTTGCGAATCAAGGCAATCTCACCGGCCGAATTACCGGCGACGATATCCTCTTTGCCATCGCCATCCCAATCGACCGTGCAAGGGGTAGCCAAGGCCCCAAATTTCACCAGGTCAGCCTGCTGACGCAGGTAATACGGATTCTCGAACTGCGGCATACCGTTCTCGACCTTACCCGTATGGCGCAACCATGCCACACGACCATCCTCATCGCCAACAATCAAATCAGCATGGCCATCGCCATCGAAGTCCGACACAACGGGGACAATCATCTCGAGGTGGAAACGAATCTCGCCCTCACGATTGGCCACACGACGACCCGCCTTGAACTTCGGCTCGCTACGTGTACCCTCATTCTCATACCACGTCAGTCCATCGAGGAACTCACCGCAAATGATATCCAAATCGCCATCCCCATCGAAATCGGCAATACAGGGATTCGGAGCACCATAGGTGTCGATAATCGAATCACCGGCCATCACCTTACCACGGTTGATGTATTTCCCATTCACACACTCGAGCCAATATACATAGCCGTGCAGCGGACCACGCGTCCACTCACCTTGAGCATTGTAGGCATTGTCCCAGCCGTAGTCATCCCATGTGTCGATACCGACAATGATATCCTTATCGCCGTCATTATCCCAATCCACATAGTTCCACATGTTGCTACGCGACTTGTTGTAGGTAGCCCCCAGCACCTCACCCTCATACTCGATGGGCTTCTCCTTGGCATAGGGAGCTTTCACAAAGTTAGGATACTCCACACCCTTGGCCAACACATACTGCTTGCCGTTGACCTCCGAGAGGCGAATGTTGTTCAGCCCCTTGGCATGGATGCGCTTGGCCGGAGCAAACAACGGCTCCGATGAGGTGCCCACATTTTGGAAGAAATAGAGTCCCTTATAGGGTTTGTCGGGACACGACACCAGCAAATCCTTACGACCGTCGCCATCATAATCCGTCGGGATGGGAATACCCCACAGACCTACGCCCAGATCAACCTCCAAGCCCGGGCAGTTGTGTTTGAGCAGGATAGCCCTCGAATTACGCTCGGCGACTTTCACCTGCGCCATGACAGCCGTCGTCGTTGCCAAGAGCAACAAAGCCAGCATCAGTTTGTTCATCAGTTTCATGTGATAGGTTAGTTGTTTTGTTCGTTATTTATTTTCGCTTTTTTTTCGATAGGCCGAATCACCATCGACGAAGGTCGGAGCCAGCACATGAGTCACAGGAGCCTCATCGGGATGGTCAATCAGGTAGATGACACGACTCAAAGCCTCGTGCGCAAACTGCCCTACCGGCTGCTTGATGCAGGCCATCGAGAAGGGAGCCAGGTCAAAAGCCTCACTACCATCGAAAGCAACTACGCCCACCTGACGCGGAATCTCCACCCCCAGGCGATGCAGCGCCTTCACACCTGCCACCGACAACGAGTTCGTCGCAAAGAGCAGTGCATCCGTTTTCGTAAAGTCAATC
This sequence comes from Alistipes sp., assembly GCA_017623115.1. Classification (GTDB taxonomy): domain Bacteria; phylum Bacteroidota; class Bacteroidia; order Bacteroidales; family Rikenellaceae; genus Alistipes. The sequence continues at coordinate 23,666 of JAGAPT010000041.1, forward strand.
GAAGCAAGACAGGCTGCCATCGATTGCTCAACCTGGTCGTAATCAATCTTATGTACATGCGCACACGCACCCAGCCCCAGCTGCTCCATCGCAGCCAGATAACCGGCCTCACGATGCGCAATATTCGAGACCTCCATATCATAAGACACCATCTCGATGCAGCGATATCCTCCCTCATGGAGTTTGCAAATCGCCTCACCACAAGCCGCTTCGTTATCCAGCACCACCCGATTCACCGCAACACTTTCCACATCGCGGTCGAGCAACACCACCGGCAGATTACCCTCCATCAGATTCTCAATGATACGCTCACTCCGCTCACAAGGCACGATAATCAAGCCATCCACACCCTTACTGATAAAGGTGCGAATCAGACGCTCCAACTTTTCAGGCTTCTCATCCGTCGAACCGAAAAGCACCGTATAGTCTGCCATAAAGGCCTCATCCTCGATGCGGCGAGCAATACTCGAGAAGAAGGGATTGGAGATATCGGACAAAATGACTCCGATGGCACGACTACGACGACTACGCAGGCTGCGCGCCGCATTATTCTGCTTATAGTTAAATTTCTCGGCAATCGCCATGATACGACGCGCCGTTTCGTCGTTTACCTTATAGCGTTTTTGTCCATTGGGCGAGAGCGTATTATTCAGCGCAAACGACACCAACGAAGGCGACACACCAGCCTCTCGGGCTATGTCCTTAATCGTATAGACCTTTTTTATCATCGTGCAAACTTTTAAGTAAATTAATACGATTTATTAAATCGTTTTAACCATGGCACAAAAATAAACAAATTCAGCGAAAAAAACAAACTTTTTATCATATTTTTTCATTGTGTCGGCCACAACACACCCCTCATGGCGACATTTCCGACCCCCTCCCACAAAAAAAGGGGATAGTTATGTTGCGTTTTTACGACCTGCATACCATTCGCACAGCAGTTCCTTCCGTCGATCGGAGAAAAAAGAGGGAGCCGACCATCGTGTGATGGTCGGCTCGTTGTGTGACGGAAACGGAGGTGTTTTTTCAGCAGCTCATTTCGAAAATCTCCCTGGTCAAGCCCGGGTTTCATCTCAAAACTCACTCCCCCCCCCGCTATTTCCGCACGTGCTATTTAACGGCGTTAACTACTGCCTCGAATGCCTTCGGCTCGTTCATCGCCAGGTCAGCCAGCACCTTGCGGTTCAGGGCGATACCCTTTTGATTGAGCTTACCGATAAACTGCGAATAGGTCATACCGTAAGCGCGAACACCTGCGTTGATACGGGTGATCCACAGCGAACGGAATGTACGCTTCTTGAGCTGGCGGTGTGCATAAGCATACTGCAAACCCTTCTCGACCGTGTTTTTCGCAACGGTCCATACGTTTCCCCTTGAACCAAAGTTACCCTTGGCAAGTTTCAAAACTTTCTTTCTGCGCGCACGAGACGCAACAGCATTTACTGAACGTGGCATAATTGATAAGTTTTAGTAGAGCTCACAGCGACACGGTTCTCCCGCATTCTTTGGGGCTGTTCCGCTCCCGATTAAAAAAATGGTTTGTTGGTCAAAATTCGGTTTCCCGATGCTATTTATTTCACCAACAGATTCTTGATTTTGGCCTCATCAGCCGCAGAAACGGTGCTCGAATAGCAGAGGTTACGCTTCTGTTTCGTCGTCTTTTTGGTCAGGATGTGACTGTGATAAGCGTGCTTGCGCTTGATCTTTCCTGTGCCGGTGAAGGTAAAACGCTTCTTCGCCGCGGCATTGGTTTTCATTTTTGGCATTGTCGTAAATAGTTAATTAGTTAAACATAGCCTGCAAAAGTACATAAAATTTTGCAACCGGCAATCTTTTTCCGAAAATAAATTAGCGAATCGGGAGTTATCGCCATTTTTTTCATCGCAAAAAGCACAATAATTTGCGATTCTCAACAATATGCACTATCTTGCTATTGAATTTTGGTCCTCAACAAATGACCAAGCCATGCATTATACACGACAACTCTTGATTATGATTTCGTTACTCTCCCTCTTCGGGTGTGGCAAGAAGCCGCAATATCCCGCCGACACCATCACAACGCGCGACGGCACGGAACTCACCTTCCGTTTCTTTGCCCACGCCTCGCTTGCCATCGAGGTCAACGGTACCTATATTTATGTCGACCCCGTCATGGAGCATGCAGCCTACAACCGCCTGCCGAAGGCGGACATCGTGTTGGTAACCCACCACCACTCGGATCATTTTGACCGTGCGGCCGTCGATGAACTGACCACCCGCCAGTCGGAGGTGGTCTGCGACCGCACCTCGGCCGAGGCCTTCGAGATGAATTGCCATACGATGCGTCCCGGGAGCGTAGCAAACCCTATTGAGGGGATTCGTATCGAGGCGGTGGCCGCCTACAACACCTCGGAGGGGCACACGCAGTTTCACCCAAAAGCCCGCGAGGATTGCGGCTATATCCTGACCATTGGCGGCACCCGCATCTACATCGCCGGCGATACAGAGCTTACGCCCGAAATGAAGGCGCTGAAGGATATTGACGTGGCCTTCTTGCCCGTCAACCAGCCCTACACGATGACCGTCGAACAGGCCGTCGAGGCCGTAAAGGCCATTCGTCCTGCCATTTTCTACCCCTACCACTATGGGCAGGTGGAGCAAAAAACCAACCTTGAGGCACTCCAAGCGGCCTTGGCCGAGGTTACCGACGTGCGCATCTTTCCGATGGAGTAAGCACTACCACACTGAGTCATAAAAAGCGGAGCGGTTGCCTACATTGGACAACCGCTCCACTTTTTTATGCGCAGTTCGGGCAACTAAAACTGTGAGAAATCAACCTCGCGCAATTTTCCGATGCCGGAAATCTCCACCGTCTTGGCTTTCCAAAGGTCATAGGTTGCCTTATACGGACCAGCACCCTCATAGACATGAATTGCACTGCGTTTCCACTCCTCGGTTTTGCCATCACTCCAGGTAATCGTACCGGTGATATCGTTTGCCGGCGTAAAAACGGGAATCTTCTCGAAACTCTTGCGGGAGTGTGTAATCACAAACTTACCATAATCGGGCGAGCTATAATCGGGACCACCCTCCGAACCGCCACTGCTGCAAGCCGTGCCGACACCTGCCATCAGCAGCACGACCAGATATATTGCATACTTTTTCATCGTATTCTGTTTTTTCAGTTTATCACTACAATTTCACATTTACGGAGCAGGAGACACCTTTATTATCCTCGCTCACACGCAACGTATAGCTGCCTGCCGGAGCCGTGATATCCTGCCAATCACCCGTCGAGTCGACCTCCAGCGCAGCCTTGCTGCCTTGCAGCAGGCGTACCTTCAAACCGGCATGGGTTTTAATCGAGAGCTTCTTGGTCGTGCGATCGTATTTGAGCGACGTACCATCCTCCAAGGTTTTCTGGTCGAGTTCGATAAGCACAATGCGGTCTACCGTTTCTTCGGTACTACCCTCCAGTTCCACCCATTGATTATTGTGCCAATAGAAGGCGGCCAAATAGTCACCCACTACTGCCGTCGACGTCAGTTTTAGCTTCTCAAACTCATAACCGGAGCCACTCTCAGCCGCTACTGATGCACTATTCTCCACCAACATCTTTTTCACATTGCCACCCATATCACAATGCGCAACAGCGATTTTGCCGGAGTAGGGAGCATTACCCAGATTCATCAAAAAGCCAACACGCAAATTGAAGTTCTGTTTCGTCGGATCAACTTTATTAAGCACTTCCAGTCCGGGGAAATATTGTCCCGTTGTAGACTCACCGGCTGTCAAATACATGTCATAGGTATAGCTGGTCGTACCATTGCGGTCGGGCTCCAGACCCACCAGAGCCTCCTGATACGAGTTAAAATTCATACCCGAAACGGGTGTCATGACCTTTACCGAGAACCAGCCATTGGCAGTTCCGGTCCAACCCCAGTTGAAGTGAAACTTGTCCCCATCCTGGTAGCCATCCATCACAAAGGCGTGGCCACCGGTACCATCCGAATTAGCACCGCCATAAAGCACCGGTCGATTGGCATCAATTTCGGCCTTCAAGGTGCGATACCAAATCTCATCCGAATAGTAAGAACGATAGAGCCATCGAGCCTGCTTGCTGTAACGCATGTAGGTCGTCATCACCTCATAAGCGTCTTGCACATAGGCTCCCGTACCCTCCAAATCATATGTAGCCTTATTCATTACACCGAGGTCTGCCATCAAAACCGCTACCGCCTTCGCTTGTGCTTCGGTATACTGGGCAACTGGTTTAGACACTCCTTGCTGATAGACGAAATAGTCGTTCGGCATATTGGCATAGTCATACGAGGTTGCCAGGGTACGCGCAGGGATTGTCACGCTCGTACCATTATCCATCTTATAGGAATACCCCGCAGCCATCGTACCATTGGGTGATGCGGGCCACTGATTGTATTGGCAAATGATGGCGGCTGCGGTCTGCACACAGCCCGTCAAAGCCGGCTGGCTCGTATCGGGAAGCACCGGGCAGTCATTGTTAAAAGGAGGTGTTTGATCCCAATTCGCCGTCTTGAGCAATTTTTCGCCACCGGCACGCGACAGGCCTCGACCTCCAGCACTCCAATTGGCATGTGGCGCAGCACCCTGCTGGCGAGCAGCCAGAATCGTCGAGCGCACGCCATCGAGCCACCAACGCAGGTTTGCGGGCATGCCCTCGATGGTCGAGAAGTTGTTTTCAAACGAGTAACCCAGAATCGGAGTTGAGGCATCGTCACCGGCCACAAGGACAAAGCCCGGAGCATCGGTGCGATTAAAGAGGTAGAATGCCGGCTCGGAGACCGAACGGCCACCGGCCTGCTCACCATCCCATACCAATTCAAACGAAACAGCCGAGCGCGAGGCCGCATGTTGTGCGAAAAATTCCGTCGCAAACGCCTTTGCCTGCTCGACTTTCACAGGGGCTGCCATGGTCCACAAGGGCATCAAGAGTGCCAACACCCCCAATAAGCGTGTAAAAGTTCTTTTCATAACCAACCTTTATTATAAGCGAATAGGTTGGCAAGATAGGCATTTTTTATCACAATCACGCTTTTTTTTTGTGCTTTTGTGCATAAATCGCCGTTTTCGGCCGAAAAAAAAGGGAGTTTTTAGGAGGATGGGAGGGGAGTTTTGGGGGATTTTGGGAGGGTTGGGAATTTTGCGAGTACGCCCAAACCTCTTTCCTCTTTAACCCAGCTTCGCAGGTTTGACTTTGCTCCGGCTCGGCATAGCCCGCAAGCGGCCACTGCGCTCGCCTTAATCGCAAAGTTGCTCTTTCCTCTTTCCTCTTTCCTCTTTGCTCTTTCCTCTTCACAAAAAAAGCCACCGATGCATGTGCATCAGTGGCTTGGTTGAGCTACCAGGATTCGAACCTGGAATAACAGGACCAGAATCTGTTGTGTTACCATTACACCATAGCTCAATAAGGTCTCTGTCTCGTTTGACGGTGCAAAAGTAGAACTTATTTTTACAATTGCAAAGTTTTTTCTCAAAAATTTTTCATACATTTGTTTGCTCAAGTGGAAATACCCCATTTGAAACAAACCGCAACAACACTAAAAACAAGCTATTATGGGAATCAAATTCCGCCTTACCGTGATGAACTTCCTGCAGTATGCCGTGTGGGGCTCCTACCTCACTTCGATGGGTACGCAGCTCGTAGGCATCGGCATGGCCGATAAAATCGGTCTGTTCTACGCCATGCAGGGTATTGTCTCACTCTTCATGCCCGCCCTGGTGGGCATCATTGCCGACCGCTGGGTGCAGGCACAACGTCTGCTCGGCATCTGCCACCTCCTGGCCGCCCTCTTCATGGCCGGTGCCGCCTTCAGCATCAGTGCCTCGGCACCGCACTACAACTATTGGCTCCTTTTCAGCCTCTACTCGCTCAGCGTAGCCTTCTACATGCCGACCATCGCCCTCTCGAACTCGGTCGCTTACAGCGTTCTCGAGAGCAACCACATGGATACGGTGAAGGTCTTCCCGCCCATCCGCGTATGGGGCACCGTGGGCTTCATCTGCGCCATGCTCTTCTGCGACTTCGCCGGTTTCCAGAAGAACTACATGCAGTTCTACCAGAGTGCCGTGCTGGGTGTGATGTTGGGCCTCTACGCCTTCTCGCTCCCCACCTGCCCGACCAACACCTCGGGCGAGCAGAAATCGCTCGTCGAGGCACTCGGCCTGCGAGCCTTCTCGCTCTTCAAGCAGAAGAAGATGGCCCTGTTCTTCATCTTCTCGATGTTGCTTGGCGTATCGTTGCAAATTACGAACGGCTTCGCCAACCCCTTCATCACCTCGTTCCGTGAGATTCCCGAGTTCGCCTCGACCTTCGGCGCGAACCATGCCAATGCGCTGATTTCGCTCTCGCAGGTATCCGAGACCCTCTGCATCCTGCTCATTCCCTTCTGCCTGAAACGCTTCGGCATCAAGAATGTGATGCTGATGGCCATGTTCGCCTGGGTGCTGCGCTTCGGGCTCTTTGGCGTAGGTAACCCGGGGGGCGGTGTTTGGATGTTCATCCTCTCGATGATTGTCTATGGTATCGCCTTCGACTTCTTCAACATCTCGGGCTCGCTCTTTGTCAACAACGAAACCGACACCTCGATTCGCTCGAGTGCGCAAGGTCTCTTCATGATGATGACCAACGGCGTGGGTGCCACCATCGGTACGCTCGGTGCACAGGCCATTGTCAACCGCTTTGTCTACACCGAGACGACCCCCATCGCACAAGTTGCCGGATGGTCGACCTCGTGGTTGATTTTTGCCGGATATGCCCTCGTGGTGGCTCTGCTCTTTGCTGTGGTCTTCCAGTACAAGCACAACCCCGAAGCAACTCGTTAAAGACGGCGGCTGTTCTATTTCAGCCCAAAGGTTCTCTTTATCGTCCAAAGCCTGCCATTTTCCATGGCAGGCTTTTCTTTGGCACGCTATTTGCCCTATTTTTGTTCAGCTGCGGCACAGCAACCGCAGTGAGGTTTCTTCATTTATTTAAGTTTGGGTTAGTAGTTTTTGGGAGGTGCAACGCCTCCCGAGGATAGCAGGCAGTTGTGAAAACTCCCTGCTGTCTTTTTTTGTATCGGGTCTAAAACTACTTTCAACCGGTTCATGCAGCAAGCCTCTGCTCGCTTGTGGGCAAAGGGCTCTACGAGCCTATGTCGCTATTGGCGAATGGCTATTCGTGCAAGCTCGATAGCCATTCGTCAACACCACCAAACTACTTTGTAGTTTCCTTTGCCCTCCTGCACTCGGAGCCTTTGTTCTGCTCCTGCGGTCGTTAGTAGTCTGTATGAGGTTTTGCGTTGTATGAAGAGCGGTGCAACGCCTCCCGAGGGCGAGCGGCAGTCGAGAAGACTCCCGCTCGTTTTTGTTTCATGTCACAAAAAAAAGGAGTTCAAGGATTTCTCCTTAAACTCCCAAAAATGCTCAAAACTCCCAAAATTCCCAATCCGGAATCCGGAATCTAAAAACTACTTTCTAAACACACCCGTATAGGTCGAGGGCGACAAGGCACACAACTCCTCCTTCACGCTTTCGGACACCGCCAGTGTCTCGATAAAGGCCTTAATCGACTGCTCGGTGATATGCTCGTTCGTGCGGGTCAGAGCTTTCAGTGCCTCATAGGGTTTCGGATAACCCTCACGACGCAGGATGGTCTGGATACCCTCGGCAACAACGGCCCAGTTCTCCTCCAAATCTTGCGCCAAGGCCTCCCGATTCAGCAGCACCTTGCCCAAGCCCTTCATGAGCGACTTCAGAGCGATGAGCGTATGAGCCATCGGCACACCCACATTGCGTAGCACGGTCGAGTCCGTCAGATCACGCTGCAGGCGCGAAACAGGCAATTTTCGCGAGAGGTGCTCGTAGATGGCATTGGCGATACCGAGGTTGCCCTCGGCATTCTCGAAATCGATCGGATTGACCTTGTGCGGCATGGCACTCGAGCCCACCTCACCGGCCTTAATCTGCTGCTTGAAGTACTCCGACGAGATGTACATCCACATATCGCGCGCCAAGTCGAGCAGAATCGTATCGATACGCTTCAGGGCATCGAACATCGCAGCGAGGTTATCGTAGTGCTCAATTTGGGTCGTATACTGCGAGCGGCTCAAGCCGAGCGTGTCGTTCACAAAGCCATTGGCAAAGGCGACCCAATCGCGCTCGGGATAGGCAGCATGGTGGGCATTCATGTTACCCGTAGCACCACCGAACTTTGCGGGCACGGGAACAGCCTTCAACTGCTCGATCTGCTTATCCAGACGCTCGACATAGACCATGAACTCCTTGCCCAGAACCGTCGGCGAGGCCGGTTGTCCGTGCGTGCGTGCCAACATCGGCACCGACATCCACTCCTCGGCCATCGTAGCAAGCGTTGCACGCACCTCCTCGAAGGCGGGATAGAGCACCTCCTCAAGAGCCTCCTTCATCGAGAGGGGCACGGCCGTGTTGTTAATATCCTGCGACGTCAGGCCGAAGTGCACAAACTCCTTGTAGGCCTCCAAGCCGATTTCATCCATCTTCTCCTTGAGGATGTACTCAATGGCCTTCACATCGTGGTTCGTCGTGCGCTCAATCTCCTTCACACGCTCGGCCGAGGCGGGCGAAAAATCGAGGTAGAGCGATCTGAGGTCGGCAAATTTCGCCTGATCGACCGCTGCCAACTGCGGCAACGGCAATTCGCACAGAGCGATGAAGTATTCGACCTCGACACGGATGCGGTAGCGAATCAGTGCCTGTTCGGAGAAATAGTTGGCCAGCGGCTCGGTCACGCGACGATAGCGACCGTCGACGGGAGAAATAGCTGTCAAAGGAGTTATCATATTCAGCAGATTGTTGTTTAATTTCGGCACCAAAATTACAACAAATATTGATAAAAGCATAATTTTCGCTACCTTTGTCCAAAATAAACCTGATTATGAACTTTTTTTCTGCTATGATAGAATCGTTGGTCAACTTCGTGCGTCGCAATCCGCTCACGGTGCTCTTCATCATCGTCTTGGCACTGACCGCTCCGGCGCTGTTGCGTGGATTGGCAACGCTGATTCTCTACCTCGTTTTTGGATTCATTCTCTTCATTGTGATTGTACTGGTGATGATGCGCTGGCGTCTGCACAAGGTGCGTCAGCAGGTACAACAGCAATTCAACGAACAGCAACGCCGCCAAAGCCAAGCCTACTCCTCGTTCTACGACTCCCAGACCCGTCAAAACACACAGGAAGGCGAGGTAAAGGTACGCAAAACGGGGGCAACACCCGAAAAACGCATCGCCAACGACGTGGGTGACTATGTCGAATTTGAGGAGACCAAAGAGTAACCAATCCGCATCCAGTCATGTTCAAGGTTTTTGAACTTATCGGCCGCTACTTTATCTTGATGGGAAAGGTCTTTTCCCGTCCGGAGAAGGGTTCGATTTATCGGCGACGCATCATCTACGAAATGGAGTCCATCGGTATCGACTCCATCGGATTGACGGCCATCATCTCCATCTTCATCGGAGCGGTCATCACCTTGCAGATGTGCATCAACCTCGAATCGCCCTTCATTCCGCAGTCGCTCATTGGCTACGCCACACGCGAGACGATGATTCTGGAGTTTTCGTCGACGGTCGTTGCGCTGATTCTCTCGGGCAAGGTCGGTTCGTCGATTGCCTCCGAGATTGGCACGATGCGCATCACCGAGCAGATTGACGCACTTGAAATCATGGGCGTCAACTCCGCCTCCTACCTCATCCTGCCAAAGATCGTAGCGGCGGTCATCTTCTTCCCCTTTCTCACGATTCTCTCGATTGGCATCGGCATCCTCGGTGGTTACCTGATTGCCATAGCCACCGGCATCATGATTCCGGCCAACTACGTAGCCGGCATCCTGCTCGACTTCGACTCCTATTCGATTACCTACTCGCTCATCAAGTCGGCCGTCTTTGCCTACATCATCACCTCTATATCAGCCTTCTACGGCTACTATGCCAAGGGCAATTCGCTCGAGGTGGGTAAAGCTTCGACCCGTGCCGTGGTAGTCGGCTCGGTTGTTATCATGATTTTCAACCTGATTCTGACCCAAATCCTGCTCATATGATTCACGCCGTACACATCTCGAAACAGTTCGACGGGCGCACCGTGCTCGATGATATTTCGGTGGAGTTTCAGACCGGCTCGACCAATCTGATTATTGGTCGCAGCGGTTCAGGTAAGACCGTACTGCTAAAGACGTTGGTGGGGCTGCACGAACCCGACGAGGGGTCGGTATGGTACGACGACCGCAACTTCACGGCCCTCGGCTTCCATGAGCGCAAGGCCATCCGCAAGGATATCGGCATGATTTTCCAGGGTGGAGCCCTGCTCGACTCCTCGACCGTCGAGGAGAATGTCAAACTGCCGTTGGACCTCTTCACCGCGCAAAGCGAGGCCGAAAAGTTGGAACGGGTCAACTTCTGCCTGCAACGTGTGCGGTTGGAAAACGCCAACCACCTCTATCCTGCCGAACTTTCGGGCGGTATGATTAAGCGTGTGGCCATCGCCCGTGCTATCGTACTCAACCCCCGCTACCTTTTCTGCGACGAACCCAACTCGGGTCTTGACCCGCAAACCTCGATTGTCATCGACAACCTGATTCACGAAATCACGAAGGAGTACAACATCACCACCATCATCAACACCCACGACATGAACTCGGTGATGGAGATTGGTGAGAAGATTGTCTACATCCACGAGGGTCGCAAATGGTGGGAGGGCACCAAGGAGGAGATTCTGCAGGCCGACAACCGCGAACTCAACGACTTCGTCTTCGCCTCGGCCATGGCCAAGCGAGCAAAGGGGCGGTAACAGACACCTGCGCACTCCCAACACGTACACCGGCCCATCACGCACCCCTGCTATTTTCTAACTCATCCGTAAGAGATTACAGGTAGCCTGCTGCTACCCGACATATCGTGTCGGCAATGAGCCGATGTCCCCGTGCATTGGGGTGAATACCATCCTGGCAGATAAACTCCCGATAGTTGCGCTCGAAGAGGAATGGGGAGGTAATGTCGATAATTGGCACACCAAGGTCGGAGGCCAATTTGAAGAGTTTCAAGTTGTAGAGCTCGTGCCAACGGGTAATGTTCTCGATACACCCACCCAACCAATCGAGTACGTTGCGACGCTGCGTCTGATTCATTGTCGAGGAGAAGGCCTCGAAATAGCGGTCGGAGATAATCGGGGGCATCGACAACAACACAGGCGAAGAGCCCAGCGAGCGAATGCCGGCAATCAATTGCACATACTGCTGCTCGAAGAGTTCGAGCGAAGCGATGGGGTGATGTTCGCCTTCGGGGTTATCGGCTATCTCACGCCAATGGTGGTCGCAATCGTTGCCACCGAACTCCATCACCACAAAATCCGAGGCGGCAATCTGCTCCCCACGACGCTCCAGTTCACGCAATCCGTGTCTGGTCGTATTTCCAAAGCGGCCATGATTGGCGATTTGGACACCAAGTTGTTCACCACAACGTGCCGAGAAATTCTCGTCCAGTAGCGCATAGCGCGGAGTTGCCGTATTGATCGCTCCATCGAGCACCACGCCCCGCATAATCGAGTCGCCAAAAGCAGTTATCTGTTTCATCGTTTTCATCATCAAAAGTGTGTTTCCATGCTGCAAATCTAACGCCGAAAACGAGGCTCCCGAAAAGAGCGTGACCACAACCTCCATTTTGTGATAAAATGACATTTTTCGGGACAAAAGCGCACTATTTGGGTCGAAAATCGTATATTTGCATATTCGTCACACCCTAAATTGTGATTAACAAGATGCTCGAGTTACCCGCTATTTTCCGTAAATTCACCTCGCAGGCCATCCACATTGTGGCCATCCCTTGTTCCCTGATGGCCTTCATGCTCATCTACCGCCCGTTTCGTATCGACGAGCAGTTGCACCTCGGAGGGCTGTCGTTCGGCGTCAACCTGACACTCATTGCCTGCATCGTACTCGGCTCGACGCTCCTCATGCGAGGGCTCTTCTTCCTCGTGCGCCGACGCATCGATCGGCTCACCTACTACTTCTGGTGCCTGCTCGAAATCACCGTCGCAGCCCTCTTTGTCGGGCTCTACATCTGGCTCATGGAGCGCACCGCCACCCCCTATTTCATGGTCGTGGCACGGGTCTACGGATGGCTCTTTCCGGTACTGATATTCCCCTATGTGATTGTCTCTCTCGCGCTCTTCCTCACGGCTCAATATCGCGCAGTGGCCGAGACTCCCGAGCCGAGCCGCATCCGTTTCTATGACGAGCGCAAGAACCTGAAGCTGACCGTCGCAGCCGATGCCGTGCTCTATATTGCAGCCGAAGAGAACTATGTACACATCCACTACCTCGACGGCGGAGAGGTGCGCAAGAGCATCCTTCGCGCCTCGATGCGGTCGCTCGAAACACTCTGCACGAGCCATGGTCTGGTGCGTTGCCACCGCTCCTACTACCTCAACCCGAACCATGTGCAGGCCCTGCGCAAAGGGGGAGAGGGAACTATTTGGGCCGACCTGCAACATACCCCCACGCCCTGCTCGCTGCCCGTCAGCAAACGTTACTACGAGGCGGTTTCAGCAAAACTATAATCGAGTAACGCTCCAATTATGCAGCAATAACCACTCAACTATTCATTATTTCTGTTTATTATCCTATCTTTGTCCTAAACTTATCATTATTTAACCAAAGCAAACTTAAGTATGAAGCGATTGATTTTCATTGCATCGGCCTTGTTGCTATCGATGAGCACGGTAGATGCCTCGGCACAGAGTTTCTTGAAAAAAATCGGGGAGGCAGCCGAGAGAGGCGTAACCAAGGGGATTGAGCGTCAAGCCTCAAAGACCGCAGAAAAGACCATCAACAACCTCACCTCTTCGCAACCCAAGAGCACACCGAAGGCCAAGCCTCAACAGGCACAGCCTGCTCAGCAGCAAGTTGCCCAGCCACAGGCTCAACCGAGCCACACAGCCCCGGCTGTTCAGTCAAATGGCGAGAAGCGATATGTCAAGAACATTGACCTCTATTATAAAATAGGTGATGTCCGAGGCAACTACAAGTTATATTACGACGGAAGCAGCTATTATATTGAGATCGAAGCGAACAAACTCACGAAGCTCACCCCTTGCGATGGCGAGTTTTTACGGGTTAAATACTACTTCTTCTGCGTCTATCGTGATATTGAATTTTATATCAAGGAGCAGTTGCCGGGTGCCGTTGGAAAGCCTGTCGTGAAACGATAACCCAACCGCCTGCCTCCGGCAACATCGGTCCTTGCACCAAAAACAAGCAATGGGGTGTTCAACGTATGGTTGAACACCCCATTGCTATCTGGCAGTCGCGAGGATTATTTCCCCAGCTGCATCTTATCGATAAGCGCCTGCGTTGCGGGCTTGTGGCCACGGAAGGCCTCGTAGAGTTTCATCGGATGCTCCGTACCACCCTTCGAGAGGATGTGCTCACGGAATTTCGATGCCACCTCACGGTTGAAGATACCCTGTTCCTTGAACATCGAGAAGGCGTCGGCCTCCAACACCTCGGCCCACTTATAACCATAGTATCCGGCCGCATAACCACCCGAGAAGATGTGTGTAAAGGCCGTAGCCATCGCCGTACCCTCCACCACAGGCGTTACCTGCGTAGGCTCCATCGAAGCCTGCTCGAAAGCGACCACATCCCCCTCGAAAGGCTCGGTGAGCGTATGCCAAGCCATATCGGTCATACCGAACGAAAGCTGGCGCACGTTTGCGTAGGCGGCCAGGTAGTTCTGGGCAGCCACGATGCGGTCGATAATCTCGGCCGGCATCTTCTCGCCCGTCTCATAGTGCTCGGCCCATAGGTCGAGGAACTCCTTCTCGGTAGCCCAGTTCTCCATGATTTGCGACGGCAGCTCGACAAAGTCGCGATAGACCGACGTACCGGTCTGCGAGCCGAACTCGCCCTCGCCCAACATACCATGCAGGCCGTGGCCAAACTCGTGGAGGAAGGTCTCCACCTCATCGAAGGTGAGCAGGGCAGGTTTCGTCTCGGTCGGCTTCGAGAAGTTCATCACGAGCGATACCAGCGGACGCGTCTCCACACCATCGACAATCTTCGAGCCACGGAACTCGGTCATCCAGGCACCGGCACGCTTCGTGGCACGCGGGTGGAAATCGAGGTAGAGGATAGCCATGTGGCGACCCGTCTCGTCAGTTACCTCGTAGACCGTCGTCTCGGGATGGTAGCCCTCGATATCCTTACGCTCGGTGAAGGTCAGACCATAGAGTTTACCGGCCAGCATGAAGACCGCCTGCTTTACCTTCTCCAACTGGAAGTAGGGCTTCACCAACTCATCCGAGAGGGCATATTTCTCGTTCTTATACTTCTCGTTGTAGTAGGCCCAGTCCCACGGCATGAGTGTACCCTCGAAGCCGAGCGATGCAGCATACTCGCTGATGGTGCGGTAGTCGGCATCGGCATACTCCTTCGTGGCGGTCAGCAACTCATCGAGGAAATTCTCGACCGTTTCGGTCGTTTCGGCCATGCGCTGCTCCAATACATAGTCGGCATAGGTCTCATAACCCAACAGGTTGGCAATCTTGAGGCGCAGGTTGACAATCTGCTTGATGACCTCCGTGTTGTCGAACTCGCCACCCAGCGCACGCGAGTTGTAGGCACGATAGAGTTGCTCTTTCAGCGTGCGATTCGACGAGTAGGTCATGAAGGGGATGTAACTCGGAGCCTGCAGCGTTACCGTCCAGCCCTTTTGGCCACGGGCTTTGGCATCGGCAGCCATCGCCTCCTTCACGAAGTCGGGCAGCTCGGCCACCTGCTTCGGATTGGTGATGTTCAGCGCAAAGGCATTGGTCGCCTTCAAGGCATTCTGTCCGAAGAGCAGGGTCTGTGCACCCAACTCCTTCGAGTAGTCGCGATAGAGTGCCTTATCCTCCTCCGAAAGGGCTGCACCACTACGGGCAAACCCCTGGTAGGTATCCTCCAGGAGTTTCTTCTCGACATCCGACAGGCACCATCCGGGCTGCTCATAGACCGCCTGCACACGTGCAAAAAGTTCGGGGTTGAGCGAGATGTCGTTCGAGAGTTCGGAGAGTTTCGGCTGGTTGCGCTGGGCAATGGCCTGCAACTCGGGCGTCGATTCGGTACCCATCAGGTTGTAGAAGACACCCGTTACGCGGTCGAGCAGCGCACCGCTACGCTCCAGGGCCAGAATCGTATTGCCAAAGGTCGGTTTTGCGGGATTGTTTACAATAGCCTCAATCTCGGCACGCGAGCAGGCGATAGCCGCATCGACGGCCGGCTCGAAATGCTCGGGTTTGATTTGCGAGAAGGGAGGGGTCTGGTAGGGCGTATCCCACTCAGCCAGGAGCGGATTGGTCAAATCCAACTCGGGATACTGCGCCTGCGGAATCGACTGGTCGCCACAAGCAGCAGCAAATGCAGCAAATGCCATAATCAAAACTTTTTTCATGTGCTATACGTATTTTGGTTTCTTCTTATTATTTCACCACCAGCTGTTCGGGCTCCACGGGAGCTAACTTTTTCTGACCGGCCTTATCCTTCTGCAGTTTTACATTCGGGGCAAGACGTTTCGCATCGGGCGCAAGCGGTTTAGCCTCCATCTCAAGGGTCAGGCTATCCGCCGGCACGGTCGATTGAGATTTCTCCTCCTCCACCTTGGGAGGCTCCATCAGGCCACGACCTACAAGCATCGCCGTCTTATCGGGGTCTGCGCCACGGAAGGCACGATAGAGGGTCATGCCATCCTTCATACCGCCACTCTCGAGCAGGCGACGCAGGCGTGCTGCAATCTGTCGATTGAAGAGGTCGCCACTCTCACGGAAGGCCTCAAAGGCATCCTTATCGAGCACCTCGGCCCACGTATAGAAGTAGTACCCGGCCGAATAACCCCCATCAAAGATGTGGCTGAAGTAGGGATAACGGTAGCGAGGCTCGATTTGCGGAATCAACCCACGACGTTCATTCAGTGCATTGCGCTCAAAGGCATTCACATCGAAGGGCTCGTAAGTCGTTATCGAGTGAATATCCATATCGGAGAGCGAGGCAGCAATCAACTCGGTAGTCATGAAGCCTTGGTTGAAGCGTTCTGCACGACGCATCTTCTCGATCAGGTAGTCGGGAATCACATCCCCCGTACGATAGTGTACCGCATAGTGCTTGAGCACCTCGGGCTGGAAGGCCCAGTTCTCCATGATTTGCGACGGCAGTTCGACAAAGTCGCCCTCGACCTCCTGCAAACCTCGATACTTCACGTCGTGGAAGAGGAAGTGCAACGCATGGCCAAACTCATGGAAGAGGGTCTCGGTCTCATCGAGGGTCAGCAGGGCAGGGCTCGACGAGGTGGGACGCGTAAAGTTGCAGACGATGGCCACGACGGGTGCCACACGCTCACCATCGAGGTAGCTCTGCTCAACATAGTTGCCACACCAAGCACCCTGTCCCTTGCCATCACGCGGATGGAAATCGAAATAGAGGACTCCGAGGTGGCTCTCGTCGCTATCGAGCACCTCATAGGCCGACACCTCGGCATGATACACCGGCACAGAAATCGGTCGGAAGGTGATACCATAGAGGCGATTGGCGAGGAAGAAGATGCCGCCACGCACATTTTCGAGCGAGAAATAGGGTCGCAAGGTCTCCTCGTCGATGGCATAATCGCGTTTGCGCACCTTCTCGGCATAGTACCACCAATCCCACGAGGCAAACTCCTCGTTCGGATGGTCACCACGGAAGAGCGACTGCATCGCCTCCAGCTCCTTCGAAGCCTGCTCGAGGGCCGGTGTCCAAATCTCCTCCAGCAGGCTGTAGACCGCCTTCGTCGTACCGGCCATCTCGTTGGCCGTCACATAGGCTGCATAGGAGTCATATCCAAGCAGGTGAGCCTTCTCCGTGCGCAGGCGGATAAAGTCGTTGATCAGTTGCTTGTTATCGTGCTCATCGCCATGGTTACCACGCTCTAAATAGGCCTTGTAGAGTTGTTCACGCAGGTCCCGACGCGACGAATAGGTCAGGAAGGGAATCCAGCTCGGCTTGTGCAGCGTAAAGATGTAACTCCCCTTCTTGCCCATTGCCTCGCCCTTCTCGCGCGCTTGATCACGCACGCTCGAGGGGAGTCCGTCGAGCTCCTTCGAGGTCAACTCCAGCATAAAACCATTGTTCTCGGCCAACAGATTCTGCCCATAGCGCACCGAGGTGTTCGACAACTCCTCGTTGATGGCACGCAACCGCTCCTTCTTCTCCGCATCGAGCAACGCACCCGAGCGCACAAAGCCGTCGTAACACTTTTTCAGCAGGCGCAGTTGCGTAGCATCAAGCCCCAGCTGTGCCCGTTTCTCGTAGAGGGTACGAATCCGCTCGAAGAGCTGCTCGTCGAGCATGATGCGGTCGTCATGCGCTGCCAGCAGCGGCATCACCTCTGCCTCCACAGCCTGCAGCTCGGTGTTCGTCTCGGCGGCAGCCAGCATGCCAAAGACCAATGCCACCTGCTCCAGTTTCCGGCCACTGTTGTCGAAGGCGAGCATCGTGTTTTCAAAGGTCGGCTCCTCGGTCGAGGAGGTGATGGCCTCGATTTCGGCCACATGTTCGGCCATAGCGGCCTCCAATGCCGGGGCAAAATGGTGCGGTTGAATCGCTTGGAAGGGGGGCACCCCATATGGGGTATCCCACTCGGTCAAGAGCGGATTCGCCTCACGCGCCTGCTCTTGATTACAGGAGGGAGTCATCATAGCGAGCATCAGGGTAAAAAGAAGCACAAAGCGTCTCATGATATACATATTTCCTATTTTTTTAACTACCTTTGTTGCATACAATGCGGAGTTAGCCGCAAAGATAACGATTTTTTTGGTATGCAACTCTTCTATGCCCCCGAAATTACACTACCGCTCCACACCCTCACCGAGGAGGAGTCGAAACACTGCGTGCGCGTGCTGCGCCTCGGCGTGGGCGATGCGCTCCATCTGACCGACGGACAGGGCTCACTCTACCACGGTCGCATCGCCGATGATCACCCGAAGCGTTGCGTGGTGGAGATTACCCGGGTCGAGGAGCAGTTCGAGCCACTACCCTATCGCTTGGTGATGGCCGTAGCCCCCACGAAGAACAACGACCGCTACGAGTGGTTTCTGGAGAAGGCTACCGAGATAGGTGTTACGACCTTCATCCCGCTCGAAAGCGACCACAGCGAACGGCGTATCTTCAAAGCCGAGCGCAGCGAGAAGGTCATCACGGCCGCCATGAAGCAGTCGCTGAAGGCCTACCGCCCACAACTCCGGCCACTCACCCCCTTCCACACCTTGATGCAACAACCCTTCGACGGGCGCAAATTCATCGCGCACTGCGACGAAGCCCTTTCACCCCACGGCAAAACCTATTTGGCATCGACCTTGCAACGAGGTGAGGCGGCATTGATACTGATTGGTCCCGAGGGAGACTTCTCGAAGGAGGAGGTTGCGGAGGCTGTCAAGGCTGGGTTTGAGGAGATTACGCTCGGCACCCAACGCCTGCGCACCGAAACAGCCGCTGTCGTGGCCGTCACGATGGTTGCAGTGGTCAATAACCAATAAACGAACGAGCAACATGGGGATGCAGCTCTTCCTGACCTTCCTGAAAATCGGAGCATTCACCTTCGGTGGCGGCTATGCGATGATTCCGCTCATCGAGCGGGAGGTCATCGACCACCGAAAATGGGTCGAGCGCACCGACTTTCTGGATTTGCTGACCCTCGCCCAATCGGCTCCGGGGCCCATTGCCCTCAACACAGCCGTCTTTGTCGGCTATCGTGTCCGAGGGCTGCGTGGAGCTCTTGCCGCCATTTTGGGCATCATCCTTCCCTCGTTCTGCGCCATCCTCGCCATCGCCATCCTCTTCTCGGACATCCGCCACAATGCATGGGTCGATGCCGCCTTTCGGGGCATGCGACCGGCGGTAGTAGCCCTGATTGTCGCCCCCGTGCTCTCGCTTGCCCGCACGCTGCACCAAGTGCTCTATCTCGTGGTCGTAGCCACGGCTGTAGCTATCTGGTGGCTCGGATGGTCGCCCATCTACATCCTGATAGTCGCCGCCCTGCTCGGCATCGCATGGGAGGTCTACCTGCTCAAAACCCGTAAACCATGATCTTCTGGCAGCTCTTCCTCGCATATCTGAAAATCGGATTCTTCGGATTCGGTGGCGGGTATGCCATGCTCTCGCTCATCCAAAACGAGGTGGTTGTGCAACATGCGTGGATGACCAACAGCCAATTCATGGATATCGTCGCCATCTCACAAATTACCCCGGGCCCGATTGCCATCAACTCGGCCACCTATGTCGGCTACACGGTCGGTCTGCAAGGGGGTGGTGTCATCTACGGCCTGCTGGGGGCACTCGTGGCTACCTTTGCCGTATCCTTACCAGCCCTGACCCTCATGTTGCTCATCACACGCTTCTTCCTGCGTCTACGGCACAATCCGCTGGTCGAGGGGGCTATGCGCGGCATGCGACCGGTTGTTATCGGCATGATTGCCGCAGCTGCTTTGATGCTCATGTTCCCCCATCACTCCTCGCCCGACGAGCGGTCATTTATCGATGCTTGGAGCTGGTTGCTCTTTGGAGGTGTGCTCGTCGGACAATGGCGCAAGGTAAATCCCATGCTGCTGATTCTTCTGGCAGCTGCAGCCGGCATCATCATCTACCATTAACCACACAAAAAAAAGAGCCTGTCTAACCATGTAAAAAAGTTAGACAGGCTCCTTGTTTCGACTCTTTTTTACAATGCAGCAAGGGCTGCCAAGCCTCCTGCACCGAGCAAAATCAGGAAACCCACCAAAAAGAGGAGGCCCAAAATCGCCACAAACGTACCGATACAACCCCAGCGACGGGGCTCACTGGAGGGTAATTGCTCGGAGAGCAACACACACAGCAAACCCACAAAGGGGGTAAAAAGCAAACTAATCAGGAACGACCAGCCGAAGCCGATACGGCGTGATGCGCCAATCATGCCGACCAAGGCCGACAAGAAGCAACCGCCCAACAGACCGAAGAGAATTACTAAAAAAGCCATTTTTTTTGAGTTTTCAGTTATCAGTTTTCAGTTATCAGTTAACGCATAAAACGATAATAGGTGCCCAGCGGCAACTCCTTACCTCCCTTATCTGTGAAGGTCAGTTCGCCCCACTGCTCGACTCCCGACGGCACACCAAAGGCTTGGCGCACAGCCGTGCGAGCCAGGGTCGAAGAAAGACCCATCGAGTAGAGATTCAGCACCAGGAAGGCGCGTTTCGGCTCCAAGAGTTCGGCACAGCAGGCCAACATCTGACCGATATGCTCCTCCAAGACCCACTTCTCGCCATTGGCACCACGGCCATAGGCCGGCGGGTCGAGGATGATACCATCGTAGCGATTGCCACGACGCACCTCACGTTGCACAAATTTCAAGGCATCCTCCACAATCCAACGCACGCCCTCCAAACCGCTGTACTCCATATTCTCACGGGCCCACGTGACGACCTGCTTCACCGAATCGACATGTGTCACCTCGGCGCCCGCAGCACGCGCCGCCAACGTGGCACCGCCCGTATAGGCAAAGAGGTTGAGCACCCGTGCCGGACGTTCTCCACCCAATGCTCGACACGCATCGTAGATAAAATTCCAGTTGGCAGCCTGCTCGGGGAAGATCCCCACGTGCTTGAACGACGTGAGAGCCAGGCGCATGCGCAGACTCATCCCGCCATGGCGATAGCCGACCGTCCAGCGGTCGGGCATCTGGGGTTTCAACCGCCACTCGCCACGCTCCTCACTGCGTGCATCGCGCACAAAGGAGGCATCGGAGAGGCGTTGCCACTCCGCCTCCGAGAGGCTTTTATGCCAAATGGCCTGTGGCTCGGGACGACGTGTCACGTAGCGTCCGAAGCGCTCCAACTTCTCGAAATCACCCGTATCGAGCAATTCGTAATCGCCAAAATCAGGGGTTAATTGTTCCTGCATATCCTATTTCGTACAATCAATCAAACTCATCTCGCACCGCCGACAATCAAAGTCGAGGCGATAGCGATGACCTCCCGTTTCGAGGTAGAGGTCGCCTTTCAAACGCGGGTGCTCCTTCAGACACTCGCCCAACTCCCGACGCAGGCAGTAGGCCGAGCGCATCACACACCCACCCGAGGTTGTCGGTGCCAACTCCAACGGCTCGACAATGCGTTCTACGCCATGGTCCCGATAGAAGGCCTCGGCCTGGGAATTGGTCACATTCTCTTCGGCCGTAACCGTCGTATGGGGATAGCGCGCCGCCACTTGCTCCTCCCGCACCTCATGCGGTCGGGGATGGACGATGCGCTGATGCAGCAGTTGCTCCATCGCCTCACGACGCATCTCGGCCACGAGTGAGGTCGGGACAAACCACTCCTCGCCCTGCACCGTCACCTCTTCGACACGGAAAATCGTATCGCCCGTGCGCATCACTTGTCGCATGAGCGACTCCCGATTCTTCTCCCGATTTTGAGCCGCCTCAAAGGAGGCCTCTCGTACGACCTCAACCTCCACGCCCTCGCAATCGACATAGCGCAAGCGCAGGTGGGTTGCCGAGACCTCCACCTCGCCACACGTCGGAATCAGACGACGGGTACGGCTGGCCGCTAACTTCTTGTGAAACAGATGGTCGTAATTGCGATAGAGGGGCGTTCCCTCGGCGACACGCTCCATCCGATTCGGGGTAATCCAGTTGCCGTTGACGGCATTGATATTGGTGCCGACCAACCCCTCCTTGGTCAACAGACAGATTCCATCGCCTGCCGCTAACGGGGCTCGACTCTCCACCCGATAACCACGCGCAGAGCACTGCACGACCCGACCGAGGTATTCGCCTACGGCTTTAGGGGTGTCGAACGAGGCGACACCGCGCTGTTTCCCGTTGAAATAATACTCCGACTCGCCACGGGTAAAGCTCTTGGCCGTATCGGGCTCAAAGTCAGGGAGGCTCTCCCCGACCGAGGCTCGCTTCAGCTGTGGGCGCATGGCCAACTCCCGGTCGAGCGCACGACGATAGTAGGCCACCACATTGCGGATGTAGTCCGTATCCTTCAGACGACCCTCGATTTTGAACGACGTAACACCGGCATCGAGCAACTCGCCCAGCCGTCTCGAGAGGTTCATATCCTGCACCGACAGCAGGTGTTTATCGGCCACATAGACCTTACCCCTGCCATCCGTCAGCGACCACCGCAGGCGACACGGCTGGCTGCATCCGCCACGATTACCGCTGCGCGACGACATCGAACGCGACAGGAAGCAGCGGCCGCTGTATCCCACGCAGATCGCACCATGCACGAAACACTCCACCTCGGCCGTGGTAGCGGCACAGATGGCGCGTATCTCGTCGAGAGCGAGGGCTCGTTCTAGAATCACACGCGAGAAACCAGCCTCGCCCAGGAATCGGGCCAACTCAGGGGTACGCACCTGCACCTGTGTCGAGGCGTGCAACTCGCAGTCGAGGGCCATACGTCGGTAGGCCATATCCTGCACGATGAGGGCATCGACCCCCGCAGCCAACAGCGCACGCGCATCCCGCTCGGCCTCGGCCACCTCACGCTCCCACAGCAGCGTATTCATCGTAGCATAGACCCGCACCCCATAGCGATGGGCATACTCGACCACACGGCCGATCTCCTCCACGGGATTGGTCGCAGCCTGACGTGCTCCGAAACGCGAGCCCCCTATGTAGACAGCATCCGCCCCATAGTCGATGGCAGCCACCGCCGCCTCGTAATCCTTGGCCGGAGCCAGCAGTTCGATGCGTTTCATGCCTCAAGAATAATTTTCCACAAAATTACGATAAATTTACGAATTGTTTTGTAATTTTGTCGATTGTAAATCGAAATCAAACAAAAAACCCAAATAAGATGCTTACAATCAAGCAAATCCGCGATGACAAAGAGTTGGCAGCCAAGAAGCTCGCCAAGAAGGGCGTCGATGCAGCCCCCGTCATCGAAAAGATCATCACGCTCGACGATCGTCGTCGTGCCATTCAGGTAGAACTCGACAACACGCTCGCAGCCCAGAACAAAGCCGCCAAGGAGATTGGTCAGCTGATGGGTCAGGGTCGCCGTGAGGAGGCCGAGGAGCGCAAGCGTTTCGTGGCCGACCTGAAAGAGAAGTCGGCTCAATTGCAGGCCGAGTCGAAATTGGTACAGGAGGAGCTCAATGCCGCCATCGTATCGCTGCCGAACTTCCCTGCCGACATCGTTCCCGAGGGTAAAACGGCCGAGGATAACGTCGTCGTGAAGCTCGTTGAGAACTACACCACGCTGCCCGAGAATCCGCTGCCTCACTGGGAGCTCGCCTCGAAGTACGACATCATCGACTTCGACCTCGGCGTGAAACTCACCGGTGCCGGCTTCCCCGTCTATAAGGGCAAGGGAGCCCGCCTGCAGCGTGCCCTGATCAACTACTTCCTCGACTGCAACACGGCAGCCGGCTATCAGGAGGTAGAGCCCCCCGTGATGGTCAATGAGGCGTCGGGCTTCGGCACAGGCCAGCTGCCCGACAAGGAGGGACAGATGTACCACGCGACAGCCGATAACTTCTACCTCGTGCCGACGGCCGAGGTTCCCGTGACGAACATCTTCCGCGATGTGATTCTCGATCGCTCGGAGTTTCCGGTGAAGATGACCGCCTACACCCCCTGCTTCCGTCGTGAGGCCGGTTCGTATGGCAAGGATGTGCGTGGTTTGAATCGTCTGCATCAGTTCGACAAGGTCGAAATCGTACAACTCGCACTGCCCGAGAACTCCTATGAGGCACTCGACGGCATGGTGGCTCATGTCGAGAAACTCGTTGCTTCGTTGGGTCTTCCCTACCGCATTCTGCGGCTGTGTGGTGGCGATATGTCCTTCACCTCGGCACTGACCTACGACTTCGAGGTCTACTCGGAGGCACAGAAGCGTTGGTTGGAGGTCTCCTCGGTGTCGAACTTCGAGTCGTTCCAGGCCAACCGCCTGAAGTTGCGTTACCGCGATGCCGACAAAAAGACCCAATTGGCACACACTTTGAATGGCTCGTCATTGGCACTGCCCCGCATCGTGGCTGCCCTGCTCGAAAACAACCAGACCGAAGAGGGTATCCGCATTCCGGAGGTGTTAATTCCTTACACAGGATTTGATATTATCAAATAAGTTTGTATATTTGCATACACATAACACACAACAGTAACTCTAAAACACGAAAACTATGGCTTACAAAATTACTGACGCTTGCGTAGCATGCGGTACCTGCATCGGTGAGTGCCCCGTAGAGGCTATCTCGGAGGGCGATATCTATGTAATTGATCCTGATAAGTGCATCGACTGCGGTTCGTGCGCTTCGGTATGCCCCAGCGAGGCTATCGTTGCCGAGTAAGTTTTACGCAACTTACAAGAAAATCCCGCAAACCGAATCCGGTTTGCGGGATTTTTTATTAGCGCGAAGAAGAGATCGTAAAGCGCCCTAAAGGGGCTTAAGGAGACTTCAGGGAAAACCTTTTTCGCCCACGCTCCTTTTGGGGCTGCTTCAGCAAAAAGTCGTCCAATCAGAGTTTGATATCGTAGATTTGGATCACACCCTGCAGGCTCTCGGCCTCATCCACGACCAGCAACGAGGTGACCTTATGCCGTGCCATCTGCCGCTCCGCCTCGATGAGTTTGGCCTCAGGGCGGATGGTTTTGGGGTGGGTGGTGGCGATATCCATCGCGCGGATGCTGAAGAACTGCTCCTTGAGCCGCTCCATGGCCCGTCGCACATCGCCGTCGGTCACAATGCCGCGAATCGTTCCCGCATCCATCAATACAATCAGCCCCAGCCCGCCCTTCGATATGGCATGAATCATCTCCACGGCCGAACAATCGGGTGTAACGATCGGCAAATCATGGTCACGCATGGCCTGTCCGACCGTCATCAGGAGCCGACGACCCAGGCTGCCGCCCGGATGCAGGCGTGCAAAATCGACGCTCGAGAAGCCTCGCAACTCCATCAATGCCACGGCCAGG
Organism: Alistipes sp.; assembly: GCA_017623115.1. Taxonomy (GTDB): domain Bacteria; phylum Bacteroidota; class Bacteroidia; order Bacteroidales; family Rikenellaceae; genus Alistipes. The sequence goes on from JAGAPT010000041.1 coordinate 48,667, forward strand.
GCATCCCCCATAGCCAGCTGTGCCGTTGTCGAGGAGGTCGGGGCAAGTTGCAGGATGCAGGCCTCGCTCTCCACATGCACATTCAAATGGATATCGGCATGGCGTGCCAGGGTCGAATCCTCGTTGCCCGTCATGGCAATCAGCGTGTTGCCGTTGGCCTGGATAAAGGGGACGATTTTCAGCACTTCGTCCGTCTCGCCCGAATAGGAGAGAGCCAACACGACATCCTCCTTCGAAATCATGCCCAAATCGCCGTGAAAAGCCTCGCCCGGGTGCAAAAAGAAGCTCGGCGTACCGGTGGATGCGAGCGTAGCGGCAATTTTGCGCCCCACAAGCCCCGACTTACCCATGCCCGTAACGATGCACTTCCCCTCCGAGGAGAGTATCCGCTGCACCGCCTCGGCAAACGAGTCACCCAGGCTCTGCTCCAAATTCGCCAACGACTCGCGCTCGGTGCGTATCGCCCGACGAGCCAACTCCAAAATATGTTCTTTCAGCAGTTCCGTCATCTCAACAGTTGTTCAATAACCCCCTCCAAGGCATCAAGAGGCAACATATTCGGTCCGTCCGAGAGGGCCTTGTCGGGGTCGGGATGCACCTCGAAGAAAAAGCCGTCGGCCCCGAAGGCCTTGGCCGCATAGGCCATGGCGGGGACAAACTCACGATTGCCACCCGTCTTCCCGCCATCGGCTCCGGGTCGTTGCACGGAGTGGGTGCAATCCATTATCACCGTGGAGGCAAATTGTTTCATATCGGGGATGTTTCGAAAATCGACCACCAGATTGTGGTAGCCAAACGAGTTGCCCCGCTCGGTGAGCCACACTTCACGCGCCCCCGCCTCCATCGCCTTCTCATAGGGATAGCGCATATCTTCACCGGCCAGGAATTGGCCCTTTTTGATATTGACCGTCTTACCGGTTCGGGCGGCCGCAGTCAGCAAATCGGTCTGCCGGCACAGGAAGGCTGGGATTTGCAACACATCGACCACCTGACCGACCGCCTCGGCCTGCCACGGCTCGTGAATATCGGTTAGAAGCGATAAGCCCCACCGCTCTTTGACGGAGGCAAGCATCGCAAGACCCCGCTCCAAGCCGGGGCCACGAAAGGAGCGGATCGAGGTACGATTGGCCTTATCGAAGGAGGCTTTGAAGAGAATGTCGGTCCCCAATCGTCGGTTGATGGCCACCAAACGGGCTGCCACCTCATCCAACAACTCAGCCGACTCAATCACACATGGACCAGCTATGAATTTCATATAGCAACCTTTTTATAGGGTACGGGATGCCAAAAAGGCCTCTGCCTTTTCGAGGTCCTCGGGCGTATCGATACCGATGGTCTCGATGTCGGTGATACCCACACCTATTTTATATCCATTCTCCAACCAGCGCAGCTGCTCGAGCGACTCCATCCGTTCGAGGGTCGATTGCGGTAGGGCTGTTACCGCCTTCAGCACCTCGGTACGAAAGGCGTAGATACCGATATGCTTGTAGAAGGTGTGGTGTGCGAGCCACTCCTCACGAGGGTAGTTGCGCAGATAGGGAATCACCGATCGCGAGAAGTAGATGGCCTGCGATGCTCCATCCAGCACCACCTTTGGTGAGTTGGGATTCTCCAATGCGGCCAGTCCATCTGCCTCGGTAAAGGGTTTCACGAGCGTAGCAATATCGGTGGCGGGATGCTCGAAGCAACGCTTCAGTGCCTCGAGTTGTGTGGCCCGAATAAAGGGCTCATCGCCCTGCACATTGACCACCACGTCATACGTACCGCCCTGCTTGCAATAGGCCTCCCAGCAACGATCTGTACCACTGCGATGCTCGGTCGAGGTCATCTCGACCTTACCGCCAAAGGCCTTCACAGCCTCGTAGATACGCTCATCATCGGTGGCGACCACCGCATCGTCCAGCACCCCTGCAACCTGCTCGTAGACACGTTGAATGACGCTCTTGCCGCCCAACATAGCCAACGGTTTACCCGGGAATCGAGTCGAGGCGTAACGAGCCGGAATAATAGCTATAAATTTCATACCATTCTCTATTTTTTAGACCAATGCCAACTGCAACACCTCTTCGTTGCTCTTCACATAGTGGAACGTCAGCCCCTCAATATAGTCGGCCTTGATTTCGGCGATGTCCTTGCGATTATCCTCCGAGAGCAGAATCTCCGTGATGCCGGCACGTTTGGCGGCCAGAATCTTCTCTTTCACGCCACCGACAGGCAACACGCGACCACGCAGGGTCGTCTCGCCCGTCATGGCAATACGCTCCTTGACCTGACGGCCCGTGAAGGTCGAGGCAATCGATGTCACCATCGTAATACCGGCCGAGGGGCCATCCTTCGAGATGGCACCTTCGGGCACGTGGATGTTGATATCGCACTTCTCGAACTGCTCGGGGTCGATACCGAGTTCCTGGTGGTGCGCCTTGACCCACTCGAAGGCAATCGTCGCCGACTCCTTCATCACCGTACCAAGATTACCCGTCAGGCTGATATTGCCCTTACCGGGGGTCAGCACCGACTCGATGTAGAGGATGTCGCCACCCACCTCGGTCCATGCCAGGCCGGTAACCACACCGACCATGCCACCCACCTCGTATTCGTCTTTGAGGAACTTCGGCATGCCGAGCACCTGCTCGACATCCGCCCGGGTCATCTCAGCCGCAGGAGTCTCCTCGAAGGCAATCTGCTTGGCGCGAGCTCGCGCCAACTTGGCCAGATGCTTATCGAGCGAGCGAACACCCGCCTCGCGCGTATATCCTGCGATAATCTGCTCCATCACCTCGGCCGAAAGCGAGAGGCCATCCGCCGGAATACCATGCGCATCACGTTGCTTCTGCAAGAGGTGATCCAAACCGATATGCACCTTCTCCTCCATCAGGTAACCCGGGATGTTAATCATCTCCATGCGGTCACGCAAAGCCGGAGCGATGTTCTGGATGTTGTTGGCCGTAGCGATGAAGAGCACCTTCGAGAGGTCGTACTCCATATCGATATAGTTGTCGTGGAAGGTGGTATTCTGCTCGGGGTCGAGCACCTCCAGCAGCGCACTCGACGGATCACCGTGGTTCGAGACGGTCAGTTTATCCACCTCATCGAGGATGATGACCGGATTCGATGAGCCACAGCGTTTGATGGTCTGGATGATACGACCGGGCATGGCACCGATGTAGGTGCGGCGGTGTCCGCGAATCTCCGACTCATCGTGCAGACCACCGAGCGAGATACGGCCGAACTTACGCCCTAAAGCCGCTGCCACCGACTTGCCAAGCGAGGTTTTACCCACACCCGGAGGGCCATAGAGGCAGAGAATGGGGGATTTCAAATCGCCCTTCAACTTGATGACGGCCAGGTGCTCCAAGATGCGGTCTTTGACCTCCTCCAGGCCGAAGTGGTCGCGATCCAACTGCTCACGGGCACACTTCAGGTCGAGATTATCCTGTGTCACCTCTTCCCACGGCAGGTCGAGCAGCAACTCGAGGTAGGTAATCTGCACCGTGTATTCGGCCACAGCAGGATTCATGCGCTCCAGTTTCTGCACCTCCTTATCGAAGGCTGCAGCCACCTCCTTGGGCCACTTCTTCTTCGTGGCAGCCTCCCGCAGGCGGTCGATATCGGCATCCGAGCCATCGCCCAGCTCATCCTGAATCGTGCGCATCTGCTGTTGCAGGTAGTAGTCGCGTTGTTGCTTGTCAATCTCCTGCTTGACACGCTCCTGAATCTGATTTTTCAGTTCGGCCAGCTGCTGCTCACGAATCAAAATCTCCAGCAACTTGCGTGAGCGAGCCAGCAAGCCCGGGGCTTCGAGCAGCGCCTGCCGATCATCATCGCTCAACTCCATATTCGAACAGATGAAGTTGATGATACCGCGCTTCGAGTCGATGTTCTTGATGGCAAAAGCAGCCTCCTTGGGCATCGACGGGGAGATGTTGATGATGCCGAGAGCCGTGTCGCGTATCGACTCGACAAGGGCCTCAAATTCGACACTGTTTTGGTCGGGAGTCGTATCGCGCAAAGCGGTTACCCGTGCTTTGAGGTAGGGCTCGGTGGCAACATATTCGTGGATCTCGATTTTCTGCAAACCATTGAGAATCACCGTCAGATTCCCATTCGGCATCTCCAATATCTTGATGATGCGGGCAGCCGTCCCGACCTTGTACATATCGGCCGGCATCGGGTTCTCCACCTCGCTTTCACGCTGCAGGACAGCACCCAGCACGCCCCCCTCCTGATTCACGGCACGCACCAAGGCAATCGACTTGTCGCGCCCCACCGTGATGGGGGTAATGGCACCCGGGAAGAGCACCGACGAGCGCAGCGTCAGGATGGGCATCTCCTCGGGAATCTCCGCCTCCTCGGAGGGTTCATCATCCCCCGTCACAATCGGAATCACCCGATGGTGGCCATCCATCAATTCGGCTGCAAACGTAGCATCCTCTACTTCAAAACTCTCTATCTTTGTCTTTTTACTCATAGTTCGCGTAAGTATATAATCGGTACAAAGGTAACGATTTTTCAACGAAGAATCGTATCTTCAGCAGAAAAATCGTACATTTGCATCCAAACCAACACCCAAAGACTATGTCGCTGATTCTTCCATCGCCATACCTCAACCCGATTCCCGACGCTGAAAGCACCGAGCGTGCCATTCGTCAGGTGAAGGAGATGTTTCAAAACAACCTCTCGGCTCAATTGGCCCTGCTGCGTGTCACTGCACCGCTGGTCGTCTTGCGCGGCAGTGGTCTGAACGACGACCTGAACGGCACGGAACGAGCCGTATCGTTTGCCGTGCGCGACCGTAACAACGAGGTGGCCGAGGTGGTCCACTCGCTGGCAAAGTGGAAACGATGCAAGCTGGCCGAGTTGCAGACGGCTCCCGGCCGAGGCATCTACACCGACATGAACGCTCTGCGTCCCGAGGAGGAGCTCGACAACCTCCACTCGATTTATGTCGACCAGTGGGATTGGGAGCAGGTCATCCGCCCCGAGGAGCGCACCATAGCCTTTCTGAAAAAGACCGTGCGACGCATCTACGAGTCGATTAAGGTTACCGAGAACAAACTCTACATCGAGTTTCCGCAACTGCAACCGATGCTTCCCGAGGAGATCCACTTCATCCACGCCGAGGAGCTGCTCAAACGCTACCCCACCCTCTCGGCCAAGGAGCGCGAGCACGAAATCACGCGCACGTATCGAGCCGTCTTCATCATCGGTATCGGTGCCCCGCTCTCGAATGGCGAGCCACACGACAGCCGTGCCGCCGACTACGACGATTGGTCTACCCCCAACGAGGAGGGCTACGTCGGCCTGAATGGCGACCTGCTGTTATGGGATTCGGTCCTCGATCGCTCGGTGGAGATCTCCAGCATGGGTATCCGTGTCGATGCCGCGGCACTCGAACGCCAACTCGAGCTCCGCAACGAGACCCGCAAACGCACGCTCCCCTTCCACCGCACGTTGCTCGAAGGAGGCCTGCCGCTCACCGTCGGAGGGGGCATCGGACAGTCCCGCCTCTGCATGTACCTTCTGCGCAAAGCGCATATCGGCGAGGTGCAGAGTTCCATTTGGCCCGAAGCGATGATTGCCGCCTGCCGTGCCCACGGCATCAGGCTGGCGTAGTCGAATGCAAAGGTTAGAATTTGTTCTTCAAAAACTCCAAAACACCTAAAAATCCCAATTTAGGTGTTTGTTTTTTGCATTTTGACATTCAGAATTCGTATCTTTGCAGGTCGTAAAACGAAGAATAATATTACAACATCATACAGTTATGCAAATCGCCGACAAATACACGCCCCAATCGTTGGAGGCAAAATGGTACGATTACTGGATTGAGCATCGTCTGTTCCACTCGGAGCCCGATGCACGCGAACCCTATACGATTGTCATTCCGCCCCCCAACGTCACGGGTATGCTCCACATGGGCCACATGCTCAACAACACGTTGCAGGATGTGCTGATTCGTCGTGCCCGCATGTCAGGCAAGAATGCCTGCTGGGTACCGGGCATGGACCACGCCTCGATTGCTACGGAGGCCAAGGTCGTAGCGATGTTGCATGAGCAGGGCATCGAGAAGTCACAGCTTACCCGCGAGGAGTTCCTGAAGTATGCCTGGGAGTGGAAAGAGAAGTATGGCGGTGTGATTCTCAAGCAGTTGCGCAAATTAGGCGCATCGTGCGACTGGGAGCGTACCTGCTTCACGATGGACGACGCTCGCACGGAGAGCGTGCTGCGCGTCTTCTGCGACCTCTACGAGAAGGGGAAAATCTATCGTGGTGTACGCATGGTCAACTGGGACCCCTCGGCCAAGACGGCGCTTTCGGACGAGGAGGTCATCTTCAAGGAGTCGCACGGCAAACTCTACTACCTGCGCTACAAGGTGGAGGGCTCGGATGAGGCACTGATTGTTGCCACGACCCGCCCCGAGACCATTTTGGGCGATACGGCGTTGTGCGTCAACCCGAACGACCCGCGCTACCAGCACCTGCCGGCCGATGCACGCGTCATCGTGCCGCTGGTAGGCCGCTCGATTCCGGTTATCCGCGACGAGTATGTCGACATCGAGTTTGGTACGGGTGCCCTGAAGGTTACGCCGGCTCACGACGTCAACGACTACATGTTGGGTGAGAAATACAACCTCGAGACCATCGACATCTTCAACGACGATGGTACGATTAACGACAAAGTGGGTATCTACGTCGGCATGGACCGCTTCGACCTGCGCAAGCAGATTGAGAAGGACCTGATGGAGGCTGACCTGCTGGAGAAGACCGAGGATTACACGAACAACGTGGGTTACTCGGAGCGCACGGGTGTTGCCATCGAGCCGAAGCTCTCGATGCAGTGGTTCCTCTCAATGGAGGAGCTGGCCAAGCCCGCCACGAAGGCCGTCTTGGAGGATGTGATTCGTTTCGTTCCCGAGAAATACAAGAACACCTACCGCCACTGGATGGAGAACATCAAGGATTGGTGCATCTCGCGCCAACTGTGGTGGGGTCAGCGCATTCCGGCCTACTACCTCCCGAAGGGTGGTTATGTCGTAGCCGTTACGGCCGAGGAGGCGTTGGAAAAGGCACGCACGAAGACGGGCGATGCCTCGCTGACGATGGCCGACCTGCGCCAGGATGAGGATGTACTCGACACCTGGTTCTCCTCGTGGCTGTGGCCCATCTCGGTCTTCGACGGCATCCGCAACCCCGAGAATGAGGAGATTCGCTACTACTACCCGACCAACGACCTCGTAACGGGTCCCGATATCATCTTCTTCTGGGTGGCACGTATGATTATGGCCGGCTACGAGTACCGCTCGGCCGAACCCTTCCGCAACGTCTACTTCACGGGTATCGTGCGCGATAAGATCGGTCGCAAGATGTCGAAGCAGTTGGGTAACTCGCCCGATCCGCTCGACCTGATCGAGAAATATGGTGCCGATGGCGTGCGCCTGGCGATGCTCATGTCCTCGTCGGCCGGCAACGACGTGATGTTCGACGAGGCATTGTGCGAGCAGGGTCGCAACTTCGGTAACAAGATTTGGAATGCCTACCGCCTGGTCAATGGCTGGACGGTCGACACGAACCTGGCCCAGAGCGAGAACAACCGCCTGGCTGTGGCCTGGTTCGAGGCGGCTCTGGGTCGCGCCCTGCGTGAGGTGGAGGCCGACTTCCGTCAATACCGCATCTCGGAGGCCTGCCTGACCCTCTACAAACTCTTCTGGGATGAGTTCAGTGCCCTCTATCTGGAGATGGTGAAGCCCGCCTACGGCGAGCCGATTGATGCCGCCACCATGGAGGCCACGAAGCGTTTCTTCGACGCCCTGATGCGTTCGTTGCACCCCTTCATGCCCTTCGTCACGGAGGAGATTTGGCAAGACATTGCTCCCCGCAAGGAGGGTGCGTCGATTTGCGTAGCCCCGATGCCCGAGGCCGGAGAGGAGCAAGCCGCGTTGCTCGCTCGCTTCGCGTTGGCTCATGAGGTCATCTCGGCCGTGCGCAACATCCGCAACCAGAAGAACCTTCCGCAGAAGGAGCAGCTCACGTTGCGTGTCATCGTTGACGAGAACTACCCCGCCGAATATGCCCCCGTCATCACGAAGATGGCCAATCTGAAGGCTATCGAGCCGACGACGGAGAAGGATGCTGCAGCTGCAGCCTTCCTGGTGAAGACGACACAATACTTCGTACCGTTGGAGGGTATGATTGATACCGAGGCCGAGAAGAAGAAGCTGGCCGACGACCTGGTCTACTACGAAGGCTTCCTGAAGAGCGTCATGGCAAAGCTCTCGAACGAGCGTTTCGTACAAAATGCCCCCGAGAAGGTGGTTGCCAACGAGCGCGCCAAGCAGGCTGACGCCGAGGCAAAGATTGCCGCCATCAAGGAGCAGCTGGCTGCGTTGCAGTAGATTTCATATTGGGAGTTTTAGGAGTTTTGGGAGTTCTGCGCAGAGCTCCCAAAATTCTCAAAATTCCCAAAAATTCTAATTACATGGCTGCTATCACGATCTATACCGACGGTTCATCCTTGGGCAACCCGGGTCCGGGAGGGTTCGGGTGTGTCTTGTTGGCGGGTCCGCACCGCAAGGAGATTGCCCAAGGCTACCGCCTCACGACCAACAACCGCATGGAGCTCATGGCCGTCTGCGTGGCCCTCGAAGCATTGAAGTTCGAAGGGTCGGAGGTGACCATCTATTCCGATTCGAAGTATGTGGTCGATGCCGTCGAGAAGCGGTGGGTCTTCGGCTGGGAGAGGAAGGGCTTCTCGGGGAAGAAAAACCCCGACCTCTGGATGCGTTTTTTGCGCATCTATCGTCGCCACCATGTGCGTTTTGTATGGGTCAAAGGACATGCCGAGACGGTGGAAAACAATCGTTGCGATCAGCTGGCCGTGGCGGCTGCCAATGGTCAGAATCTCCTCGAAGATAGCGGATATACCCCTGAATCATAGTCCGATTTGGCGAAATCAAAAGATTTCGCTATTTTTGTCTGTTTTAGAAAACAAAGGAACCTATGTTTAAGACCTATTTACGATTGCTCGGCTTTGCCCGACCCATCGAGAAATATGCCATCCCTTACTTTTTCTACTCGCTGCTCTATGCGGTATTCAATTCGCTGACGTTCGTACTCATCGTCCCGATCATGAACACGATGTTCGATCCGGACTACACCTTCGAGCGTGTCACCGAGTTGCCTCCCGTAGAGTTCAATACCGAGTATCTAACCACCTTCTTCAACTACATGTATTCGCTCATCTACGTCGAATACGACCGTCAGAAGGTGCTCATCATGCTCGCCCTCTTTACCATCTTCATCAGCTTCCTGAGCAACCTGTTCCGCTACCTCGGAGCCTGGACCGTGGAGTCGATGCGTGCCCGCACGCTGCAACGTATGCGTGATGATATGTTTGCTCGCGTGATGGATATGCATGTCGGCTACTTCAGCGATCAGCAGAAGGGCGACATCATCTCGCGCATCACGGCCGATGTGAATGTCGTGCAGTTCTGCATCACCAACACGTTGCTCGTGGCCTTCCGAGAGCCCTTCCTCATCATCGGCTATATCGGCATGATGGTGATGCTCTCGTGGGAGCTCTCGATCTTCTCGATATTGTTCCTGCCCCTCGTGGCTATGCTCATCGGCAGCATCGTAAAGCGGTTGCGCCATCCGGCCCGCACCAATCAACGTCGCCTGGGCGAGATGGTCTCGGCACTCGATGAGTCGCTGGCCGGCGTGAAGGTCATCAAGAGTTACAACGCCACCGACTATGTGAAAGGCAACTTCTTTGGCATCAACGAGGATGTTGCCCGTCTGACCCTTTCGATGGCTCGTCGCCAGCAACTCGCCTCGCCCATGAGTGAGTTCCTCGGCATTACAGCCGTAGGCGTGGTGCTTGTCTTTGGCGGTATTTTGGTGGGCAACGGCTCGCTTGACCCGGGTAGTTTCATCGCCTTCGTGGCCATCTTCTCACAGATTACACGCCCCGTGCGCCACTTTATCGACCAGTTTGCCAACATCAACCAAGGTATCGCTGCCGGTGAGCGCATCTTCGGCATCATCGACTCGCGCCCTGCCATTGAAGACAAACCCGATGCGAAGGTTTTTGACGGCCTGAAAGAGAAGATCGAATTCCGCAACGTACACTTCACCTACGACGGACAACGCGAGGTCATCGACGGGGTTTCGTTCGAGATTAAGCGTGGCGAGACCGTCGCCCTCGTGGGCCCCTCGGGTGGTGGTAAGTCAACCCTCTCGGAGTTGATTCCTCGCTTCTACGACCCACAGTCGGGCGAGGTGCTTATCGACGGGGTTCCCCTCTCGGATTACACGCAGGAGAGCCTCCGAGCCCACATGAGCATCGTGGCACAGGAGACCGTGCTGTTCAACGACACCATCGAATCGAACCTGAAGATGGGTAAGGCCGATGCCACCCATGAGGAGATTGTCGCTGCAGCCCGCATTGCCAATGCCGACGAATTTATTCGCCAGACTCCGGACGGATACGCAACGAACATCGGCGACCGTGGCTCGAAACTATCGGGCGGTCAGCGTCAGCGGCTGTCGATTGCCCGTGCCGTGCTGAAAAATCCCGAAATCTTGATTCTCGACGAGGCCACCTCGGCCCTCGATACCGAGAGCGAGAAGTTGGTGCAGGAGGCCTTGAACAACCTCCTCAAAGGGCGCACCTCGGTGATCATCGCCCACCGCCTCTCGACGATTCAGGGTGCGGATCAGATCATCGTCGTTGCCGAGGGCAAGATTGCCGAGCAGGGCACCCACGAGGAGCTGCTGGCCAAGGGTGGCATCTATGCCCACCTGATCGAGATGCAGAGCTTTGCCTAAGGGCAATTCAAAATTTAGGATTCAAAATTCAAAATTAGTTGGTTTGCGAACAAAAATGAGTCACTTTGAGTCACTTTATGACACCCTAAAATGACTCAAAATGACCCCAAGCGACTCATTAAACTCGCTAAATTCCCATGCTTTCCTCAAAGGCGACAATAGAAAAACAGAAATTTAGCACAGCGAACTTTTTGCTGTGCTATTTTTTTAGTTAATATATCACAGGTGAACACTAAAATAATCTAACTGATTGGTAACCATTTCAATAGATGAGATTGTTCCCTGCTATATGTTTATTATTACTCTCTCACTAATCTCTCTAATTCTCTATAAATCACCAAGTTAAA
>JAGAPT010000042.1 GCA_017623115.1 Alistipes sp.
ATATGTCTCAAAAATATGTGGAAATTTGGGAACCATCAAAAAGCAGTCTGAAAGTGTTAAATTTTAGAATATACTGATAATTAAAGGTTTATACTTGGTTATTTCTGAATAGTTTTGGTTGTTTGGGACTTCTAAATACATAAAGCGAATGCTGCTATTTCAATCTCAATAACGCTATCGGGAATGGTGATGCTTGTTAGTGCTTTGCAAAAACTGAATGCATACTCTCCAATCGAGGTGACGCTATTGGGAATGGTGATGCTTTTCAGGTTGCTACATCCTGCAAACGCCTCCTTGCCAATGGTCTTCAGGCTCTTTGGGAGTAGCATATATTCGATGCGTGAGTAGTTCTTAAAGACACCCTCGGGGAGCGTGTTCAAATCGCTACTGAATGTAAGCCTACCGATGCCGTCTTCGTAGGTGTTGGAGAGCAATCCTTCGAATCGAAGAATATTGATAGGGTTGACATTGTTTGTGATGTACAGTATCTCATTGTTAGCGCAATTCATGCCGGCTAACGGGTTGTCATCCGCCTCCTCTGCGGCTACCTGCGTAATCTTCACCGTCTGTTGCTTCGCATGCTTGTTATCCGTGAAGGTGATGTTGGCCGTGCGGGGTTCCATGCGTGGATTTTGATTGACCTCGAACTGATAGGTGGTGGTAATGGCACGCGGCTCGATGAGGGATATCCACCGCTGAGCCGCCTCCTCAATTTCGACCGTTACGTTCTCTTTCTCTGCGTCATGCATCAGCGTAAACTCAACGATACCACCTGCGGCAACTACCTCTGCCGAAGCGGGCGACACAACAAACAAAGGCTCGTCGGGCTTGTCATCCTCGTCCTTGTCGTCATTCGGGTCGTCGTCGTTGGGGTTGTCCTCGTTATTGTCGTCACCGTCGTCGGGTTGATTGGGTTGGTCGGTAGGTGCGTCGGGGTTTACCACCTCACCGTCGCCACCGCAATTGGGCAATGCAATCAACAGGGCCAAACAGAGCCACAGGGATAAGAGTCGTTTCATATGTTAATTTGATTTTCTATGTTCATTTAACAGGGATAATCTTACACTTTCCGCGTAAAATCAGTATGTTGCCACAAAGTTAACAACAATTTTTGCAGTTTGTGCGGTATCGAGCCCTTTTTTTGCTGCGACGGTGCGACAAAAGCGGACTCCTTCTCCCCGCCAATGCCTATCGCATACACCTTCGCACGATTTTTTTCGAGGTGAGAGGGGTTTTATAATCAAATATTTGTATCTTTACTCGATTTTTCAGGCAAAAAACAACTAAAACAACGAATCGATAACGATGAAAAAGATTCTTATCGTGGGTGCCGGTGGGCAAATCGGCTCCGAATTGACGGTCTACCTGCGTAAAATTTATGGCGGGTCGAATGTGGTGGCTACCGATATGCGCGATTGTCGCGAACTGGGCGAAGATGGCCCCTTCGAGGTGCTCAATGCCCTCGATGCTACTTCAATGGCTTCGGTGGTGGCGCGCTACCAGATTGACACCATCTTCAACCTTGTGGCACTGCTCTCGGCGGTGGGTGAGCGCAACCCCCAGATGGCATGGGCAGTGAACATGGGTGCGCTGAACAACTCGCTGGAGGTGGCCCGTCAGCACCACTGCGCCCTCTTTACCCCCTCGTCGATTGGTGCTTTTGGTCCCTCGTCGCCCAAGGATCAGACGCCGCAGGATACCATCATGCAGCCGACGACCATCTACGGTATCTGCAAATACACGGGCGAGATGCTCGGCAACTACTACTATAAGAAATATGGTGTCGACACCCGTTCGGTGCGTTTCCCGGGTATCATCTCGAGTGTGACGCTACCCGGTGGCGGTACGACCGACTATGCCGTGGAGATCTACTACGAGGCGATTCGCACGGGTCATTTCACCTGCCCTGTGCCGCCCGATGTCTATATGGATATGATCTACATGCCCGATGCGTTGCGTGCCTGCGTCGAGCTGATGGAGGCCGACCCTGCACAACTCAAGCACCGCAACAGCTTCAACATCGCCTCGATGAGTTTCACGCCCGAGATTATCTGTGCCGAGCTCAAAAAGCGCATGCCCTCGTTCACGATGGATTACAACATCGACCCTGTGAAGCAGGCGATTGCCGAGAGCTGGCCCAACTCGCTCGATGATACGTGCGCTCGTGAGGAGTGGGGTTGGAAACCCGAGTGGAACCTCTCGTCGATGACCGACGATATGTTGTTGCACGTGCGTGAAAAATTGAGTAAGTAACCGATGTTGCGGAAGGTGGCTGTGTGGGTTGTTGTGTGCTTGCTGCTCGTGGGAGCGAGTGCCGTCGTCGGTGGGTTTTACCTGACGAAGTTGGCCTTGCGTCCGGCGGTAGAGCGCGATACGGAGGCGTGTTATGCCCGCTTTGTCGAAAACTATCCGACCTTGCAAGGGTGGGCTGATACGTTGCTGTCGTCGGGTCGTTTGCGTCCCGTGATGCGCACGGCCGAAGATGGTACGCAGCTGGAGGCGTGGGTGATTGCAGCCGACGAGCCGACCGACTGTACGGCAGTCGTCGTGCACGGCTATACGGACCACCCCTTCGGCATGTTGCAAATTGCTTGGATTTATCACAAACATCTGGGATATAACGTCTTGCTCCCGACCTTGCGTTATCATGGCGCAAGCGGTGGCGAGGCGATACAGATGGGGTGGGGTGACCGCCTGGATGTGAAGGAGTGGATTCATTGTCTGCCCCAACTCTTCGGGGCGGAGCAGCGGGTCGTGGTGCACGGTATCTCGATGGGTGCTGCGACGACGATGATGCTGGCCGGCGAGGCCGATGTGCCCGCTGCGGTACGTTGCTATGTGGAGGATTGTGGCTATACGAGCGTGTGGGAGCAATTCTGCAAGGAGCTGCGCGAGGATTATCATCTGCCGCCCTTCCCGATACTCTATGTGGCCAATTGCTACTGCCGTCTGCGTTACGGATGGGATTTTCGGGAGGCTTCGGCTCTCGATGCCGTAGCACGTGCAGAGGCTCCGATGCTCTTCATCCATGGCGAGGAGGATCACTATGTTCCCACGGCAATGGTCTATCCGCTCTATGAGCACAAGTCGGGTGTTAAGGAGTTGTGGGTAGCCTCCGGCTCGGGGCATGCATGGGCATTTGCCGACCATGCCGAGGAGTATGTCGAGCGGGTATGTGACTTTGTGAGTCGCTATCTCTAAAACGAACGATACAGAAGCAGGGGCTACTCCACTCGGAGCAGCCCCTGCTTCTGTATGCAAGGAATCCTTACCGCTTTTGCATCGCCTGTCCGACACCGAAAAGGGTGATGTAGGCGAAGGCAATGAGGGGCAGGGAGAAGCCTTGTGCCATGCTCGTTTGGCCGACGAGCCCCATGCAGATGGGGAAGACGGCACCGCCCACGATGCACATCACCAAGAGCGATGAAGCCTGCTTCGTGCGTGCTCCCATGCCACGAACGCCCAGTGCAAAGATGGTGGGGAACATCGTCGACATGAAGAAGAACGAGAGGAAGAGGGCAATGAGCGAGGCGGTTCCCATCGAGGCCATGACCAGCGTCATGCAAATCGTAGCACAGGCCCCAAAGAGTGCCAGCAAGCGTCCCGGGGAGATCCAGCGCATGAAGAGTGAACTCATCAAGCGTCCGACGAAGAAGAGCCCCATACCGCCCATGCTGAGCAGTTGGGCAGCCGTGAGTTTCGACATCGAGGGGTCGAGTTCCAGGACGTAGTTGACAAAGTAACTGCCGATGCCGGTTTGTGCTCCGACATAGAGGAATTGTGCGATGAGGGCCTGGCGGAAGTGGCTGTGTTGCCATACCGAACCCTCGGTCGTACCCTCGGTGACAGCCTCCTGCTCGGCATCCGCCTCCATCTCGGCCTCGGGAATCCGAATCCGCGAGAAGATGAGACAGACGAGCAGCACGAAGCATCCGACCAAAATATAGGGTTTGGCCAGGTCAAACGACGAGCCCTCGCCACCGAAAATCAGCAGGCCGCCAATCAGCGGGCCGACAATCCACCCCACGCCATTGAATGCAGCCGCGATGTTGATGCGCTGGGCAGCATAGGCTTCGGGGCCCATTCCCGTAGCACAAGGATGTGCTCCATTCTCGATGATGCACAGACCGCAGGCCAGGATGAAGAGGGCCGCGAAGAAGGGGAGGGGTGAGTGGATGAACGAGGCCGGCACGAAGAGCAGGGCTCCGAGGGCGAAAATCAGGAGTCCGAGGATGATGCCACGCTTGTATCCCAAGCGACGCATCAACCAGCCGGCCGGCAAGGCCATGACGAAGTAGCCGATGTAGACCGAGAATTGCACGAATCCCGATTCGGCTTTAGTCATGTCGAAAGCCTCCTGGAAATGCTTGTTCAGCACATCGAGGAGCCCGTGAGCGCAGCCCCACAGCAGATAGAGGGTTGCGATGAGCAGGAAGGGAATCAGGTAGTTGACCCCCGCCGCATTCTTGAACATGGAGTGCTTTGCCATGTGAAGTCGATGATGACGAGTGTTGCGCGTCGAAGCAGATTAATCGAGATGGAAGACCTCCTCCATGGTGGCCCACCACTCACCCTCTTTGCGGGTGTCGAGCGGACGCTGGCAAGGCTCGCAAACCGCCCACCAACGCTGTGTCTCGGGGTCGGCAGCCATCTTGGCCATGTCGGCCTCGTAGTCCGTGCCAACATACTCGTAGTAGCTGAACAGCAAGCCATCCTTGTAGTAGATGCTGTAGTTCTCGATGTTGCACTCCTTGATCATCTTCAGTACTCCGGGCCATGCTGCAGCATGCAGACGTTTGTACTCCTCCAATTTCTCGGCGTTCACGCCGATTACCATACCATAGCGTTTCATAATCGTTTTAGTTTTTTTTGAATTTTGGGAGTTTTGGGAATTTTGGGAGTTTTGGGAGTTTTGAGAGTACGCCCAAACATGCTTAAGTTCCCCGAACTTCTATCTCTTCTTTCCTCTTTAACCCTGCTTTGCAGGCTTGACTTTGCTTCGGCTCTTTGCTCTTTCCTCTTTCCTCTTTAATCTTTACTCGTGTACGGCGCGGAACAGAGCCTCGACATTCGCGGGGTTAATATCCGGCAGAATAGCCTCGTGGCTGGGCGAGAGAATCAGTCCCGTAGGGAAGAGGGCTTTCAGGCGACGTACATCGGCTTCGACCTCCTCGGGTGTGCCGTTTACGAGCAGGTGCTGGGCATCCACGCCACCGAAGAAACAGCCCTTCGAGGGGAAGTCGGCAGCCAACTTCTCGGCCTGCATATCGCGCGCCTTGGCCTGAATCGGGTGTATGATGTCGATGCCGAGGTCGAACAGGTCGTCGATAATCGGATAGATGGCACCGCACGAGTGGTGAACGACCTTCAACCCATAACTCTTGGCCTGGTCAACCAGCCGTTTGGTCCCCGGGAAGACATATTCGCGCAACTCTTCGGGCGAGACCAGCAGTCCGTTCTGGCTGCCGAAGTCATTGCCGATGAGTACCGCATCGAGGTATCCCTTCGTGGCCTCGTAGAAAATCTCGCCACAGCGGATATAGAAGTCGGTGATGCGGTCAATGACGGCACGGAACATCTCCGGGGCAATCATCATCGTGAGCAGGGCATTCTCCATGCCGAAGGCCGAGCAGGCATCCTGGAAGTGTGCTGCCCACATGATACCCATGCGGGCACAATCTTCGGGAGCCTCCATGGCCAGACGACGAGCCTCGGCAAAGTCGATGTGCTCCTCGGGGTCGGGCCAGGGGAATGTATCGACCAACGCCGGGTCGGTCATATCCTCGAAGAAGCCCGGAGCGGTCAGCGTGCGCTCATCCTGCGCGCCACCCTCGCCGCTCTTGGCAAAGGCCAGCGAGCAACCGATGTCGTTGGTCGGGGGATTGTGGTAGGGAACCGGAATGGGGTAGACGTCGTCGTCAATCTTGCGTTTCAGCGCATCGACCGAGTCCACGCCGAAGTGGGCAAAGAGTTTGGGGAGGGCCGATGGCACGGGGAGTCCCAGCCAGGAGGCGGGGCGGTCGACCGGCTCTCGGTTGACAGTGGCGAAGAAGCGTTCGCGGTGGGTCATCATGGTAGTCGTATTGGTTAGGTGTTTACTCAACTAACAAATATAGTAAACTTTTGCCGAAAAATCCAATATCGGTGGCGGAAAAATAGGAATCGGGGTTGGTGGAGGGCTCTTTTTGCTTGCACTGTATGGCTGTTGACGAAAAAGAAGCGTGCCCAAATAACGCTTGGAGCACGCTTCTTTGATGGATTCCTGTGATGCTGTTAGCGCATCAGGAGCGAGGAGTCGCCATAGCTCAGGAAGCGAAAATCGTTCTCCAGAGCGAAGTTGTAAATCCGATGCCAATCCTCGCCCACATAGGCCGCCACGAGCAGTAGCAATGTGGAGGAGGGTTGGTGGAAATTGGTGATGATGCGCTCGACGATGCGGAACTGATAGCCCAGGGGGGTAATCATGATCTGGGTGGCGCATTTCAGGCGGTCGAGCCCCTCGCGCTCCATGTAACGAAGGAGTAAATCCAACGCTGTGCGCCCATCGAACGCCTGCGGGATGTCGTACAACTCCCACTGCCCGATGACCCTGTCGGCATAGGGTGTTCCCGAGGTATGGATGCGCCAGCCGAGGGCGGCAAGCGACTCGAGGGTGCGTACCGAGGTGGTGCCGACAG
Source organism: Alistipes sp. (assembly GCA_017623115.1). Lineage (GTDB taxonomy): Bacteria > Bacteroidota > Bacteroidia > Bacteroidales > Rikenellaceae > Alistipes. The sequence goes on from JAGAPT010000042.1 coordinate 6,678, forward strand.
CTGTAATCGACCCGTGCTTGCGAAGGAGTTGTTCGAGGGTCGAGCGACGAATCTCGAAGTGCTCGGTGTGCATCGGGTGGAGCGTGGCATTCTGCTCCTTGACGGGCAGGAAGGTACCTGCGCCGACATGCAGTGTCACCTCGCCAAATTCAAAACCGTTGCCTTGCATCTGCTCGATGAGTTCGGGGGTGAAGTGCAGACCGGCCGTGGGAGCGGCTACCGAGCCCTCGAATTTCGAGTAGACAGTTTGGTAGCGGGTGTTGTCAATCTCCTCGCTCTCGCGATTCAGGTAGGGAGGAATCGGAATACGTCCCAGCAATTCGAGCAGTTCGCCAAATGACAATTTTACCGACCACTCGAAACGAACCACCTGCTCGCGTCCCTTCTCGCCGACACGCCAGGCCCGCAGCCACTCTTCGCGGCCCTCGTGCTCGAAATTAATCTCGACATAGCCCTCTTTCCACTTCTTCGAGTTGCCGACAATGCACGACCATTCGCCGCTGCCCGTAGCTGCCAGTGCACGTTCGTAATCGGCCGGCATATGTGGCTCGAGGCAGAAGACCTCGACACGCGCTCCCGACGGCTTGTGCATGATGATGCGGGCACGGATGACCTTCGTGTTGTTGAAGACCAAAAGAGAGCCCGTGGGCAGCACCTCGCCGATGTGGCGGAAACGGCTCTCCGAAATTTCGCCTCCCCGATAGACCAACAACTTCGAATCCGAACGCTCGGCTAACGGAAATTTGGCGATGCGATGGTCGGGAAGGGGGTAGGTATAGTCATTTATGTCGATATAACGCTCCATTTCTTCGCTTATTTGTTCGGCAAAATTACAAAGATTTTGTAACTTTGCGTCGCAAAATAGGCTTTTAACAGCAAAAACCCCATGAAAACCGATTTTCTGGTGATTGGCTCGGGCGCGGCAGGATTGTCCTTCGCCCTCAAGGCGGCCGAAAAGGGCCAGGTTACGATTGTAACCAAAGGCGAAATGGCCGAATGTAACACGAACTACGCCCAAGGCGGAATCTGCTCGGTGACGTATGCGCCCGATACCTTCGAAAAACATATCGAGGATACGCTCGTTTGCGGTGCCGGCAAGTGCGATTTGGCGGCTGTCGAACTGGTGGTACGACGTGCACCCGAATTGATTCAAGACCTCATCGCATGGGGAACCCGTTTCAACAAGACTCCCGATGGACGATTCGAACTCAACCGGGAGGGTGGACACACCGAACACCGCATCCTGCACTACGAAGACCTGACGGGTGCTGAAATCGAGCGGGCACTCATCGCCTCGGTGCGCCGTCATCCGAATATCACCGTTCTGGAACACCATTTTGCCATCGACCTCCTCACGCAGCACCATCTGGGTGAGTTTGTGACCCGCCACACGCGCAACCTGACCTGCTTCGGAGCCTATGTGCTCGACGAAAAGACCCACGAAATCGAGACGATGTTGGCGCGTTTTACGATTGTGGCAACGGGCGGTTGCGGAAACATCTACTCCTCGACGTCGAATCCGGTCGTGGCTACGGGCGACGGCGTGGCGATGTGCCACCGTGCCAAGGCCATTACCGAAAACATGGAGTTCATCCAATTCCATCCCACGACGCTTTACAATCCGGGCGAAAAACCTAATTTCCTCATTACGGAGGCGATGCGTGGCTTTGGTGCCATCCTGCGTCTGCAAAATGGCAAGGAGTTTATGGATCAATACCACCCGATGAAGTCGCTCGCTCCGCGTGATATTACGGCACGTGCCATCTATCGTGAGATGACCCGTCGCGGTGAGGATTTCGTCTACCTCGATGTGACCCACAAGGAGCCCGAGGCGATCAAGAGCCACTTCCCGAACATCTACGAGAAATGCCTTTCGATTGGTATCGATATTACGCAGGATTGGATTCCCGTAACCCCTGCGGCGCACTATTCGTGTGGCGGAGTGAAGGTCGATACGCACGGGCAAACCTCCATCAAACGCCTTTATGCGTTGGGAGAAACCTCCTGCACGGGGCTGCATGGGGCGAATCGCCTGGCTTCGAATTCGCTGATCGAGGCGGTGGTCTATGCCGATGAGGCGGCTCGTCACGCTATCGAGCGATTCGAGAAAACCCCCTTCCAGGAGGGCATTCCCGACTGGGACTTCGAGGGTACGCAGCACACGGAGGAGATGCTGATGCTTATCCAATCGAAACGTGAGGTGCAGTCCATTATGTCGAACTACGTCGGTATCGTGCGCTCGAACCTCTCGCTCGAACGAGCCATGCGCCGTCTGTCGATTATCTTCGAGGAGACCGAGGAGCTCTACAACAAAACCAAACCTGTGCGCGAGTTGTGTGAGCTGCGCAACATGATTGCCGTGGCTTACCTCGTCATCAAGCAGGGACGTGACCTGCGTGAATCGGTCGGCTGCCACTACAATACGGATTATCAGAAACAAGCATAAATGACTTTACAGGAAGAGATTACACGCCGACGGACCTTTGCCGTCATTGCCCACCCCGATGCCGGTAAGACGACCCTTACCGAAAAACTGCTCTTGTTTGGTGGGGCTATTCATGTGGCAGGTGCCGTCAAAAGCAATAAAATCAAGAAGGGAGCAACCTCCGACTTTATGGAGATCGAGCGTCAGCGCGGTATCTCGGTCGCTACGTCGGTCATGGGATTCGAGTATCAGGGGGCTAAAATCAATATCCTCGATACGCCCGGTCACGAGGACTTCGCCGAGGATACCTACCGCACGCTGACGGCTGTTGACTCGGTAATTATCGTAATCGATGGTGCAAAGGGTGTCGAGTCGCAAACGCGCAAACTGATGGATGTCTGCCGCATGCGTAATACCCCCGTGATGGTCTTTATCAACAAACTCGACCGCCCGTCGAAAGATCCTTTTGAGTTGCTCGACGAGGTGGAGGCCGAGTTGCACATCAAGGTGCGTCCGTTGGCCTTCCCGATTTCGAGTGGCCCGACCTTCAAGGGCGTGTACAACCTTTATGAGCGAAATTTGTCCCTTTTTACCTCTGATGAGAAGCTGACGGCGGATGCCTCGACGGTCAATTTCGAGGAGCTCTCGAATCCCGAATTGGACAGCTATATCGGTGAGGCGTATGCCGAGCAGTTGCGTCAGGATGTCGACTTGATAGAGGGCGTTTATGACGACTTCGATCGCGAGGCATATCTGCGTGGTGAATTGGCTTCCGTCTTCTTTGGGTCGGCTGTTAATAACTTTGGTGTCAGGGAGTTGCTGGAGTGTTTCATCCGCATCGCCCCCTCGCCTCGTCCGGCTCCTACGGCGACGCGACAGGTGGAGCCCGGGGAGCAGAAGATGACCGGTTTTGTCTTTAAGATTCATGCCAACATGGATCCGAATCACCGCGACCGCATCGCCTTTATGAAGATCTGCTCGGGGCGTTTCGAGCGCAACAAAAACTACCTCCATGTACGCAGTGGCAAGCAGTTGAAATTCTCCTCGCCGACGGCCTTTATGGCGGAGAAAAAGTCGGTGATCGACGAGGCCTTTCCGGGCGATATCGTTGGTCTGCACGATACGGGAAACTTCAAGATTGGCGATACCTTTACCGAGGGTGAAAAACTCAAATTTACGGGTATCCCGTCGTTTGCTCCCGAGCAGTTCCGCTACATCGAGAATGCCGACCCGCTGAAATTCAAACAGCTGGCCAAGGGTATCGACCAGCTGATGGATGAGGGTGTGGCACAGCTCTTTACCTCGTCGCTCAATGGCCGTAAAATCATCGGTACGGTGGGTGCTCTGCAGTTCGAGGTGATTCAATATCGCTTGGAGCATGAGTATGGTGCATCGTGCCGTTGGGAGCCGATTTCGATTTACAAGGCTTGTTGGATCGAGAGCGACAATGAGGAGCAGTTGAAGGATTTCAAACGCCGTAAGCATACCAATATGGCGGTCGATAAACACGGCAACGATGTCTTCTTGGCTGATACGAGTTACGCATTGGCGTTGGCTCAAGAGAATTTCAAGGATATTCGCTTTCACTTCACCTCGGAGGTGTAGTGTGAAAATACGCGTGTCCTTGTTGAACGATGAAGGAGGATGCCGGCCGGAGGGTTGGGCATCCTCTTCTTTCGGATGCCTTTGGGGTTGATACTGCCGTTTTTATAAAAAGTTGGCAAAAAAAGAAAAACGGAAAAACTATCGGTTTTTTGTAAAAAAATACCTATATTTGTTGCTAATTATCGCGGTGTGGGTCATCCGATAGCGGGTGGTGCATGCGATAATTGCATGTATTATTGTGATAACTGATTGGTGTTCAGCGTGTTCCGCTGACGCCAAAGCCCCGAGATTGTGTCGATATATGTCGCGGTTGATTGAAAAATTGCATCTTGATCGGTTTGTAAATGCCAATCTGATTCTGGCGTTGGATGTGCTGGCATCTCTTGGCGCATCGGTCGTCTCCCTCTTTTTTGCCAATAGTTTTATCCGAGCCATATCGGAGCGTGACACCATTGTATGGTGGCTGGTCGGTTCGGTGGTCATCTCGCTCTTTTTCTTTCGTCTGCTGGATATTCATCGGGCTATTATCCGCCACTCGACCGTCAAAGAGATTTGGAAGGTGGCTGTGGCCACTTTGGTGAAAGGTGCCGTGCTCGGCCTCTTCTTATGGCTGATTCCGCGCGTGCCGTTCAATGAGCGATTCTATGTCGGTGCTTTGTTGTTGGATTTGATGCTGACCTTTGTAGTGCTGGTTGTTATGCGTGTCGGCATGATTGTCGTGTATGATGCCATTCGCAACCATACGAAAAAGCGCGGTACGACGATTATGATTTATGGAACGGGTGATAAGGCGGTTTCGCTCGTCACCCGATTGCAAAACTCGCCACATTACCATGTCGCAGCGTTTATTGTGTATGGTCGAGAATGGCGCCATCACTCGATTGCCAACCATCCGGTCTGCTATTTTGAGTCGCAAGAGGATGTGGCCTATTTGCAGAAACGCTATGGTTTAGAGGCGGTCTTGTTTGCCTCGGAAACCGATGCACGCGATGAACAGGAGCGATTGTTGCGCCATACGGAGGAGTTGGGTATCAAGGTGCTGATTGCTCCGCCCATTGATGAAGTGATTGATGGCTGTGTGATGAAGCAGAATGTGCGCGAAATCAAAATCGAGGATTTGCTGGGACGACCCGAAATTGAGATTTCCATGGCCGATATCAAGGCCGAGTTCCGAGGAAAAACCTTGCTGGTAACCGGTGCGGCTGGTTCGATTGGTTCGGAGTTGTGTCGTCAGTTAAGCCAATTCGGCATCCGTCATTTGGTCCTGTTCGATAATGCGGAGACACCGATTCATAATCTGCGACTGGAGCTCGAGGAGCGATTCCCCAACCTGCAATTTACGCCCATCATCGGTGATGTACGCATGGAACAGCGATTGGATTTTGCCTTCCGCACCTATCGTCCGCAGATTGTGTTCCATGCAGCTGCCTACAAGCATGTGCCACTCATGGAGGAGAACCCGTGTGAAGCGATGATGGTCAATGTGGCCGGTTCACGCAATGTCGCCGATAAGTGTATCGCCTACGAGGTGGAGAAGATGGTGATGATCTCGACCGATAAGGCAGTTAATCCGACCAACATCATGGGGTGTACGAAGCGATTGGCGGAGATCTATGTGCAATCGCTGGGATTGGCTGTTGAACAGGGAACAAAAATTGGTAAAACACGGTTCGTGACCACCCGTTTCGGGAATGTCTTGGGTTCAAACGGATCGGTTATCCCACGTTTCCGTGAGCAGATTGCCAAGGGTGGGCCGGTGACCGTCACCCATCCCGAAATTACCCGCTTCTTTATGACGATTCCGGAGGCTTGCCGCCTGGTGATGGAGGCTGCAACGATGGCTACCGGCACGCAGATTTTCGTCTTTGATATGGGCGAATCGGTGAAAATCGATCATCTGGCTCGACGGATGATTAAATTGGCGGGGTTGGAGCCCGAGCGTGACATCGAGATCGCCTATACGGGTTTGCGCCCGGGAGAGAAACTCTACGAGGAGGTGCTCTCGAATACGGAGAACACCTTGCCGACCTCCCACGATCGTATTCGCATCGCCAAGGTACGCAATTACGACCATAAGGAGGCGGTCAGCAGCATGGAGCAGCTGGTTCAATTGGCGCAAGCGGTTGATATCCCGCAGATGGTACGTTTGATGAAACGTGTTGTACCGGAATATAAATCCCAAAATTCCGATTTTGAGATGTATGATATTGAGCAGGATTGCTCGCAAGTATCTTAATTTGCAAGGATGATGAAACAAGCCTATATCGACCATTTTGGCGTAGAGCCACAATATCACATCTTCTCGCCCTATCGCGTTTGTCCGATTGGTGCACATGTCGACCACCAGCATGGTCTGGTAACCGGATTTGCGTTTGATAAGGGTGTGGATTTGTGGTTTTCGCCCTCCGAGGATAGTACCGTTGAATTGTTCAGCCTTTCGTTTGAGGGTGTAGTGCAATTTGATGTACAGGCTCCTGTACAGGTGAAAAATCACCATTGGGGCGACTATGCCCGCGGTGCCAAGTATGCCTTGAAGAAGCGTTTTGACCTGAAACGAGGTATTCGTGGCGTATTGAAAGGTTCGTTGCCCGTAGGTGGGTTATCCTCGAGTGCGGCCGTTTTGGTGGCGTATGTGATGGCTCTGGCTAAGGCAAACGACATCTCGCTAACCAAGATGGAGACCATCAAAATTGCTTCGGAGGCCGAGCGGGAGTATATCGGTTTGACGAATGGCATCCTCGATCAATCGTGTATTGTGCTGAGTGAGAAGCACGGCTTACTCTTCTTGGATACGGCGACCGAGGAGTATCGCATCATCCGTCGCCACCCCGAGATGCCCCCCTTTGAGTTGGCTATCATCTTCTCGGGCTTGACCCGTTCGTTGGTGTCGAGTGACTACAACCTGCGCGTGAGCGAGTGCCGTGCTGCAGCGTGGAACATGCTCGCCTATACGCATCAACCGCTGAAAACACTCGATAAGACCTTTTTGCGGGATGTCCCGAAGGAGATTTTCGATATGACAGCCAAGCAGATGCCGCAGCGATTTGCCCGTCGTGCCGAGCACTTCTACTCGGAGTATCGCCGTGTGCGCAAGGCGGTGACGGCGTGGGAGTCGGGTAATTTGGAACTCTTCGGCAAATTGTCGTTTGAGAGTTGCGAATCGTCGATTCACAACTACGAGTGTGGCTCGCCGGAGCTGATAGCCATCTACGAGTTGATGCGCACACAGGAGGGTGTTTATGGAGGGCGTTTCTCGGGTGCCGGCTTCAAAGGTGCCTGCATCGCACTCATCGACCCGTCAAAGCGGGAAGCGATTCGTGAACGCATCACGACCGAATATCTCAAACAGTTCCCTGAATACGCCAAGACCTTTGAGATTCATTTCTGCAAGCCGGATGATGGGGCTAGATTTATTGCCTTGTAACCTATGAAAAACATTGTTATCGCAGCCGGATATGCTACTCGCTTGGGAGAACTGACGGCTAATTTCCCGAAACCGTTGTTGCAGATTGGTGATAGTACGATCCTGGGTCGCATGTTGGATGATATTGATGCAATACCCGAGATTGACGAGCATATTATCATCACGAATCATAAGTTTGCCGCCATTTTCGAGGAGTGGGCTAAAAAGCAGCACTATACGAAGCCGATTACGATTGTTGATGACGGCACTTCGACCAATGAAACCCGCTTGGGAGCCGTTTGCGATCTGCTCTATGCAATGGAAAAGTTGCAGATTGATGATGATCTGCTGGTTGTTGCTGCTGATAACATCCTCTTTTTCAGTTTTCAGGAGTTTGTTGATTTCGCCTATGCCAAGCAGACGAGTTGCATTATGTGCCACGAGCAGCCTTCGATCGAGAAGCTGCAGCGCACGGGCGTTGTGGTGCTGGATGAGCAGATGCGGGTGCTCAATATGGAGGAGAAACCTCAAGAGCCGAAGTCGACATGGGCTGTTCCGCCGTTCTATATCTACCTGAAAAAGGATTTGGAATTGGTGCGCAGTTCGGTGGCGAATGGATGTGGAAAAGATGCTCCGGGTAATCTGGCACACTACATGGTGGATGCTACGACGATGCATGCATGGCCGATGTCAGCCGGCCGATTCGATATCGGCTCCCTCGACACCTACAAAGAGGCCTGTGAGAAATATGGAGTAAGAAAATAAACAACTAAAAAATAGGTAGTTATGAGAAAACTGGTTCGAGCTATTCAAAATCCGAAATTCGCAATGCGATGGTTATTTACTCAATGTGGTAGATGGCTTCCCAATCAATTTTATTTGTCAGTCCTGTATCGAATGAGAACCGGAGAGAAGATGAATTGGGAAAATCCAACCACCTACAATGAGAAGTGCCAGTGGATGAAGTTGTACCATCGTAATCCGATGTATGCATGTTTGGCGGACAAAATTGAGGCGAAGAAGTATGTAGAGTCGATTCTGGGCGTTGGGTATACATTCCCCTTAATTGCTGTATATGACAAAGTTGAGGATATCGATTTTGATGCACTTCCTAACCAATTTGTAATTAAGGCAAACCATGATTCGGGTGGTTTGTGCGTTTGTAAGGATAAAGCAAAGGGAATCATTGTACGCGGAAAGAGTGATGACCAGCGTAATCTTTCGTATGATGAGGTGCGAAAGGTTTTGAAACAAAGCTTGAAGAAAAATTATTATTGGGGAGGCAGAGAGTGGCCCTATAAAAATATCAAGCGTAGAATCTTGGTCGAGCAATATATGCAGCAATCAGACGGAAGCGGACTGAACGACTATAAATTCTTCTGTTTCAATGGCGAGCCCAAATATGTGTGGATGGGAACCAACTATACACCGATGCACTTTGATATTTATTCGGTGGATTGGAAAAACCAACATGTAGCATGGGGTTATGTCAATGCTCCGGAAGATGTTCCACCCCCTCCCGGCTATGAGCAGATGTTGGAGATGGCACGTAAACTATCGCAGGGTATGCCGCATGTTCGCGTGGATTTCTTTAATATCGATGGAAAAATCTATGTGGGTGAGTTTACCTTCTATACTTGGGCCGGATTATGCCCCTTTAATCCGCCGGAGTGGGACCAAAAGTTCGGAGAGCTAATTGATTTGTCCAAAGTCGAGATTATTAAATAATCCTCATTGAGGATGCGTATTCTTATTACCGGTGCTGCCGGATTTATCGGAGCAAATTTAGTCGAGCGACTGCTGACAACCGAGACCGCTGTTGAGGTGGTCGGCTTGGATAGCGTGAACGATTACTACGATGTGTCGCTCAAAGAGTTCCGCCTCAATCGTTTGTCGACAATTGCTGCAGCTCATCCCGAGAATCGCTGGACCTTTATCAAGGGCAATCTGGCCGATAAGGTACTCATCGAGCAACTCTTTGCCGATTATGCCTTTGATGTGGTGGTGAACCTTGCCGCACAGGCCGGTGTACGATACAGCATTACCAACCCCGATGCCTATATCGAGAGCAACATCCTCGGTTTTTACAACATTTTGGAGGCCTGTCGTCATAGTTACGACGGTGGTAAACAAGGGGTGCAACATTTAGTTTTTGCCTCCTCTTCATCGGTCTATGGCAGCAATAAGAAGGTGCCCTATTCGACCGAGGATAAGGTGGATAACCCCGTGTCGCTCTATGCCGCAACGAAGAAGAGTAACGAACTGATGGCGCATGCGTACAGCAAGTTGTATAATATTCCCTCGACCGGTTTGCGCTTCTTTACGGTGTATGGCCCTGCGGGTCGCCCTGATATGGCCTACTTTGGGTTTACGAATAAGTTGGTGAAGGGCGAAAAGATACAGATTTTCAACTACGGAAACTGCAAACGCGACTTTACCTATGTCGATGATATCGTAGAGGGCGTGCAACGGATTATACATAAGGCTCCGGAGCGTCGGATGGGCGAGGATGGCCTGCCGGAACCGGCCTACGCAGTCTATAATATCGGTAATAGCAATCCCGAGAGCCTCTTGGATTTTGTGGATATCCTGCAACAGGAGCTGATTCGTGCAGGCGTGCTTCCTGCGGATTACTACTTCGAGGCGCATAAGGAGTTGGTACCGATGCAGCCGGGTGATGTGCCGACGACCTTTGCCGATACGAGTGCCCTGGAGCGCGACTTCGGCTTCAAACCTCACACGTCCCTGCGTGACGGCCTCTGTAAATTTGCTGAATGGTATAAGGAGTTTTATCAACCCTGATGAGATTAGGAATACATACGAAAGAGTTTGTTCGTAAACACCGAGTCGTGCTTGCTAATCTTTCGTATATATCTATTTTGCAATTGGTGCTATTGGCTGCACCATTGATTACCTACCCATATTTAGTTCGGATTTTAGGTCGAGAGTTATATGGTATGGTGCTAACGGCCCAAATGTTGGTCAGTTACGCGTCATTGATTATAGACTTTGGCTCCAACAATGTATGCGCAAAGCACGTGTCATTACATCGCGACAATAACGTCAAGTTATCAGAAATAGTAAGTTCTGTGCTGTGTGTGAGAGTTTTGCTGTGGTGTTGTGCCTTTTTTGTTTACATTGGAATAGTCTGGCTGGTTCCTGCCTATCGTGCCTATTGGGTATTATTTCTGATTTCGTATGGCTTGACGATACAGGAATTATTATTCCCTCAATATTTTTTTCAGGGAATAGAGCAAATGAAATACATTACAATCGTACATACGATTATTCGTGTTACATTTATTGTTTTAGTATTTGTTGCTGTTAAACAAGAAACGGACTATCTTTATTTCCCAGTACTGTATACCATTGGATACTTACTAGGTGGTATTTATGCGTTACACCTTATTTTTAACAAAATGAGAGTTCGCTTTTATGTGCCTTCATTCAAAACGATGCTCTTTTATGTCAAAGATGCCTCTCCTTTGTTGGCTACCGATCTGATATGTACGATTAAGGATAAAATAAACTATTTATTTGTTGGCGCATTCGTTGGTATGGGAGAAGTTGTCATTTATGACTTGGGTCTGCGCTTAAATGGGCTGCTGAATAAACCGACAAATATTTTATCTACGGTCCTATTACCACGATTTGCTCAAACAAAAAATCTGCGTGCGGCTAAAAATGTGATAACCTGGTCTTTAATTGTCAATGTGTTGTTATATGCGGGTGTGAATTTGGTGTTGCCCTACCTTGTGGAGTTTTTTATTCACGAGCCGATAGACGTGTTGCCAATTCGTATTTTATTGTTAGGACCGGTGATTTTGTCAGTTAGCGCAATGATTTGTTATATTGTATTCATTGCGATGGGATATAATACTTATGTATTGAAAAGCATTGTCGCTACCACTATCGTTTATTTAGTGGCCCTTGGCATTGCTTTTATGGGTGGCTATAAGCATGAATTGTATACCTATGTGATTGTTGCGGTTATTGCTTATGCTGCAGAATTGTTCTATCGGCTGTGGGCGGTGAAAAAAATCCGTTTGAGTATTAAATAAAACAAAGTCTATATCATTTTATGTGGATATTTCCTTTGATATTTTTTGTTTGTTGTATCATTAGAGAAACAGCAAAAATTCTACAAATTAAGACACTGCGGATTATCCATGTGGTTGGTTATATGTTTGCGTTCACATATGGTCTCATACCTGCTTATTTTATATATGATAAAGAATGCTATAACTATAAGCATGTATTCCTAGAGGATATGGATTATTGGTTCATATGGTTTGTGTTAGGTGTTATCATGTATCTCGTTATACAGTTGGTTTATTATGTGAATAATCATATTGTCTTTATACATAGACAACATGAAAATAATATATTTAAGGCAACGCAAATAAGTGCTGTTTTGGCATTGATTATCGGCGCTTATAGCCTCATGTTGTGGACACGGGCATATGGAGGACTTGGAAATGCGATCTTGATAGCAGATTTAGTCCGTTCGCAAGAGTCTAATATTTTCAACCCATATGCATTCATGGTGCATGTTGCAAATATATTGATACCCTCCACTTTGTTTTTTGTATATGCTTGTAAAAAGAAACAACTGCTATTATTAAACATCCTCTGTGTATGCATTGCAATGCCATTGTCTGTTGGCCTATTGATAGCCCAAGATGGTCGATTGTCGATGGTGTTGTTTGTGATATTGATTGTTTTAATGGCAATGAATGCCTCAGAGCATGGTGCTATGTCTAAGAAGAAACTCCTGCTGATGGGAGCTACTTGTATTGCCGGTTTAGTGACTATTCAATATATTAATAGCTGGACTGCGTATCTCCGAACGGGTATAGAATATGATGCCACGGAATACTTAGGGAATGAATCATTTGTGGATGTGGAGTTTTCTCATATCTTGCGAGGCGGAATATATTCAGTAAAACAATTTTGGGAGGATGGCTCACCATTTCTTATTTGGCAGGATATAAAGGCAGCTTTGTTTGCGTGGATTCCATCCCGCTGGAAACCAGACGATATTGTATACATTTGGGAATATAATACAACTCAATTGATGCATGGCGCAGCGAGTGGAACCCAGCCTACGGATATGGTAACAACGGCTATCTATGATATGGGCATAGGTGGTCCTATTATAAGCGGTATATTTTGGGGTGGTATCACTCGTTATATAGATAGATTGTTGGGAGGGGCAAATGGTATTTGGATAATTGTTTATTACTTTCTCATCAATCGATTTATATATTTAGTGATGTATTGTGAGTTGTATTCCTTTGTATTAGGTTTGTTCTCAATTGTACTGTGGGGGTGTATATATATGGGAGTTAAATTATGTTTGAGGATAATGCCATCCTAATTACGGGACCTAAATGAGGGATAGCTAAAGGTCGGTAAAATAATTGTGATGAGTAAGTCCAAGATTGTTTTTATCATCGGCAGTATGGCGCGCGGTGGAGCAGAACGAGTTATTTCGATTCTGAGTGATGCATATGCTCGACGTGGCTGGGATGTGGATATCATATGTCTTCTATCCGGGCGTGTCGAATATGATTTGCATGCACATGTTCGTGTGCTCGATTTTAGTGGGAAGACCGAGTCGCGATGGGCTCGTTTCCCCGGATGGTTGAAAAACATTCGTCAATATATCAAAAACGAACGGCCCGATGTGGTAGTCTCTTTTGCAGCGCGTATCAATATTATTACACAGTTGGCTGCCTTGGGGTTAGGGACAAGGCTAATCGTTTCTGAACGTAATGACCCCAAGCAAGATGGGCGATCAATGTTGATTAGATGGGCAACACGCTTATTATATCCCAATGCTGCGAGTGTGGTTTTTCAGACAAAACGGGCTCAATCGTATTTCCCATATTTGAAGAATGCGTGTTTGATAGCCAATCCGATATCGGTTAGAGCTAAGGCATCGGATGTTCCCACAAAAAAAATTGTTTCGGTAGGCCGTTTGACGAAACAGAAAAACCAGAAAATGTTGATAGAGGCTTTTGCGGCAATAGCATCAGACTATCCGGAATATAAATTGGAAATTTACGGAGAAGGGGATTTGCGATCCGCTTTGCAATTGCAAATAGAACAACTGGCACTGCAAGATCGAATCAGTTTGCCGGGTAATGTGTTAAATATTCACGAACGCATCCAGGATGCAGCATTATTTGTTTTGTCGTCTAATTATGAGGGACTTTCAAACGCGCTTTTGGAGGCGATGATGATGGGGCTACCTTGTGTTTCTACAAATTGTGCCGGATCAGATGAATATATTCGTCATGAGCAGAATGGCGTATTAGTGCCGGTGGGTGATAGGCAAGCTTTATCCGAGGCGATTGCTCGCATGTTGCAGGATAGATCTTACGCTCAAAGAATGGGAGCGTGTGCACATGAAGATTCCTTTGTGTTTGCCCAGGACACGGTAATAAAACAGTGGTTTAAAGCAATAGAATTATAGTATGAGTTTTCGAGATTTGTTGATTTTTGGCTAGTGCTAATTAGATAGTTGATATGAGACGAGTGATTTTGACAATTCCTACCTTAACGGGCGGCGGAGCCGAAAGAGTTGTTAGTGTATGGGCTACGCAATTGGCAGAACGAGGTTTTGATGTACATGTGCTATTATCTGGGCGTGTACACGGAAAGGAGTATGCATTGAGTGAGCATGTGCATATACATTCGATAGCTCCTTCGTATGAAGCGTATCAACAACTTTCATTATGGCGGAAGATATACAAACGTCGCATCATCATTAAAACTATTCAGCCTGATTATGTAATACCTCTGTTGCCGCATATTCAAATACAAACACGCTTGGCGACATGGGGCCTTCCAATTCGTCGCATAGAAACCATACGAACAAGCCCATGGCGAGCTGAACCCCACAATAGATTGTGGCGATTCCTATGGAAAGAGTGTTATCGCAGTGCCTATAAGGTGATTTTGCAGACGAAAGAGCAGGGGGAATATTATAGTGATGCAATACGTGCGAAGAGCGTTATAATACCCAATCCGCTTAATGACATTTATCAATCGTCCTATAAGCAACAATATGCTGAGCGTCCAACTCGTTTTATAGCTGTAGGACGCATCGTTCCTCAAAAGAACTATCCAATGATGATAAGGGCTTTTGCTGCCCTGGCACGGATTTATCCTGAAATTGTTTTAGATATTTTTGGCGAAGAAGAGGATATCGCGTATTTGGCTTCCGTGCAGCGATTGATTGAAGATGAAGGGATGGCCAAGCAAATCTTCCTGCGTGGTCGCAGCATGCAAATTCATGAGGAATATAAGGCGCATGATGTGTTTTTGCTGACATCGAATTTCGAGGGAATGCCTAATGCTTTAGTGGAAGCTATGGCGAGTGGATTACCTTGCATATCGACAGACTGCAAAACTGGCCCCAAAGATTTGATTACAGAGGGCGTATCCGGATTTTTATCTCCGGTAGAAGATGAAAAACGATGGATGGATGCGATGCAACATGTACTTTTACTGACAAGGTCAGAACAAGAAAAGATTGGGCAAGAGGCCCGAAAATCTATATTGGACAAATGCTCGATTGCGCATAGTGTCAATGTATTGATGCATATGCTACAATAATACAACATAGATAGCCATGCGTATAACAGAATATCACCCTAAAAAGAAAATACTTCGTATCGCAACAATTTCTGATGCTTTGTACCAACAACTTCCTGGGCAATTACGCTACCTCAACCAATATTACGAAGTGGTAGGCGTTGCAAATGATACTGGCTCGTTTGAGCAGTTAGAAGCTCGAGAAGGCATTCGTACCATCCATGTTCCCATGGTGCGCCAAATTAGTCTTTGGCAGGATCTGAAATCATTATACGCATTGTATCGGGTGTTTAAGCAAGAAAAGCCGGATATTGTCCATGCTAATACTCCGAAAGCCAGTTTGTTATCTATGGTGGCAGCGTGGTTGGCACGGGTACCTCATCGTATTTATTTGGTTACCGGCTTGAGGTTTGAGACGACGAAAGGGCTTTTTCGATGGGTGCTGAAGACGATGGAGCGTATTACATGTTGGTGTGCGACAAAGGTCATTCCGGAGGGCGAGGGGGTAAAACAAACCTTGTTGCGCGAGACGATTACGACCAAGCCGATGCAGATTATTCATTATGGGAATATCAATGGCATAGACTTGGACTATTTTGTACGTTCGCAATCGGTTCTGGCTGCTGCGGAGCCTTATATGGATAAAGAACGGTTTACCTTTGTTTTTATTGGGCGTATTGTTGGAGATAAGGGAGTGAATGAACTGGTTGCTGCGTTTGAGCAACTATTGAAACAGAATCCCCATGTACGCTTGTTATTGGTTGGTTCATTTGAAGAGCAGTTAGACCCCATTGCTCCGGAGACGATGAAGGCCATTCGTGCCAACTCTTCTATTCAGCATGTGGGCTTTCAGCAAGATGTTCGACCATTTTTGGCAGCATCGGATGTGCTTGTTTTGCCGAGCTATCGAGAGGGCTTCCCGAATGTCGTCATACAAGCGGGAGCGATGGATTTACCATGTGTCGTGACAGATATCAATGGATGCAATGAAACCATTATTCATCAAAAAAATGGGCTGATTATTCCCAAGCAGGATAAAGAGGCCTTGTATCATGCAATGAAAACTATCATGACAGATACTCAGATGCGCTCTGACATGTCTTTATGTGCGCGGGCGATGATTGCATCGCGCTATCGGCAGGAGGATGTGTGGGAGGCTTTATTAACTATGTATAATCAATTATAAGTCGCATGTATCGTGCTTTTTTTAAGCGAGTTATTGATTTCTCGGTTGCATTGATCGCTTTGCTGTTGATTTTGCCTATCTTGCTGGTTGTTGCGATTGTGTTATATTTTGCCAACAAAGAGGCCGGAGTATTTTTTATACAAGAGCGTCCCGGCAAAAACGGAAAGCTATTCAAGATATTGAAGTTCAAAACCATGACCGAAGCGCGCGACGCTGATGGAAACTTGTTGCCCGATGAGGCGCGTTTGACGCGGATGGGACGTTTTGTGCGTTCGACCTCTATTGATGAGTTGCCGCAGCTGTTGAATGTGTTGAAAGGGGATATGTCGCTTATAGGTCCACGTCCTTTATTGCCTCAATACCTCCCATTATACACTCCGGAACAAGCCCGTCGCCATGAGGTGCGTCCCGGTATTACGGGATGGGCGCAGGTACATGGTCGAAATGCTATTAGTTGGAGCGAGAAGTTTCGATTGGATGTGTGGTATGTAGATCATCTCTCTCTTCGCACAGACCTGCGTGTGATAGGAATGACGATTCAGAAGGTCTTAATGCGTGCTGACATATCTTCAGCTACCTCCGCGACCATGGAGCCGTTTAATGGTGAAAATTAGAACGCTATGTATTTATATGGGGCAAGTGGCCATGCCAAGGTAATCGTGGATGTTGTGACATCTTGTGGCCAATCAGTCGAGGCGATTGTTGATGATGATAAAAACAAGACTGCCTTACATGAGATTCCTGTCATTCACGAATCAGAAGGCTTGTCGCCTTTTATTGTAAGCATAGGGTCGAATCGGATACGCAAACAGATTGTTGACAAGTTGAAAGGTCGGATGCAGGTTGAATTTGCTACTGCAATACATCCTTCGGCAATAGTGTCGTCATCTGCCGAGATAGGGCGAGGTAGCGTTGTGATGCATGGGGCTATTATACAAGCGGATGCGAAAATAGGAGAACATTGCATTATCAATACAGCAGCATCTATTGATCACGAATGTGATATTGAAAGTTATGTGCATATCTCTCCACATGCTACTTTATGTGGAAATGTAAAAATTGAAGAAGGAGCCTGGGTAGGAGCTGGTGCCACCATCATACCGGGGGTGCGAGTGGGAGCTTGGAGCGTGGTTGCTGCCGGTGCAGTTGTTACTCATGATATTCCTGCGCATACAATGGTTGGCGGAGTTCCTGCGCGGATAATACATAAATAACCAATCCATGGATACAATAAATAAACGCATCTATCTCTGTTTAGCCCATATGGGAGGACAGGAACTGCAATTTGTAAAAGAGGCTTTTGATACCAATTGGGTAGTGCCTCTGGGACCGAATGTGAATGGCTTTGAGGCTGATTTGGAGGCCTTTGTTGGCGAAAATAAAAAGGTGGTTGCATTATCGGCCGGTACAGCGGCTGTTCATCTGGCACTTCTGGCGTGTGGCGTAGGTGCGGGGGATGAGGTGATTTGCCAAAGTTTTACCTTCTGTGCTTCGGCCAATCCGATTACCTATTTGGGTGCAACCCCCGTTTTTGTGGACTCGGAGTCGGAGACATGGAACATGGATCCGCAATTGTTGGAGGAGGCCATCAACGATCGAATCGCAAAAACAGGAAAAAAACCGAAAGCAATCGTTCCGGTTTATCTCTATGGTATGCCGGCCAAACTGGATGAGATTATGGCAGTGGCCGCGAAGTATGATATTCCGGTGGTAGAAGATGCTGCTGAAGGATTTGGTTCTAAATTCGATGGGCGAGTATGTGGCACCTTTGGCCGTTATGGAGTCTTGTCCTTCAATGGCAACAAGATGATTACCACCTCTGGTGGTGGTGCCTTGATTTGCCAGGATGAAGCAGCGAAAACGGAAATTATGTTTTACGCGACGCAGGCTCGAGAATCATATCCCTACTACCAACATGAGCATATCGGATATAACTATCGATTGTCGAATATTTGCGCCGGCATTGGTCGCGGACAGATGCTGGTTGTGGATGAGCATATTGCGCATCACAAGCGTCTTTGCGCGCTCTATAAAGCACTGTTAGCCGATGTAAAGGGGATTACGCTTCATGAGAATCCTTCGGAACGCTATGACAGCAATTATTGGTTAAATACCATCTTGTTGGATTCGGACTTAGCTATTAAAGGGGAAGAGTTGGCCTATGCCGAGCAGATTCAGGGAGCCGTAGGCGGTGCTGCGGGAGTGACGCATCAAGCGCAAACCATTCATACGGATTGTGAGCCCAATCGCAATGTGGAGGCTCTGCGCATGGCGTTGGATCGCGCAGGTGTCGAGGCTCGCCCGTTGTGGAAACCGATGCATAAGCAGCCGGTGTTTGCCGACGCTCCGGCTTATGTCAATGGTGTGAGTGAGGCTCTTTTCAAGCGCGGACTGTGCTTGCCGAGCGGCCCCTGTGTAACCGAGGATGATGTGCGCTACATTGTGCAGGTCATTAAAGACAGTATTTTGTAGTCTATCCGTATAAAAAGGAGGCGATTCGTTTGAAGATTCGTCGCCGTGAGATGTAATAGGTGATACCGATGAACGAAACCGCCACGCTCTTATTTACCTTGTTGCGAGCCGCGCTGCATCCCGAGCGGGAGGAGGCATGGTCGTTACCGTCGCAGCCCGATTGGTCGGCACTCTATCGCTTGGCTACCGAGCAGGGCGTGTTGGCCATCGTGTGGGATGGGATGGTGCGTCTGATCAACGAGGGCGTGCTTTCAGCCGAACAGCAACCCCCACGCATGTTGAAGTTGCAGTGGGCGGTTAATGTCGAGCAGATTGAAAGGCTCTATAAGAAACAGGAGCGGGCACTCCACCACTTGGCAGCCTTCTATCGGGAGCAGGATATCCGCATGATGGTGCTGAAGGGTTATGGCCTGAGTTTGTTATATCCGCATCCTGAGCATCGCCCGTGTGGCGATATCGATATTTGGCTCTATGGCGAGCAGGAGCGAGCCGATGATCTGTTGCGCCGGCGGTATCAGATTGCCATTGATGAGGAGAAGCATCACCATACGGTCTTTACGTTTGAGGGTGTGATGGTGGAGAATCATTACGATTTTCTCAACGTACATGCTCACCGTTCCAATCGTCTGATTGAGGCGGAGCTGCACCGCTTGGCGCAAGCCGATGCACCTGCTACGGCCGAGGCGGTTGTTTATCCGTCGCCCGATTTCAATGCTCTCTTCTTGATACGGCATGCTGCGGCCCATTTTGCTGCAGCCGAAATCGGCCTACGGCATGTCATCGACTGGATGGTCTTTGTGCAGCGAGAGACGGCACGTATCGATTGGCCGAAGTTGGAGAGGATGGCTCGTGCGATGAACATGCACCGATTCCTCTACTCGATGCAGGCCATTGCGGTGGATTATCTGGGATTGGAGCCGGATAGCGTTCCGCCCTTTCCGCGTGATTTGGCCCTCGAACAGCGGGTGCTGCTCGATGTGTTACGTCCGGAGTTTGCGGAGGAGTATGCCAATCGAGGCTTTGTAAGGGGATTGTGGGTGCGCCTTCGTCGATGGTGGGCCAATCGTTGGAAACACCGTATTGTGTATCGTGAGGGGCTCGTTTCAACCTTCTTTGTGCAACTTTGGAGCCATCTGTTAAAACCGAAATCATTTAAGAGTTAACAACATATGAAAGGAATTGTCCTGGCCGGTGGTAGTGGTACGCGATTGTATCCCATCACAAAAGGTATCTCAAAGCAGTTAATGCCCATTTACGACAAGCCGATGGTCTATTACCCCATTTCGGTCTTGATGTTGGCAGGTATCCGTGAGATTTTAATTATCTCGACCCCTCACGATTTGCCGGGCTTCAAGCGTTTGTTGGGCGATGGTTCGGACTATGGTGTTCGGTTCGAATATGCCGAGCAGCCTTCGCCCGATGGGTTGGCGCAAGCGTTTACGATTGGCGCGGAGTTCTTGGGGGATGATTGTGCCTGCCTGGTGTTGGGTGATAACATCTTCCACGGAGCAGGGTTTACGCGACTGCTCAAAGAGGCTGTTCGAGCCGCCGAGGAGGATCAGAAGGCGACGGTATTTGGCTATTGGGTAAATGATCCGAAGCGTTATGGCGTTGCCGAATTTGATAAGGAGGGCAATTGCCTCTCCATCGAGGAGAAACCGGCAAATCCCAAGAGTAACTATGCCGTCGTGGGGCTCTATTTCTACCCCAATAAGGTGGTGGACGTAGCACGTCAGATTAAGCCTTCGGCTCGTGGTGAGTATGAGATTACGACGGTCAATCAGCGATTTCTGGCGGATGGCGAATTGAAGGTGCAGACCCTGAGCCGAGGCTTTGCCTGGCTGGATACGGGGACACACGATTCGCTTTCGGAGGCCTCTACCTATATCGAGGTGCTGGAGAAACGTCAGGGTTTGAAGATTGCCTGCTTGGAGGGTATTGCGTATCGGCAGGGTTGGATTACCGAAGAGCGTATGCGGGAATTGGCACAGCCGATGATTAAGAATCAATATGGGCAGTACCTGTTGCAAGTCATCGAAGAACTGAAAGAAACGGATAATCCTAATCTTGACTAATCGACATGGAGGTTATTCAAACGGCCATAGAAGGGGTGGTCATCATTCAGCCACGGGTATTTCAGGATGCTCGCGGCTACTTCTTTGAGAGTTTCTCGCAGCGCGAGTTCGAGGAGAAAGTGCGTAAGATAGACTTCGTACAGGATAATGAGAGTATGTCGAGTTATGGAGTCATGCGTGGCCTTCACTTCCAGACACCACCGTATACGCAGAGTAAATTGGTGCGCTGCGTCAGGGGCAAGGTGTTGGATGTCGCCGTCGATATTCGCAAAGGGTCACCTACATACGGACAGCATGTTGCCGTAGAACTCTCGGAGGAGAATCATCTTCAACTCTTTGTGCCTCGTGGTTTTGCACACGGGTTTGCGGTATTGAGTGAAACAGCCGTATTCCAGTATAAGTGTGACAACTTCTACGCTCCCCAAGCTGATGGAGGTATCAGCATCCAAGATGAGTCGCTCGGTATCAACTGGCAGATTCCTGTGGATAAGGCCATACTTTCAGAGAAGGATATTAAGCACCTTTGCTTGCAGGATTTTGATTCTCCATTTGACTATCACGAAAATCTTTATCCCGAGTTCGAATAGTGTATGAAGACAATTCTAGTAACTGGCGCTAACGGCCAACTCGGCAACGAGATGCGCATTGTATCAAAGAATAGTCAAGACCGCTATATCTTTACCGATGTAAATGAGGTGGAAGGTGTTGAGACCACCTATCTCGATATTACCGACCTCGATGCTATCCGCAAGATGATCGCCGACAATGGGGTGCATGTAGTTGTAAACTGCGCAGCATATACCAATGTGGATGCCGCCGAGAGCAATCCGGAGTTGGCCGAGCAGCTGAATGCGAAGGCTCCCGAACTGTTGGCAAAGGCCGTGAAGGCGGTGGGGGGCTTGCTGATACACATCTCTACGGACTATGTCTTTGGGCAGGAGCCCTACAATGTACCCTGTCGAGAGGAGCAGCAAGGGACACCTACGGGTGTGTATGGCCTTACGAAACTGCATGGCGAGCAGCGTATTATGGCTACGGACTGCAATTATGTGATTCTCCGCACGGCCTGGCTCTATTCGGAGTTTGGCAAGAACTTCTGCAAAACGATGATGACGCTCACGGCTACGAAACCACAACTAAAAGTGGTCTTCGACCAGGTGGGAACGCCTACCTATGCGCTGGATTTGGCCAAGGCAATTGCCGTGGTCATTGAAAAGTTTGATGGCTCACAGACGGGCATTTACCACTACTCCAACGAGGGGGTGTGCTCGTGGTTCGATTTCACGAAGATGATTGCCGCGTATAACGGCACTACTGCGTGCGATGTGCAACCTTGCCACAGTGACGAGTTCCCGAGCCCCGTTAAGCGACCTGCTTACTCGGTGCTTGACAAAACCAAAATCAAACAAGTCTTTGGCGTAGCGGTTCCCTATTGGACCGACTCGCTGAAACAGTGTATCCACAACCTTAAAAAGCAATAGACTATGATGGCAAAACGAAATATCATCATCACGGGTGGCGCAGGCTTTATTGGCTCACATGTGGTGCGCCT
This sequence comes from Alistipes sp., assembly GCA_017623115.1. Taxonomy (GTDB): domain Bacteria; phylum Bacteroidota; class Bacteroidia; order Bacteroidales; family Rikenellaceae; genus Alistipes. The sequence goes on from JAGAPT010000042.1 coordinate 29,001, forward strand.
TTTTGTGAATAAATACCCCGAGTACAAGATCATCAACCTCGATAAACTCACCTATGCGGGTAACCTCGCAAACCTTAAAGATGTGGAGAATAAGCCCAACTATCAGTTTGTGAGGATGGATATCTGCGACTTCGAGGCCTTCTACGATTTGATGCAACGCGAGAAGATTGACGGCATCATCCACCTTGCAGCCGAGAGCCATGTCGACCGCTCTATCAAAGACCCATTTACCTTTGCCAAGACCAATGTGATGGGCACGCTTTCGCTTTTGCAGGCGGCAAAGCTCTATTGGGAGAGTCTGCCCGAGAAGTACGAGGGGAAGCGATTCTACCATATCTCGACCGATGAGGTGTATGGCGCACTCAAAATGAACCACCCCGAGGGTGTCGAGCCTCCATTTAAGACCGTGGCATCTTCGGAGGGCCACAAAGCCTATGGCGATGAGTTCTTCTACGAGACAACGAAGTATAACCCCCACTCGCCCTATTCGGCGTCGAAGGCCTCGTCTGACCATTTCGTGAGAGCCTTCCACGATACGTATGGCATGCCTACCATCGTCACCAATTGCTCGAACAACTACGGTCCCTATCAGTTCCCCGAAAAGTTGATACCGCTCTTTATCAACAACATCCGCCATCGCAAACCGCTGCCCGTATATGGCAAGGGCGAGAATGTGCGTGATTGGCTCTATGTCGAGGATCACGCACGGGCTATCGATCTGATTTTCCATGAGGGGAAGGTGGCAGAAACCTACAACATTGGTGGTTTCAACGAGTGGAAAAATATCGACCTTATCCAGGTGATGATTAAAACCGTAGACCGCATTCTGGGTAATCCGGAGGGCCACTCACTGGATTTGATAACCTATGTTACCGACCGCCTCGGCCACGATGCGCGCTATGCGATTGACTCGACGAAGTTGCAGCAGGAGCTCGGGTGGGAGCCCTCGCTACAATTCGAAGAGGGTATCGAGAAGACCGTTCGTTGGTATCTCGATAATCAGGAGTGGATGGATAATGTTACCTCCGGCGACTACATGACCTATTACGAACAGATGTACGACAATCGGTAGCCGATAAAGCGTGCTATCCAATGCGCGAGGGAGTCCCGTTGGGGGCTCCCTCGCTCGTTTGTGTATCGCTATCTCCGTTCGGTAGAGGCGACCCCTACTAATAGAGGTTGTCGTACATCGACTGCGATTTGTCGTATTTCAAGTCTTGCAAGGAGGCTGCCTTGACGCCAATGTTGAAACTCCAACTGCGGTGGAAGCCGAAGGGAATCCACGAGAAGGACATCTGCCAGCAGTGCAGGTCGCGTGTGATGGAGATGGCCGAGGTGGTTAGTTTGCGGGTCTTGACATCGTAACCACCCTGGAACGTAACACCCATCTTCGGGGTTACATTCAGTGAACCATTGAATCCAATGGTCTGGGTGATGTTCTTGCGATAGCCTGTCGTGCCGTTATTGACGTAGGCAATCGAGTAGTTCACCGCATAGTTGAATCCGACATTCCACGGGAGCGAGAAGTCGTAATAACTCTGGGCCATGTATTGTCGTCGGAGTACGGGGTCCATATGGCCATAGGGGTCGTGGAAGGGATTCTGGTACTCGGGCGGAATACTGTTGATGTCGTTCATGGCGGCCTGCGAGTTGTCCTCACGCGACTTGAAGGTGTAGCCGAACGACCAGCCGAGCGAGGTGATACGACCCGGGAAGAAGAGCTTATCGATGCGCTTACCCTCGGGGGTAACCTTATAGGGGTCGAGCGTCGTCGAGAAGTTGATACCGAAGTTCTTGATAATGGTCGTGCGGAAGGTCAGCGGGATGGTCGACAGACGCATCGAGTCGGCCAGGAAGTTATACGAGGCACTCAGACGCAACTCGTCGATGAGTTTAATCTTCTTCACACCCGACGTGTCGCGCTTCGAGAGCACCTTCATCTCGAGGTTCTGCGAGAGCGAGAAGTTCATCGACATCGAACGCCCCGACGAGGGTACGCCATAGGCATTAATCGCATAGGGCGAGTAGGTCTGGAAACGACCTGTCGAATCGACCTGACGGGTGCGGTAGTAGCCATATTTCGGATCGGAGAAGTCGGGCGCATAGGAGAAGCCGATCGAGGGGGTGATGGTGTGGCGAATGGCCTGAATCTTACGGTCGCGCTTCTTCTTCGTGAAGTCGAACATACCATAGAGCGTTGTCGAGGCCGAGGCCGACATCGAGTAGTTGTAGAGTCGATAGAATCCATACTCGGCATCGAGCGTGTCGGTCTGGTTGGTCATCGGATTCCACTCATACTCCTGACGCTTGAAGTACCACTTCTCGTTGTAGTTGAACGAAGGGGTAAAGTTGATGTAGTTGAAGATATTGAACGAGGCCGATATGGGCAGCGAGTGCTCGACACCATTCTTCATGTTCTTCAAGGTCTCTTTCGAGAATACTTCGCTCTCGGTGGTGGTTACCGAGTTGGTCAGTTTACCGGTGTACTGCATCGAAATCTTCTCGTACCAGCGGTCTTTGCCTACCTTCTCTTTGCGCTTGAAGGGGTAGACACGCGATACGTTGAAGACCATCGTAGGCAATGTGACGGCAATCGACTGGTTCTGCGAGTTTTGCGAGATGGCCATGTTGGCCGAGAGCGAGAAGGGCGTTCCGGCCCAATTCTTCGAGAAGGCTATCGACGAGTTGGTCTGCGTCGATAACATGTCGTTCAGATTCGTTGCCGAGTATTTGCTGTAACCACTCGTGGCGAAGTTCACCGAGGCCGAGAAGGTGGTTCCCGGGTTGGCCTTGGCATCCTGCGAGTGCGACCACTGTACGCGGAAGTTCTTCTGCGAGATATAGTCGGGCTCGCCTTTTTCGCCGGTCTTGATGTTCGAGTATTGGAGGTTGAAACTACCGCTGTATTTGTACCGCTTGATGTAGCGTGAGGCGGCCGAGGCCTCCCACGAGCCGAGCGTGTAGAAACCACCGCGCACCGCCAGGTCGGCATGGTCGCCAAGCGTGAAGTAGTAACCCATGTCGCGCAGGAAGAAACCCTTCGAATACTCCTCACCGAAGGTCGGCATCAGCAGACCCGATTTCGGCCCCGAGCTGATGGGGAAGAAGCCCTCGGGAATGCCGAGGAAGTAGATGGGCACATCCTCCATGACCAGGTAGGCGGGTCCCGTGACGACCTTCTTACCCGGAATGACCTTCGCTTTGGTCATCGCCAAATAGAAGTGCGGGTGATCCGTATTTTCGCAGGTCGTGTACTTTCCGTTCTCGATGTTGATGGTGTTGTCGGTCATCTTCTTCACCGATCCACCGACCAACCAGCCATCACCCTGCTGGGTGGCTACGCCCTTAATCTTTGCCTTCTTCGTGTCGAGGTGGTAGGTGATGGTGTCCATCTTGTAGCTCTCCTCACCCTCGGTGTATTCGGGCTTGGTGACGATGGCCTTTCCGTCGAGCGAGTCGGGCTTACCATACGCATAGACGAGCTTCGAGTTGAGGTCGATGCGCATGAAGTCGGCTTTGAGGTTGCTCGTCTGGTAGGTGACATCGCCCTCGTTGTAGATGTAGACCAATTTGTTGCGCACGTCGTAAATCAGCGAGTCGGTGTTTTTACCCGTGATGGGGTCGTCGAGCACCTGCTGTGCCGGACGAGGCTGACGGGTCGTATCCTGCCCGAGGGTATCAGGTGCTGCTGCCGAGAGCGTATCCTGCTGCAACGAGTCGGTTGCGAGTGAATCCTTCACAACGAGTAACGTGTCGGTGCGCTGGTTGCGTGAGGCGCGTGTACGACGAATCCGCTCACGACGAGCCGAGCGACGTTCGATCTCCTGCGCCGTGGGCTCTTCGCTGACGGTTGCCGCCGCCGTGGTCGTAGCACGCTGCAACGAATCCTCCTCGGGCAGCCAACCGGTCGAATGTGCGGTCGTGAAGCCGAAGAGCATCTGCAAGGCAAACGTCGTTACAAAGGCCGAAAGAAGATATTTTGTTGTTCTTTTCTCCAAAATCTACCGTAAATCCCGAAAAAAATCGTACTTTTGCCGACAAAGTCGGCAAACCACCCTATGGGGGATGTTTTGCATCCTCCTCGTGGCGGATTAACTCGACAAAGATAGGTAAAAATTTAGAGATAGAACCAATTTTCACTCGTTAAAAAATATGCGCGCGCGTATTATTCTGCTTTTGGTGGCCTTGGTGGCCCTCTCATGGACGGCTCGTGGAGCCGATGATACGGCTTGGGGAGTACGGGTCGTGGTGCTCGATGCGGGCCATGGCGGCAATGACCCCGGAGCCTGCTATGGTGGTGTGCGTGAGAAGGATTTGACGCTGAAGGTGGTCACGCGCCTCGGCAAAATGATTCAGGAGCAGATGCCGGGTGTGAAGGTGGTCTATACGCGTACGAGCGACAAGGCGTTGGCTCCGACCAAAATCGAAGATTTGCAAAAACGCGCCGATTTGGCCAATCGAGCCGAGGGCGACCTCTTTATCTCGGTGCACGTCAATGCAGCGAAGTCGACCGCTGCGAAGGGTGTCGAGACGCTCATTATGGGTGAAACTCCCAAGGAGCAGCAGTACAATGAAAATGCGCTGTTCGATACCAATCGTGACGACCTGCTCGATATGTCGGACGAGCGTGAAGCGGCGATTGTTCGTGCCTATATCCAGAATCTGCAATTTACCTATGGGCAGTATAGTGAGGCGATGGCACGTTGTATCCAGCAGAACTATACGAAGATCGGCCGCCATTCACGTGGTGTGAAACGACAGCCGTTGCGTGTGCTCTATGCCACGAATATGCCGGGTGTGCTGACCGAAATAGGCTTCCTTTCAAACAAGGAGGAGGCCGCCTTCCTCAAATCGGAGAAGGGGATTAATCGGCTGGTGCAGTCGCTCTATCAGTCGGTGCGTGATTACTCGAATTACGTGCTGGAGGCTCGTCGGGTTGAGGAGCAGCCCTTGTCGGAGAGCGAGGTTGCCGAGGCGGTAAAACCGACCCCTGCTCCTGCTGCTCCTGCCGCTCCGAAGGCTGAGGAGAAAAAGGTTGCGACCACAGAGGAGACGAAGACTCCGACCCCACCGAAGAAGGAGGCGCAACCTCTCTATGATGCACGTCTTTATCGGGGAGGTGCCACGGCGACAGCAGCGAAAAAGCCGAGTGTCCAACCAACCTCGACAACCGAGGCTGCATCTACGCCTGCCACCAAGAAGAGTTCGGAAAAGGCTGCGCCCAAACAACCTGCCAAACGCTTCTATACGGTGCAGGTATTGGCCTCGAAACGGGAACTATCGATGCAGTCGGCTGATTTTAAGAAGTATCGTGGACGGGTGTGCCAATACAAGAGTACGGGAGCATATCCCTATAAATATGGCGTGGGCGAGTATGCTACACGCGCCGAGGCGTTGAAGGCGGCTGTGGCTGTGCGGAAGAGCTTTCCGCAGGCCTTTGTGGTGGCCGTGGAGGATGGAAGAGCCGTGACGCCGAAACAATAAAACGAAAAAATAAGCGTAAGAAACGATATGAAACGAGAAGCAAAAATCGGTTTGTTTGCCGTTACCATGATTTTGCTGGCGTGGGCCGGTATCCGCTTTTTGAGCGGGTTGGATGTCTTCAGCCGCAATGCCGAGTATATTGCCGCCTACGACCAGGTGAATGGCGTGCAGGAGGCGTCGGCCGTGATGATGAAGGGCGTGAAAATCGGTTCGGTGTCACGCATCGAACTCGATCCGGAGAACCGCGACAAGGTGTTGATATACCTGACCGTGCGTCGCTCTTACCGCATCCCGACCGACTCCGAAGCCCGCATTTTCAGCGATGGTTTTCTGGGTGGCAAGGCCGTTGAGATTGTCAATGGCAAGGCCTCGACCTATCTCGAGTCGGGCGATACGTTGCGTTCGAGCCACGATCGTGACTTAATGGATGTGGCCGGCTCGGAACTCGAGTTCTTCAAACAAAAATTTGCCGAGGTGGCCGCTTCGTTGGAGCGCACGCTGGGCAATCTGAATGGTATCATGGAGCGCAATGCCGATAACCTGGCCTCGACCCTGCAACATGTCGAGTCGCTGACGGGCGATGTGGCGGTGTTGCTCCACGAGGAGAAGCAGAATTTGAGCCGCGCGGTGGAGGGCCTCTCGGAGTTCTCGACGATGCTGGGCGAGAATGCCGAGCGCGTGGATAGCCTGATAGCGGGTGTCAACGGAGTTGTGGGACAACTCGAGGAGGATGCCTTTGCCGAGAAACTGACCTCGACGCTCGACCGACTGAATGGTCTGCTGGCGCAAATCGAGCGTGGCGAGGGTACGATTGGAGCCTTGATGAAGGATGGCGAGATGTATGCCAACCTGACCGAGGCGAGTGAAAATCTGGCTGCGCTGCTAGCCGACTTCAAGGAGCGTCCGGCACGTTATGTTCACCTCTCGGTCTTTGGTAAGGATGCCGATAAACAGGCACTGAAGGCGGAAAAACGTGCCGCCAAAGCGGCCGAGAAGGCGGAAAAGGAGGCGCAAAAGGCAGCCAAGAAAGCGACTAAGCAGGCACAATAGGCATGATTTATCCCGCAACCTTCGAACAGAAAATCGGCTTCGACCGCCTGCGTGAGCAGGTGGTCGCTTGTTGCACGATGGCTGCAGCCCGACGCAAGGTGCTCGCACACGGCTTTTCTACGTCGCTACGTGAGGTGGAGCACCGCTTGACGTTGGCCGACGAGATGCGCCAGCTGCTCCTCATGGAGTTCGATTTCCCCGGGGGTGAGTATCCCGATACGGAGGAGGTGGTGGCAAAATTGCGCGTCGAGGGTACCTTCCTCGATGGCGAACAGATGGTGCTGTTGCGCCGTGCCCTCGATTTGGTGGGGGCTTTGAGTGGCTTTATCCGCCACCGTGCACGGAGTTACCCGACGTTGTGGAACCTTACACGGGGTGTCGAAACCTTTCCGAATCTGGTAGCGGCAATCGACCTGGTCGTGGATGACCATGCCGAGGTGCGCGATATGGCCTCGGATGAACTCTACTCGTTGCGTCAGGCCATTCGTGAACGAGAAGGACAGGCGGCCAAACGCTTGCAGCAGGTGTTGCAGGCTGCCAAGCAGGCCGGTATTGTCGAGAGCGATGCCCAGATTTCGGTGCGTGACGGCAAGACCGTCATTCCTGTTTCGGCCGCCAACAAACGCAAATTGGCGGGTTTCATCCACGATGAATCAGCAACGGGTCGTACCTTCTATGTCGAGCCGGTCGAGGTGGTCGAACTCAACAACGAACTGCGTGAGTTGGAGTATGCCGAGCGGCGGGAGGTTGTGCGCATTTTGACACAGCTGACCGAGGAGATACGTCCCGATGTGGAGCTGATTGCCTCGACCGGCGACTACCTGGCCGAGATGGATATGTTGCGGGCCAAAGCCCGCTGGGCCATGGAGAATCGCTGCGTGAAGCCGATTCTGTCGATGGATGACCGCCTGGTGTTGCGTGATGCACGCCACCCGATACTCGAGCAGACGCTCAAAGCGCAGGGGCGAACCATCGTTCCCTTGTCGCTGACGCTCGACCGCTCGAAGCACATCCTGGTCATCTCGGGCCCGAATGCCGGCGGTAAGTCGGTCTGCCTGAAGACCACCGGTATTGTGCAATATATGTGTCAGTGCGGATTCCTGGTGCCGGCAGCCGAGAGTACCGAGTTGCCGCTCTTCCGCTCGCTCTGCATCGACATTGGTGATGAGCAGTCGATGGATAACGATCTGTCGACCTACTCGTCGCATCTGAGCAATATGCGCCAGATGTTGCAGGCGGCCTCGCCCGAGACATTGGTGCTCATCGATGAGTTTGGCTCGGGCACAGAGCCTGTTATCGGTGGTGCGATTGCCGAGGCGATACTCGAACGGTTGGTCGAGCGAGGATGCTATGGGGTGATTACGACCCACTATGCCAATATCAAATACTACGCTTCGTCGACCGAGGGCATCTCGAACGGTGCCATGGCTTTCGATGTGCAGCAGATTCGCCCGCTGTTCCGCCTCGAGCAGGGAAAGCCGGGCAGTTCGTTTGCCATCGAGATAGCCCGCAAGATGGGGCTCCCCGAGGAGTTGATTCGTCGGGCGAGTGATAAGGCCGGCTCGGACCATATCAACCTCGAGAAGCAGTTGCGCGAAATTGCACGTGATAAACACTATTGGGAGCAGAAGCGCGACCGTATCCGCCAAACCGACCGCAAGGTCGAGGAGTTGGAGCAGAACTACTCGGAGCAACTGCAGAAGATACGAGCCGAGCGTCAAGAGATTCTGCGTCGAGCCAAGCAAGAGGCGCAGGAGCTGATTGCCGGGGCCAATCGTCAGATTGAGAATACGATTAAGACGATTCGTGAGGCGCAGGCCGAGAAGGAGCTGACACGGCTGGCCCGCAAGGAGCTCGATGAGTTCCGTGAGCGGGTTGAAGCGGCTGATGAAGCTGCCCGTCAAGAGTCGGTGCAGCGCGAATTGGAGCGGATCGAGCGTCGTCGTCAGCGTCGTGCCGAGCGTAAGGCACAGCAGGGTAAGGGTGCCACAGCCACGGCCACGGCCGAGCAGCCTGCAGCCCCCAAACCGCGTGAGGTGACGGTGGGTGCGAAGGTGCGCATGGTCGGACAGGATATGGTTGGCGAGGTGCAGTCGATGCAGGGGCGTCGGGCGCAGGTGGCCTTTGGGCAGATGTTGACGACGGTCGATAAGAGCCTGCTTACGGTGGTCTCGAATGCGGAATATCGGGAGGCAACCCGCCCCACGACCGCCCGCACGGTCTACTCTTCGGATATTTCGGCGCGTAAACTCAACTTCCGCGACCATATCGACGTGCGTGGCATGCGTGCGGCTGAGGCGTTGGAAGAGGTGTGCGACCTGGTCGATGATGCCATCATGCTCGGCATCGGCTCGGTAACCATCCTGCATGGTAAGGGTACGGGGGCGTTGAAGGAGGAGATTCGCCGCTACCTCCGCTCGGTCAAAGAGGTCGCTTCGGCCAAGGATGAGCATGCCGACCGAGGAGGCGCGGGTATTACGATTGTTACGTTTCATCAATAGGATATGAACTATCGCTTATCGAACATTGCAGCCATTGTGGGCGGTCGCTTTCACGGCACGGAGTGTGAGGTGCGGTCGGTCGTGACCGACTCGCGGTCGTTGTCGTGCGAATTGGGTACGGCACCTCTCTTTGTAGCGATGCAGGGTGCGCATCATGACTCGCACGCCTTCGTTGCCGAGATGGTCGAACGGGGCGTGCGCGCCTTCCTTGTCGAACGGGAGGTCGAACTGCCCGAAGGATGCGGCTGTGTGGTGGTGGAGCATGCCATCGAGGCCTTGCAACGCTGGGCAGCCTATCATCGAGCCCTGTTCCGTGGTACGGTGGTCGGCATCACGGGGTCGAATGGCAAGACCGTCATCAAGGAGTGGATTGCCGAGGAGTTGCCCCTCGATGTGAAGCACTATCGCTCACCGAAGAGTTACAACTCACAACTCGGCGTACCCCTTTCGGTCTTGATGCTCGAGGGCGATGAGCAGTTGGCTATCTTCGAGGCGGGAATCTCGGAGGTGGGGGAGATGGAGCGTTTAGAGCGTATCATTCGCCCCGATGTGGTTATCTTCACCTCGCTGGGCGATGCGCATCAGGAGCATTTTGCAGACCTGGAACAGAAGGCGCTCGAAAAGCTGATGCTGGCCCGCAGTGCTCGACAAATCCTCTATCATGGCTATTATGAACCGCTGGCGGGGCTGATTCGGGCACGCTATGCTGATCGGCAACTGGTGGATGCCGCAGTGGTCGAGGCTCCGTCGGCCGAATTGGTCGGTGGCGAGGCGTCACGTCGCAATGCGCAACTTGTTGAAGGATTTTTGCAGTTGATGGGCTATCCGTCAGCCTCGTTTACCGAGCGGCCGCAGGTAGCCATGCGCTTGGAGGTGAAGGAGGGTATTCATCGTTCGCTCTTGGTCAACGATGCTTACAGCCTCGACCTGCAATCGCTCGCTTTGGCGCTCGACTACCTGCATACGGTAGCGATGGGGCGTCGTCGCACGTTAATTCTTTCGGATATTCCCCAGAGCGGTCTCTCGGATGAGGTGCTCTACGGACGTGTAGCCCAGATGGTTGCCCGTGCCGGTATCGACCTGCTGGTGGGTATCGGCCCGCACATCGGCCGTCATGCTGCCAAATTTACGTGCGAGAGCCTGTTTTATACCTCGACCGATGACTGCATGGCTCGTTTGAGCCGCCTGCAGTTGGCCGATTCGGCCGTCTTGCTGAAGGGCGGTCGTACGTTCCGTTTCGAGAAGTTGGCGCATGCCCTCTCCGAGAAGAGTCATACGACCGTCTTGGAGGTCGACCTGGATGCCATGCGCCACAATTTGAACTATTTCCGCTCGCACTTGCAGGAGGGAACCCGCATGATTGCGATGGTCAAGGCCTCGTCGTATGGTACGGGCGATTTCGAGGTGGCACAACTCCTGCAACACGAGGGTGTGGCCTATCTGGCAGTCGCCTTCACCGATGAGGGGGTGCAGCTGCGTGAGCGTGGCATCACGATGCCGATTGTGGTGCTCAATGCCGATGCCGACAGCTTCGAGCAGATGGTGGCCTATCGCCTCGAACCCGAGATTTACAGCTTGCACTCGCTGGCGGACTTTGCCCATGTGGTGGCGCATAGCGGCGAGGAGCGTTATCCCATCCATCTGAAACTCGATACGGGGATGCATCGTTTGGGCTTTGTGGAGGAGGAGTTGTCGCTGCTCGTGGAGCAATTGGCGACGATGCCCCAGTTGCAGGTGGCCACGATCTTCTCGCATCTGAATTGTGCCGATATGCCCGAGGAGGATGCCTATACACGGGCGCAGATTGCCCGCTTCGACCGCATGTCGCGCTTCGTAGCCGAGGCACTGCACGAGCCTGTGTTGCGCCATACGGCTGCTTCGGCCGCCATGTTGCGCTTCCCCGAGGCGCAATACGACCTCTGCCGCCTGGGTATCGGCCTCTATGGCTTCGGCTATGCCGAGGAGGGAGCCTTGCGCCCCGTGGCAACGCTCAAAACCCGCATCGTGCAACTTAAACGGCTTGCGGCAGGCGAGCAGGTCGGATATGGTCGTGAGGGAGTCCTGCAACGGGATACCGTGCTGGCAACCATTCCCATCGGTTATGCCGATGGATTGAATCGCCATCTGGGATGTGGCCGTTGGTCGATGCGCGTACGGGGTGTTGAGGCACCGATAGTGGGGCGCATCTGCATGGATAGCTGCATGATTGATGTGACGGATGTTGCAGGGGTCTGCGAGGGCGATGAAGCGGTGGTCTTTTCGGCCGAGCAGGGACACGATGCTGCTACGATGGCCTCCGTGCTCGGAACGATTCCCTATGAGGTGCTGACCTCCCTTTCGGCACGCGTGAAACGAACCTATATAAAAGAGTAAAGAGTAAAGAGTAAAGAGCAAAGAGCAAAGAGAAACTTTGCGATTAAGGCGAGAGCAGAGGCCGCTTGCGGAGTCAGCCGAGCCGAAGCAAAGTCAAGCCTGCGAAGCAGGATTAAAGGGGAGAGAGATGAAAGGGTAGCATGTGTTTTGGGCGTACTCGCAAAACCCGCAAAATGCTCAAAACTCCCAAAACTCCCAAAAACCGCAATAAGCATGAACTACGGAACCCTATATTTAATCCCGTGTCCGATTTCGGATGAGACAACGCCGTGGGAGGTGTTGCCGGCCTCGAATCGTGCCATTATCGAGGGGCTCGACTACTTCATTGTCGAGAATACCCGCACGGCCCGTCGCTTTCTCTCGAAGGCGGGTCTCTCGGGACGTATCGAGGGGTTGGAGTTTCGGGAACTGAACGAGCATACGACGGCCGGTGTCGCCATCGAGGAGTTAGTGCAACCCTTGTTGGAGGGCCGCTCGGCCGGTGTGATTTCCGAGGCGGGTGTTCCGGGGGTTGCCGACCCGGGGGCGTTGGTCGTCGAAGCGGCTCATCGCAAGGGGATTCGGGTTGTGCCACTTGTGGGCCCCTCGTCGATTATTCTGGCTATGATGGCCTCGGGACTCAATGGGCAATCCTTTGCTTTCAATGGCTACCTGCCTATCAAACCACCCGAACGGCAACGAGCCATTCGTCGCTTCGAGCGCCGTGCCCACGAGGAGGGGCAGTCGCAACTCTTCATCGAGGCTCCGTACCGCAATCGCAAGTTGCTCGATGAATTGTTGCAGACCTTGCAGCCGACAACCCGACTGACGGTGGCGATGGATTTGACGGCTCCGGGTGAGTGGATTCGCACCTGTCGCGTCAGCGAGTGGCGGAAGATGACGCTTCCCGACCTGCAACGCCGACCGGCCATCTTTATCATCGGGTAGTTGGTATATAATTTGCGCATATGAAGTGGTGGAAACGAAATAAAACAAACGATATGGAAAAGGAAAAGATTTATAATGAAGCGGTTAAAGGCGACCAGGGATTCACTGAGGGCGATGGTTATCCCTCGTGTGAAGGGGAGCCTTGTGCCAATGTGGCAGATGAAACCGGTGGTCAGGCTGACACAATGGCAGAGCCGGCCGAGGAGACAACGGAGGCCACGGAGACGGAACAGTTGGCAGCCGAGGTGGCTGCCTGGAAAGATAAATTTGTGCGTCTGCAAGCCGAGTTCGATAACTATCGTAAGCGCACGTTGCGCGAGAAGATGGAGTTGGTTGAGACCGGTGGCAAGGATGTGTTGCTGGCAATGTTACCCGTGCGTGACGATATGCAGCGTGCCGTAGCCGCCATGGAGAAGACCGACGATGTGAATTCGGTGCGTGAGGGTGTACGTCTGATTGCCCAGAAGTTCACCGAGGCACTCAAACAGCGCGGTGTAACCGAGATTGAGGTCATCGGCACGGTGTTCGACGAGGAGGTTGCCGAGGCTGTGGCCCGCTTTGCTGCCGGTGAGGAGCAGAAGGGTAAGGTGATTGACTGCGTGCAGACGGGTTATCGACTGGGCGAGCGTGTGTTGCGCTTTGCCAAGGTGGTTGTAGGAGAGTAAAAACATGGCAGAAAAGAGAGACTACTACGAGGTGTTGGGCGTCGGGAAGAGTGCCAATGCCGACGAAATAAAGAAGGCCTATCGCAAGGCGGCCATCAAGTATCACCCCGATAAGAATCCGGGCGACAAGGAGGCCGAAGAGAAATTCAAGGAGGCTGCCGAGGCTTACGACGTGTTGTCGAATCCCGATAAACGCGCTCGTTACGACCAGTTTGGCCATGCAGGCATGAGTGGTGCTGCGGGTGGTGCCGGAGGCTTCGGAGGAGGCTTTGGCGGCTTCTCGATGGAGGATATCTTCTCGCAGTTTGGCGACATCTTTGGTGGCCACTTTGGCGGTGGATTCCGCTCGTCGGGAGGTGGACGCTCGGTTAATCGCGGCTCGGATATTCGCGTGAAGGTGCGCCTTACGTTGCAGGAGATTGCCGAGGGCGTTACCAAGAAGCTCAAAATCAATAAGACGGTGGCCTGCGATAAGTGTGGCGGCACGGGTGCTAAAGACGCCTCGTCGTATGGCACCTGCCCGACGTGTAATGGCTCGGGCTATGTCGTGACGATGCAGAACTCCTTCTTCGGACGGATGCAGATGCAGTCGGTCTGCCCCACCTGCCAAGGCGAGGGGAAGGTCATCACGGCTAAATGCGACAAATGCGGTGGCGAAGGTACGGAACGTGGCCAGGAGGTGGTCGAGATAAAGATTCCGGCCGGTGTCGGTGAGGGTATGGTCCTCACGGTGTCGGGGAAAGGCAATGCCGCCCGTCACGGAGGCGTGAATGGCGATTTGCAGGTGCTCATCGAGGAGGAGGCACACCCCGAGTTGCTGCGTGACGGAAATGATTTGATTCACAACCTCAATATTACGGTGACAACCGCCCTCCTGGGTGGTACGGTTGAGGTGCCGACGGTCGATGGCCGTGCCAAGATTAAGATTGCCCCGGGCACGCATGCCGGGAAGGTGTTGCGGCTGGGTGGCAAGGGTCTTCCGGATGTGAACGGCTATGGCCGTGGCGATGAGTTGGTGGTGGTCGACATCACGATTCCCGCCAAACTCAACTCCGAGGAGCGACGCCTCATCGAGAAATTGGCCGAGCAACCTTCGTTCCAGAAGGCCTCGTCGGTCAAGGAGCAGAATATTTTTGAGCGCATGAAGAACTTTTTTAGATAAGAGCAAAGAGCAAAGAGGAAAGAGGAAAGAGGAAAGAGAAGATCGGGGAGCTTAAGCATGTTTGGGCGTACTCTCAAAATTCCCAAAACTCCCAAAATTCCCAAAACTCCCAAAATTCAACCATTATGGGCTTGTTTTCACCCTATAAGCGTCACGCCAATCGCTTCAACTACATCCCTCGCTTCTACGACCCCGAGAAGGAGCGTCGTGAACAGCGTCGTGCCGAGTTGCGGGGCGAGCGTTCGGACAGTGAGCAGGGGGAGTATACCCCCGGCCAGTACATCTGCACGCAACGCGAGGCACGTGCCGCTCGTCGCAGTGATGAGCGTGAACAGCGCAATCGTTCGGTGTGGAAGATGGTCGTGGGGGCCGCTTTGATGCTGCTCCTGATTGCGATACTCTTCCCGCGCCTGGTCGATGCGTTCCAGCGAGCGCAGCGTCAACCGGCTACGCAGTCGGTGGAGTGGCAGGCACGTCAGACGACGGATGCCTTCGACCAGTCGGGCATCAGCGATGTCGAGTGGCAGGCGCAACCCATTACGGTCGTGCCGAATGACTATACCGAGTAACCCGAATTGAACGAACCCGAACCAAGAGATGGCAGATAAGATACGCTTGTTACCCGAAGTGGTAGCCAACCAGATTGCCGCCGGCGAGGTGGTCAATCGTCCGGCCTCGGTCGTCAAGGAGATGATGGAGAATGCCATTGATGCTGGTGCACGATGTGTGAAGGTCAATTTCCGCGATGGAGGCAAGGAACTCATCCAGATTGTCGATGACGGATGCGGTATGTCGGCCATCGATGCCCGCATGGCCTTCGATCGACATGCCACCTCGAAGATTCGCTCGGCCGAGGATATCTACTCGTTGCATACCTTTGGTTTCCGTGGTGAGGCCTTGGCCTCGATTGCTGCAGTGGCACAGGTCGAGTTGCGCACGCGCCAAGCCGACGATGAGATGGGTACCGAGGTGGAGATCCATGGTGGCCAATTCATCAGCCAGAAAGCGGTGATGTGCCCCGTGGGCTCGCAGTTCTTCGTACGCAACCTCTTCTATAACGTGCCGGCGCGTCGTCGTTTTTTGGAGAAGAGCACCGCCTCGGCCAAGCAGATTAAGTGCGAGTTTCAGCGGGTGGCATTGTGTTATCCCGAGGTGGAGTTTGAACTCTATGCCAACGATGCGTTGCAATACCAGTTGCCCGCCTCGACCCTGGCCGGTCGCATTGTCGATTTGGTGGGTCGCTCGATTAAGCAGAACCTGCTCGAAGTGGAGGCTTCGACCTCGATTGCCTCGGTGCGCGGTTTTATCGGTCGCCCGTCGGCTGCCAAGCAGCGCAATACAGAGCAATTCCTCTTTGTCAATGGCCGCTATTTCAAGAGCCCCTATCTGGTCAGTGCTCTGCTCAAAGGCTACGACAAACTCATTCCCCAGACGGCTCAACCCTCCTACTTCCTCTTTCTCGAAATCGACCCCTCGCGCATCGATGTGAATATCCATCCGCAGAAGACCGAGGTGAAGTTTGCCGATGAGGAGGCCGTATGGCAGATTCTGAATGCTGCCGTGCGCGAAACATTGGCCAAGTCGGGAGCTGTGCCGATGATGGACTTCGACCGCACGACCGATGTGGAGATTCCGGTGCAGCGACAGGGTGTGATGTATAGCGAGCCTCGCTCCACGATGCGTGAGAATTATAATCCCTTTAGTGATAGCTATATCGACCCATCGGCACCCGATCCGAATAGCGATTTTCAGGGCTTTGATGTCCCCTATCGTGATCCGGCAGGAGTGGTGTCGGATGTCTCGTCGTATCCCTCGAGTGGTCGTCAATCATCGTTCCGTCCCATGATGCTGGAGCCAAACGAGGAGTTTGATGATTTCTGCTCGGGTGGCTGTATTGCCGAGGAGTCGTCGACCGAAGAGGAGTCGTTCATCGATTTCACCTCATCGAGTGCGCAGGATGCGAGTTCGACGCTGGATTTGCCATCGACTCGGCCCATCTTCTCGACCCCGATGGTGCTCGGAGGGGGTTACGTGGGAGCCATGATGGAGGGTCGATTTATGATTGTCGATGCCCGCCGAGCCCGTGAGCGTATTCTCTACGAGGAGTACCTGCGTCGCCTGACCACTACCACCTCGGTGAGTCAGCAGTTGCTCTTCCCCGAACAGTTGCTCTTTTCGGAGGAGGAGTACCGCCTGCTGGAGGAGCAGGAGGTGGCCCTGGCAAGCCTCGGTTTCGACCTTCACTTCATGGGGGAGGGGGCTGTCGAGGTACATGGCCTGCCGTCGGATGTGGCGGTCGAGGAGTTGGAACGGGTGCTCTATGAACTCCTGCAGACGTGTGCCGAGCCGATTGCTTTGGAGCAGGTGCGACGTGAGCGCATGGCGTTGATTATGGCACGTCACGGTGCTGTGGCTGCTCTGCGCCTTTCGAGTAGCGAGGAGGCGGAGGCGTTGCTGGTCCAGTTGGCTGCGACCGAGAACTACTCGTTCTCGCCCTCGGGAAAGCGGATTATGGCTGAATTTTCGACCGAAGATATGCGGTCGAAGCTGGGATAATTTCCGAAAAAAAACTATTTTTGCAAAAATAAGTCTAAGATGAATCCAAATATGCAAACACCCCCCGTGGTCAAGAACCTGCTTATCATCAATGCGCTGGTCTTCCTGGCTACCGAGTTGTTGCCCATTGGCGATCGTTTGATGCATTATGGTGCGTTGTCGCTGGGTGTCCCCTGGGCGCATACCTACCAATATATCACCTATATGTTCCTGCATGCGAACTTTGAACACTTCTTCTTCAATATGTTTGCGCTGTGGATGTTCGGTCGTACGCTGGAATATAACCTTGGCTCACAACGCTTCCTGACCTACTATGTGGCCTGTGGCGTGGGAGCCGCCTTGGTGCAATATGGTGTGGCGGTACTCTTGGGTGAGTTGCCGATGTTTATTGTCGGAGCTTCGGGTGCCGTGATGGGCCTCTTGTTGGCCTTTGGTGTGATGCATCCCAATGCTGTTATCATGCTGCTGATTCCGCCCATCCCGATGAAGGCCAAATGGTTTGTGATTATCTATGCCCTCATCGAACTCTTCCTCGGCTGGCGTGGCGTAGGACAAGTGGCTCACTTCGCTCATGTGGGTGGTATGTTGTGGGGATTCCTGCTGCTGCACTATTGGAAAAAACGCGGACAGATATACTTCTAACCCTACGCACACAAGCAAGATGGCCAACGAATCCTACTATTATAATGCAACCGACCGTCGCCGTCGTAGCAGCCGAGGTCCGCTTTTGTGGACTTTGGATGTGGTCTTGACGTTGCTCTCGGGTGCAGCAGTGGTGTTGATGCTCGTCTTGATGTTGGTGCCTCGCATCGATCCGATTTATACGTGGGCCCTGCCGATGTTGGGTTTGGTGGCTCCGGGTGTCTATCTGCTGGTGTTGATGCTTTCGCTCTATTGGGTGCTGCGTTGGCGACTGAAACGGGCTGCCGTGATGGGGTGTATGGCCCTGCTCGGAGCCTTCTCCATCTCGCTGTTTTGGCGTCCGGCCTCCCATCGGGCTGCACTGCTCGAGCAACAAATCGAGATGGTCGATGCCCAGATAGCCGAGGAGACGGATGACCGCAAACTCTATGATTTGAAGAAAAAACGTCGGCTATTGTTGCGTAATCTGGAGGCGGGCGAGGGGATGATGCTCATGACCTATAACCTGCGCAGCCTGTATGGCGACAATGGCGAGAGTTCGGCCGATGAGGTGGCTGCCTTGATTGATTCGCTCAATCCCGATATTATCTGCCTGCAAGAGTATGCCTCGGGGTTGGCTACACGCTCCGAACGGTTCTCCAATATGCTGGAACGCTACGAGCAGGCAACCTTTGGCCTGCCGTCGGATGCTCCGCGCCACCAAAGAATTTTGAGCCGCTTCCGTATCCTGCGCTCGGGAGTGATTACGACACAAGCCACCTCGGTGTGGGCCGATTTGCTGGTTGACGAGGATACGATGCGTGTGGTCTCGAACCACCTGCAGTCGACCGGTATCACGTCGCTTGATAACGCCTACATCACCCGCTATGAGTACCTGCTCGATACGGCTCGTGAGGAGAAACTGCGCAACATGGTGGGTCGCTTCCATACAAACTGTGTGCTGCGTGCCGATCAGGTGGATTCGATACGGGCTCACATCGACTCGTTGGCTCCTCGGATGCGTATCATCTGCGGAGATTTCAACGATACGCCCATCTCCTATACCTATCGTCAGCTGGCGCACAACATGCAGGATGCCTTCTCGGAGTGCGGCAGCGGCTACTCATACACCTTCCGCGGATTCTTCAATACGTTGCGCATCGACTATGTGCTGCTCAGCGAGGCCTACGAATGCTTGTCGTATGAGGTGCCTGCAGTGATGGCTTCGGACCACCTGCCCGTGGTTGTGCGATTCAAGAAAAGTTCATCTTATTAACCAATAAAACTACACACAACATGATTCTCGATTCATTGAAAAACAGCGCGGCCTACTATGGCCTTTCGCCGCGTATTCAGCAGGCTTTTGAACTCTTCTCGAAGGTCAATTGGGCAGAGGTAGAGCCCGGTGTACACGAGTTGGATGGTCGCACGATTTTTGCAAACGTACAGGTGCGCCCCCTCAAGAAGAAGGAGGAGGCCAAACTCGAGGTGCACGATGCCTACATCGACATCCAGATTCTCATCTCGGGAGCTGACGAGTCGTTCGGCTGGTCGGAGCGTGCAGCCCTGACGCAGCCCAAGGAGGCCTTCAATGCCGAGAAGGATATCCAGTTCTTCGAGGATGAGCCGCAGACCTACTACACGATGCGTCCGGGTCAGTTCACGATTCTCATGCCCGAGGATGCCCACGCTCCGATGGTCGGCGAGGGTGAGATTCGCAAGGTGATTCTCAAGGTGCTCAAATAGGTCGAATCTGCAACTGAAATAGTGCAAGAAGAGGCTTTTTGGGGTCTTTGAAATGCGTTGAATAGCAAAGCGAAAAGATTTTTATAAAAAAATTTATTTATTATTTGCGTATTCGCCGGAAAGTCCCTATTTTTGCGCTGTGAAAAAAATAACACATTGGTTATTTAGGTTTAACACATTATAAAACAAAAACAACTATGGCAATTAAAATTGGTATCAATGGCTTCGGTCGTATCGGCCGTATGGTCTTCCGTGCTGCCCAGACGCAGACGGACAAGTATGAGATCGTCGGTATCAACGACCTCTGCCCGGTAGACTACCTGGCTTACATGCTCAAGTATGACACGATGCATGGTCAGTTCCAGGGTACGATTGATTTCGACACGGAGAAGAACCTGCTGATTGTTAACGGTAAGGCTATCCGCGTAACGGCTGAGCGCAACCCGGCTGACCTGAAGTGGAACGAGGTTGAGGCTGAGTACGTAGTTGAGTCGACGGGTCTGTTCCTGACCGAGGAGAAGGCTCAGGCTCACATCGAGGCCGGTGCAAAGTATGTCGTAATGTCGGCTCCTGCCAAGGATAAGACGCCGATGTTCGTATGCGGTGTAAACACGAATACCTATGCAGGTCAGAAGATCGTTTCGAACGCTTCGTGCACGACGAACTGCTTGGCTCCTATCGCTAAGGTGCTCCACGACAACTTCGGTATCACGGACGGTTTGATGACGACGGTTCACGCTACGACGGCTACGCAGAAGACCGTAGACGGTCCCTCGTTGAAGGACTGGCGTGGTGGCCGCGCTGCTGCCGGTAACATCATCCCCTCGTCGACGGGGGCTGCTAAGGCTGTAGGCGTTGTTCTGCCCGAGCTGAATGGTAAGCTGACGGGTATGTCGATGCGCGTTCCTACGCTCGACGTATCGGTTGTTGACCTGACTGTAAACCTCGCAAAGCCTGCTAAGTATGAGGAGATTTGCGCTGCCATGAAGGCTGCTTCGGAGGGTGAGTTGAACGGTGTGCTGGGTTACACGGACGAGGCTGTTGTTTCGTCGGACTTCCTGGGCGACGCTCGCACCTCGATCTTCGATGCCAAGGCCGGTATCGCACTGACGGACACCTTCGTAAAGGTTGTTTCGTGGTACGACAACGAGTGGGGTTACTCGAACAAGGTGCTCGACCTGATTTCGGTGATGAAGGCTTACAACAAGTAATCCATTCACCCTACGAAAAGAAAAAGGAGTGCGCGAGCACTCCTTTTTCTTTGTAGTCATAAGGCCGGGTTGTCAGGCCTTCAAATCAAGACAAAGGGAGGCCCCGCTCCATTGGTTGATGGTGCACGGCTCGACGTGGCTCTTTTGGCCATCGACATAGTGCGTGATGGTCACCTCGAAGGGGCGTGATTCGTCAATCTGATTGCCTGCGGGCAGGGTGTGTGGAATGATGTAGAGGAAGAGCCGCGCGTGGTGGCAGGGGGGCGTGGTGAGCGATAGGGTCGTAGGAACCTCTACTCCCTCGGGGCGTTGGGTGAGGTTGCTCCCCACCTCGGCAATGCGAGACGAGGCTGTTACGAAGCCGATGCGCTGCGCCTCCTCATCAAAGGCAGCTCCCATCATCTCGACGTTGTAACGCCACCACTCGGGGAAGTTGCAACGCAGTTCAATCCGATATCTCTTTTGCTGTTTCATCGTTGGCAAAGATACGATAAAAACGGCATTGTGAAACAAGAAGAGCAGAAAAGTCCTATTTTAATAGCCTGAGAGCCTCCTTTTTTGGTTTATAAATCGTATCTTTGCTCATTATTTTGGTACTATGATACGATATTATTGCTCCTTTATGTTGATGCTGACCCTTCTGCTGGGAGCTGGTTGTAGTGATAGTTACGATGATGCGGCTATCAAGGAACAATTGGCCGAATTAGAGCGACGGGTTGAAGCAGCCGAGGCGGTTATTAGAGCCTATGAGAACAACCTTTTCATACAATCGGTTACACCGCTCGCTGATGGCTATGAAATTCTCTTTTCGGATGGCTCGAAAGCTACGATTCGCAATGGCAAAGATGGTCAGCCCGGTCAGCCTGGAGAGAAGGGTGATTCGTGGATTAAGCATGTGATTATAGGGGATACAGGGGTAACCTTTGAGATGACCGATGGTCGAAGTTTCACGATTCCGATGGCCTCCTTTGTGCAACAGATTCAACACATCGCTTTTGTCCCCTGCTATGATGATGGGAAGGCCAGAGTGGAGTACACGTCGATGGATGACAGCCATTTGAAGATTGATTTCCAGATTTCACCGCGCGAATTGGCTGCAGAGTTGGTGGAGACGTGGAAGGAGTATTGCAAGATAGAGGCGGTATCCACCCATGCTCGTGCTACGGTGCTTGATTTGCCGATTGAGAGTTGTGTGGTCGATCCCGAGTCGGGGATCATGGCTTTTTCGGCCAAGGCAACCAATCTGGGTGCCGATTTCTTTGCCGGCACGACTTCGGCGGCTGCTACGTTGGTTCTCTCGGATGGGGTAACGACCATCTCTGCCGATTATGTGTCACTGGTGAAGGAGGAGGTGAAAGCTCCTGCACCAACGCCGTCGCCTGTTGCAGATGGACTTGCCTATATCTTCGATTTGAATGCGCTGCCCGAGATTCATGTTCAGGTCTCGTTGAGTGAGTGGAATCGATTGTTGAGCCTTTACGACCAAAATCAGGATACCGACGAGTATATCCATTGTGATGCCACTTTTACCAAGGATGGAACCACGCACGCTTTTGTTGATGCCGGTCTGCGCTTGCGAGGCAATACATCGCGTTGTCGGCCCGAGGGAAATAGTGGCCAGATGCACCAGCAAGATAATGCAGACTGGCACCATTGCCATTTCATGCTTAATCTGCGTAAGTATGTGAAAGATGATGCCCATACATTGGGTGGCGTTCGTAAGATTCACCTGAAATGGTGCAAAGATGACCCGACCTATGTGCGCGAGATGTATTGCTATAACCTCTTCCGTCGTTATGGTATCGAGGCGGGTTTGCGTACCTCGTATAGCCGTTTATGGATTCATGTCGAGGGGGATAGCAAGGCGGCCTACTATGGTGTGTATGAGATGTTGGAGGCTGTTGATGAGCAATATCTGAAGAATCGTTTGGCACTTTTTGGGTCTGCCGATCATAACCTGTGGAAGTGTGGCTATCCGGCCGGTTTGAATGCAACGGACGATCATCTGTTTTGGTCGGATGAGGATGCCGGAACGACCAATCGTCCTTATGTATTGAAAACCAATACGGATAATTTTGCGGCAGCCAAGGCACAGCTGATCGATTTTATCTTGAAACTCAATGGTAAGACAGGCGATAGTTTCAAGAATTGGATTCAACAGGTTACCGATGTGGAGTTGTTGCTGAAGACTTACGCTGTCAATGTGGCAGTAGGTATGTGGGATGATTACTGGGGCAACCAGAATAACTACTACATCTATTTTAATACATCCGATTTATACGATTATAAATTCTTCTTTATTCCGTACGATTACGATAATACACTCGGTACGTCGAATATGATTGATGCCGGTCGTCAAGATCCGCTGAATTGGGGTGATAATAGTCGTAAATTGATTCGTAAATTGCTGGATTATCCGGAGTGGCGTACGATTTATGTTCAAGCACTCAATGAATTATGCAAAAGCGATGAACTCTTTAAGATGGAGGGAAGCGTGGCCCGCATCAAGGTTTGGCAGCAGATGATAAGTCCCTATATCTCAAACGATACGGGCGAGGATATGGCAATCGAGGATAAGCCGGCTTCGTGGGGCAACCATTCGGAATATCGCTTGATGGATATGGGCTCCAATAACTATTTCCGCGTGAAGGCCTCCAGCATTCCTGCGAATTAGTCCATCTGCTTGACCGATGGAACGGAGGTGTCTCTCCTTGCATGGGACCCCTCCGTTTTAGCTGGGTTTCGGAAAATCGGTTTGGCGCAGAATGGTCCCTTACGGAGGAGAAAGAATGCGGTAAAGAAGAAAACTCGCACGGAAAGTTTGCAGATTCTCGAATTTTGTCGTAAATTTGCGGACTAATTGTGCATTAGCACTGCCGATTGCGACGAATGGATAACTGCAAAATTGCCTACAAGGGGCTGAAAAATGGGGTACACGACTTTGCATTCAAGGTCGATGGTGCGTTGTTTGCTGCCTACGAGAACGCCGAGGTACAGGATGCCGATTGCGAGGTAAAGGTGCAGTTAAATCGTAGCGAAACACAACTCGTACTCGATGTAGCCATCGCGGGCGAGGTGGTGGTGACCTGCGACCGCTGTTTGGAGGATTGCACGTTGCCGATAGCCTATGAGGGGGAGTTGGTCGTGAAGTTCTCGGACGAGGAGCAGGAGTATGATGGCGAGGTGTTGTGGCTCTATCCCGGAGAGTCGGAGGTAGACCTCACGCAGTACATCTACGAGAGCATCATCCTGGCGTTGCCCTATCAGCGTGTACACGCCGAAGGGGAGTGCAATCCCGAGATGCTGGAGCGTTTCCGCATCATTTCAGAGGGGGAGTTCTCGGCCATCGAGGCACAGGCTACGCAAGAGGAACCGACGAAGGGAAGTGGCTGGGAGCAGTTGGCGGCCCTGAAGGAGCAGATGGAACAAGAAGATTAGCAGGGTATCTCCAACCCGAAAAATTGATAGCAAACAAAAGTTAAACTAATAAAAGTACATTGAAAAATGGCACATCCTAAACACAAAGTCTCGTCGACCCGCCGAGACAAGAGAAGAACGAACTACAAGGCTGTCGTTCCGACGGTTGTAACCTGCTCGAACTGCGGTAGCGCAGTCCTCTACCATCGCGTATGCCCCGAGTGTGGCTTCTACCGTGGTAAGCTGGCAATCGAGAAGAAGGCAGAGTAATTCACCCGTATGAATCGCCTTTGGGCGATACGTCGGTGGGTGACTGTGAGGTGACGACCTCAAACACAAGACGAGCTGTCCGGCGTACCTGCGCTTGACGGCTCATTTTTTTGTACGAAAAGCTACAGACCTATGATAAAAATCGGTATAGATGCCATGGGAGGTGACTTTGCCCCCGAGGTAGCTGTGGAGGGTGCCGTGATGGCACTTGATAAGGTGGGTGCGGAGAGTCGTATCGTGCTGTTTGGCGATGAGAAACGCATCCTCGAACTGCTCGAGAAGCATAACTGTCCGGCCGACCGTTTCGATATCGTCGCTACGACGGAGGTAATCGAGATGGGCGACCACCCCGCCAAGGCCTTCATCTCGAAGTCGGATTCGAGTATTACGGTGGGCTTTAAGCACCTCGCCGAGGGTAAAATCGACGGTTTTGCCAGTGCCGGTTCGACGGGCGCGATGCTCGTGGGCTCGATGCAGGTCATTAAGCCTGTGGAGGGTGTTATTCGCCCCGTCATTTCGACCCTGATTCCGAAACTCATCAATCGCCGCGGCTTGGTGCTGGATGTGGGGCTGAATGTCGATGCCAAACCTGAGGTGCTGGCGCAATATGGTTTCTTGGGTTCGGTCTATGCACAATCGGTGCTGGGCATCGAGAATCCGCGTGTAGCACTGCTCAACATCGGAGAGGAGGAGGGCAAGGGCAATGCCCAAGCCAAAGCGACCTACGATTTGCTGAAAGCTGATAAGCGTATCAACTTTGTGGGTAATGTCGAGTCGTCGTACATCTTTACAGGTACCTATGGCGGCCCCGACCCCGATGTCGTGGTTGCCGAGGCCTTTGTTGGTAATACGGTTTTGAAGATGGCCGAGGCACTCTATCGCATCAACTTTAAGTTGGGAGGCGGTAAGCCGCGTCTGATGAACTTCCTGCGCCCCGTGCTGGGTCGTCTAATTCCGAAACTCTACTACCAGCAGGATTTCTGGGAGGCGATGAATGGCGAGAGCGTCGGTGGTACGCAGGTCATCGGCATCAATGCTCCGGTGATGATTGGCCACGGCAGCTCGTCGGCTCGTGCCATCTGTAGCATGATCTGCTCGATGGAGCGCGACATCAAGGGTAACTTCCCGGCGAAGTTGCGTGCAGCCTTGAAAGAGGAGTAGGCTGTTGGGCCAACCCCATACAACGAGCGGTAACCTTTCGGGGTTACCGCTCGTTTGTGTTTGTTGGGCGACAATAAGTCTCTATGCTTGCCATACCCCCCCCCTCCATTATTACTATGTGGGTATTGTTTTTAATACCCGTATGTTGGATGCTGCGATTTGATACTGCGAAGAGTTAGGTTGTCAAATTTTGACTATTCATCCTGAATACTGAATCTTTTTTGTTGTTAGATCGCATCACTGAATGCTTCCCCGAGATAGTTTCCTATGCTTATATTGTATAGTTTGAGATGGAGCGACTGGAAATAGGGGTAATAGTTGCATTATAGTCGAATTTTCATTAAGTCCTCGCCTAGTGTGTGCAGGAAATTTTCAATGTCGCGTATGCGCTCAAAAGAGGGCCGTTTGCGACCATTGATGTAATTTTGGAATAATGTTTCATTGATGTTCATGGAACGGGCGACCTGCCGACCGTTTAATT
This sequence comes from Alistipes sp., assembly GCA_017623115.1. Taxonomy (GTDB): domain Bacteria; phylum Bacteroidota; class Bacteroidia; order Bacteroidales; family Rikenellaceae; genus Alistipes. The sequence continues at coordinate 54,626 of JAGAPT010000042.1, forward strand.
CTGGAAATTTAGAAAAAATGGCACCGATAGGGTTTTCTTCGTCAGGAACAATGGAGCGATCTTTCATGGTTGGCGATGTTGTGTATGGTAATTCTATATGTAAAGGTAGGTATTGTTTTTAATACCCACAAGCATGAAATGAAATTTTTATTGCGAGGGGCAATCCGCCTTGATAGTTGAAGTAGTGTATCGGTAGCTCCTTGACGGCTATGTTACCTTGTTGGGGTCTATTGCGGCTCTCTTTGTTAGTGCGGGTATTGTTTTCAATACCCGCGCGAGGATAATGTGAGTTGTTGGTAAAAAGCGTGCTCCCTTTGCTGTCATTCAATCCTCGTGAAGAGAGTGCGTTGGAATACATTCATCAGAGCCCTCAATATGATATGGGTATTGTTTTTAATACCCACACGAGAATGGAGTAGATCGGTGGTGGGATATGGCACGTCCTTTTCTATTGGCAGGGTATTGATTTTACCCCTCCCACCCCAAAGCCTTGGGTATACATATATAAAATAGTCAAAGCTGCCTTAAAATTAGGATGGGTATTGTTTTTAATACCCGTCCTACCGGTGCGAGAGGATGGATAGGGGTGAGGTTGAGAGGTGGGGCTTAGTTGCGTTTTAATGGGGTGGCTTTGAAAATCCAAAATAAAACCGTATATTTGGCTCACAATCTGAGAGGATTGATATATTTGATGGCATTTAGGCTATTGGGTTGCAACGAAAACGACCAATTTTAGAAGCAAACACACCAATAGGCACGATGAATGCCCTCGCCGTATGGCGTGGGTTGTGCTTATGTGTTTGTAGGTGCTTGGTCGTACCTCGTTGCAGTAAGTCCGATCCACGTTTCTCTTTTTTTTGAGTTAGACGGTTGCCATCTGACGGCAAAAGAAACAGTTTAACCTTAAATATTTTAGCGTATGATTCAACTGAATGAGCGTGCAGAGCAAACGCTGCGATCTGTGACCAATTTATTCTTGGGTGTTTTTTTAGCCCTTAATGTTTTGGTTTTGATCTCTTTGGGACTCCTCTTTGGGGATGATATTCCTTTATTGGCACTATTGGGGTTGATAGTTGTTGCCTTGTGTGCAGTATATATTTGGGCAATAATCAATGTCGTGATTAATATTTCGTTACAAAGTCGAGCAAACGGCGAGATTCTATCAAATATTGCGCATGCAATCGAGCGACAAAGTCAATTCATTCAAAAAGGCATGAATGATAGGAGTAATCAACTTATAGTCAAAGAGGATGCTTCCCAAAATAAAGAACTAAAACAGCAACAAAGAATGACAAACGGTGCGGATTCTTTGCAAGCGAAGCCCTTGTCTGAGCCTATTTTGGATTCCTCTTATGAAAATGCGGCTTTGGCAGAACTTCTGGACGGTCGTGTGGCGCATACTCGATTGATTTTGATGCGGGAGGGTGGTATGTCGATGCAGGCTGCAGATGCTTGGATAGAGGAGACTCGGGCATCTTTAAAATAAGGCAATGTTACCAAAAGGGGCTGTCGCAACATGTGTTGTTGGACAGCCCCTCCTTTATGGAATTGCAAGTAAGTAAAACGGTGTTACCCTACTCCTGATTCACACAGCAGAGGTTGCGGTCGCCAAAGCCGTTGTCGATTTTCGTTACATAGGGGAAGAACTTCGCCTGCTTGACCCACTCGAGCGGGAAGGCGGCCTCCTCGCGCGTGTAGGGGTGCGACCACTCTCCGGCCACCTCGACAGCGGTGTGAGGAGCCATCTTCACGGGGTTGTCGGCATTGCCCGAAGCAGCTGCAGCCTCGCATTCGCGCTTGATGCGAATCAGGGCCTCGATAAAGCGATCCATCTCCTCCTTCGGCTCCGACTCCGTAGGCTCGACCATCAGCGTCTCGTGTACGGGGAACGAAAGCGTCGGGGCATGGAAGCCGTAATCCATCAGTCGGTGGGCGATGTCGCCACAGTCGATGTCGTAGTCGTGCTTGAAGTGCGTCAGGTCGAGAATCATCTCATGACCTACGCGTCCCGTCTCGCCCGAATAGTAGGTGCGGAACTCCTCCTTCAAGGCCGAGGACATGTAGTTGGCATTGACAATGGCCATCTCGGTAGCTCGTCGCAACCCCTCCTCGCCCAGCATCTTGATATATCCATAGGTGATGGGCAGGAGCAGTGCCGAGCCCCACGGGGCGGAACTTACAGCCGTGATACCCTCCTCGCCACCGGTCGATACGAGCGGGTGCGACGGGAGGAAGCGCTTGAGTGGCTCGGCGACACAAATCGGGCCGACACCCGGACCGCCACCACCATGGGGCATGGCGAAGGTCTTGTGCAGGTTGAGGTGGCAGACGTCGGCGCCGATATACCCCGGGTTCGTTAAGCCCACCTGCGCATTCATATTTGCACCATCCATGTAGACCATACCTCCGGCATCGTGTACGGCATCGACAATCTCGCGGATACGGCTCTCGAAGACGCCATGTGTCGAGGGGTAGGTAACCATCAAACCGCACAACTCCGTGGCGTTGGCCTCGGCCTTTGTTTTGAGGTCTTCGACGTCGATATTACCCTGCTCGTCGCAGGCTACGGTCACGATTTTCATGCCGGCCATGGCTGCCGAGGCGGGGTTGGTGCCGTGAGCCGAGGCGGGGATGAGCACGATGTTGCGGTAGCCTTGTCCACGACTTTGGTGGTAGGCACGAATCACCATCAGACCCGTATATTCGCCTGCAGCACCCGAGTTGGGCTGCAAGGAGCAGGCGGCAAAGCCGGTAATGGTAGCCAAATCGCGCTCCAACTCGGCAATCAGTTCACGGTAGCCCTCCGTCTGGTCGGCCGGTGCAAAGGGGTGGATGTGCTGGAATCCGGCCAGTGAGAGGGGCTGCATGAGCGATGCGGCGTTGAGTTTCATCGTGCACGAGCCGAGTGAAATCATCGAGTCGGCCAGCGAGATGTCGCGGTGCTCGAGTTGCTTGATGTAGCGCATCAGGCCGCTCTCCGAACGATAGCGGTTGAAAATCGGCTCGGTGAGGTAGGTCGATGTGCGCATCAGTTGCTCGGGAAGAGCGGTGGGTGCATCCGTCTTGGCTACCTTGGGGCGTTTGCCACGGGCGGTCGAGAAGATGTGGATGATGGCCTCAATCTCCTCGTCGGTGGTTACCTCGTCGGTCGAGAGGCGTACACGTTCGTCACTCGGATAGTGGAAGTTGATGCCCTCTTCGAGTGCAATCGACTGAATCACGGCAGCCTCGGCCTCGATGTCGAGCGTGTCGAAGAAGTGCTTGTTTGTCAGCGTATAGCCCATCGACTCCAGGGCGCGGGCGATATTTGCAGCAGCGCGATGGGCCGTCGTGGCAGCCCGACGTAACCCCTCGGGACCGTTGTAAACGCAGTAGAATCCGACCATCGAGGCCATCAAGGCCGAGGCGGTACAGATGTTCGAGGTGGCACGTTCGCGCTTGATGTGTTGCTCGCGCATCTGCAGGGCCATGCGCAGCGCGCGGTTGCCTAAGCGGTCGACCGAGACACCAATGATGCGTCCGGGGAGGTTGCGCTTGAAGGCCTCGCGGGTAGCCATGTATCCGGCATGCGGACCTCCGAAGCCCATCGGAGTACCCAGACGCTGGGTCGAGCCGACGGCAATATCGGCACCCCACTCGGCGGGGGCTTTCAGGAGAGCCAACGACAACAGGTCGGCAACAGCTGTAACCAGCACCCCATGGGCATGCGCCTCGGTGGTGAAGTCGGTGTAGTCGCATACGGCACCATCAGCGGCCGGATATTGCAGGATGGCTCCGAACTCCTTGCCGGAGAATTGGTATTCGTCGTACTCGTCGACAATGAGCTCGATGCCGAAGGGTTCGCTGCGCGTCAGCAGCAGGTCGAGTGTCTGCGGGAAGATGTTGCGATCGACAAAGAGCTGGTTGCGCCCCTCCTTGACCGCCTCGCGTGAGCGCAGGGCAAACATCATCAGCATCGCCTCGGCCGTAGCCGTACCCTCGTCGAGCAGCGAACAGTTGGCAATCTCCATGCCCGTGAGCGAGATGATAGCGGTCTGGTAGTTGAGCAGCGCCTCCAGACGACCTTGCGAAATCTCGGCCTGATAGGGGGTGTAGGAGGTGTACCATGCGGGATTCTCGAAGACGTTGCGCACGACGGCTGCCGGAACAGCGTTGGGGTAGTAGCCCATACCGATGAAGGAGCGCATCACGCGATTACGCTCGGCCAGTGAGCGGATGTGTGCCCCATATTCGTATTCGCTCATCCCCTGCTTGGGCAGATTGAGCGGTTTTTTCAGACGGATGGATTGCGGAATGACCTGTGCAATCAGCTCATCCACCGAGCCTACACCGATGACCGAAAGCATCTCGTTCAGCTCCTCGGGATTCGTGACGCCAATGTGGCGTGAAGCGAAATTGTCGAACATAGAAAAGGTATTAGGTAGAATCAATTTTTTTTGTAAGACAAAGGTACAATAATTTATGATTATATGGTAGCGAGCCACGCAATTTTCTTGCATTTGCAGAAGCGGTGGTTGTGGTTTGCGAGAGCAAAGCGCAAGAACGTACAATTTTGGTAGATTTGTGGATGAAAGTGATATCATCATTGCCTCATATGGTTTTACTTTGTAATTGATAGTTTGTGATGTATTTCTAAAATAGGAAAAGACGAATGAAATCGGTGAAGAGGGTGATGTTGTTTGTGGCATTGGCGTTGGGTATCATGGCGTGTGATAAAGAGGATGCAAAGCCACCGATCGAGCCTCCTACGACGGAACTTTGGATGCCTGTGTTTTTGAGCGATGGCATGGTGGTGCAACAAAACTCGGTAGCAACCTATTGGGGCAGGACCAATGCCGGTGCGACGGTGTGGGGCGAGGCTACATGGAGCAATGAACGGGTTTCTACCACGGCCGATGCGGAAGGGTTCTGGCGACTCGATATTCCGACTCCGGCCGCTTCGATGACGAAACATCTGGTCAGCATCAGCGATTCGCATTTGGGGCGCAAAACCATCAAAGATGTGTTGGTGGGTGAGGTGTGGCACTTCGCCGGACAGAGCAATATGGAGATGCCGATGCGTGGTTTCGGCTCGGTGGAGAATGGCAATTACCAACCGGTAACGGATGCCGAGCAAGAGATTGCAGCAGCTGCCGGCCTCGATTATTTCCGCTATTTCAAGGTGGCCTACCAGGCTTCATCGACCCCGATGGAGGATGTGCGCGAGAACACCTGGTGGCGGGCAAGCAACGCCACCGAGGCCAAGGAGTTCAGTGCCATGGCCTTCTTCTGTGGCCGTCGATTGGCAACCGAACTGGGTGTGCCGGTCGGTATCATCTGCACGCCCTATGGCGGTACGCGTATCGAGGCGTGGATGCCGACTGCACGGCTCGCAACGTTCAATCCCGATGACTATAAAGATGCCTCGGAATTAGATGCCTCAGCAGCCAAGAAGAGTGCTCCCGGGTTGCTCTATAATGGGATGGTGTACCCCATCGAGAAGTATACCATACGCGGTTGGGCCTGGTATCAGGGCGAAAGTAATATCGATAATGCGCATGCCTATGCACGTCTGCAAGAGGCGTTGGTGGATGAGTGGCGTAAAGCAAAAGGCGATACGGCATGTAAACTGCCCTTCTATTGTGTGCAAATCAGCGGTTTTAGCACCAAGACGGATGATTCGCGAGCAAAGATGGTCGAGGCGCAGTGGGATGCCGTGAACCTCATTCCAAACAGCGATATCATTACCACGTCGGATGTCGGCGACCAGAAATTGATCCATTATCCGAACAAGAAGACCCCGGGTGAGCGATTGGCCAACCTGCTGCTATATAGAACCTATGAGCAGCAGGATATCAATCCCTACGGCCCTAAAGTGGAAAGCATTCGTTACGAGGGTAATAAGGCGGTTGTGGCCCTATCGAATGCCGGTGGACTCAAAGCCACCGAGCAGCCCATTCCTTATGTGCAGGTAGCCGGTAGCGATGGCGTGTTCTATACGGCGACGGCAACGATTGGGGCAAATGGTACATTGATGGCTTCGGCACCGCAGGTGTCGGCACCCAAGGCTGTGCGTTATTGCTTTATGAGTTGGCACCTTTCGACGGTGTTCAATGAGGCCGGAGTCCCCTTGGCTCCCTTCCGATCGGACCGCTAAGCGGACGATGACGGCTTATAAAAGACCACCCGGCATGCCGAGTGGTCTTTTGCTTAATACTTGAACGTGCTCCCTCCGATAAACTCACGCAGAATCGAGGTGGGGGCAATCTCGTCGGGTGGAATGGGGATGAAATTATCGAGGAACTGCAACAGGCGTTGCGCCTCGTTGTATTCGGGTATTGTGTCGGGCACCTCGCGCAGAATCGACTCGGCAAAGGGGCGTAAGACGGAAATCTCATAGAAAAGCGACGAGTTGAGCATCACATCGGCATTCTCCTGATAGGGGAAGATATGCTGCTCCTCGCCACGACGCACCGAGGCCCAACGGGTCAAGGTTGCCACGGCATCGTTGCCGCGGGTACGATAGTCGCGAATCAGTCGACGCAGCAAGCGGTTGTCGGTCGTAGCGATGCGTGTGAGGTTGTCCATGGCCACCGACGTGAAGCAGGAGATGTAGATACGGAACTTCTGCTCCTCGGGGATTCCGGGCGTGAGGCGGGGATTCAAACCATGAATACCCTCGACAATCAGGATGGCTCGCTCGTCGAGTTGGAGCGGTTTTTCGTGCCACTGGCGACGTCCCGTGATGAAGTCGTAGCGCGGAATCTCGACCGCCTCGCCCCGAATGAGGCGTTGCAGGTGGTCGTTGAACAGCGCGAGATCGACCGCCTCGAGGGCCTCATAATCGTAGTCGCCATTTTTGTCGCGCGGGGTCTTGTCGCGGTCGACAAAGTAGTCGTCGAGGGCAATGAGCACGGGGTGAAATCCCAGCACGCCGAGCTGTACGGCCAGGCGTTTCGATGAGGTGGTCTTGCCACTCGATGAGGGCCCCGAGATGAGCACCAAACGGGCGTTACGCTCCTCATAGGCACGGCTGATGGCATCGGCAATGAGGGCAAATTTGCGTTCATGGAACGCCTCGCCTACCTTAATCATCGCTCCGGCCTCTCCGGCACGGGTGCGTTGGTTGATAGCACCTACGGTCGGGAATCCCATCATGCCGACCCACGACTGATACTCCTTGAAGACATCGGTCATCTTTGCTTGCGGAATGCTTGCCTGGAGCGTGTCAGGAGCCGTGCGTGTCGGCAACAGCAGCTGAAAACCCTCGAAATAGGGGCGTACATCGAAGCAGGTCAGATAGCCCGACGAGGGGGCCAATGCCCCATAGAAATAGCCGACACCTTCGCCCATCGTGTGGATGGAACTGTAGAGGCGTGGTCGAGAGTCGAGCAGTTCGATTTTATCGGTGAACCCACGCTCTGCGTAGCGAGCCCGCACTTCGCTCGTGAGCATGCGTTTACGCTCGATGGGGCGATTCTCGGCGACAATCTTTCGCATGCAGTCGGCAAGAGCCTCGGCCTGCTCGGGGCTAAAACGCTGCATGCCGTCGACCTCGCAATAGAAGCCACCATCGCTCAGCGAGTGGCGAATGTGGAGCCGATGGTCGGGATAGAGCGTGCGAACGGCCTCTTGCAGGATAAACCAGGCGGTGCGTTGCAGCACTCGAATACCTTGAAAAGAGGTGATGTCGACAAAGCGAATGGTTACCGGACGGTAGATGCGGTAGGCGAGCTCTTTGAGCCGATTGTTGACCATGGCGGCCAGATAGGGGTAGGGAGGGGTTGGCAGCATGGCAACCAACTCCATGAGCGGAGTGCCCATCTCGACCTCAAAGGCCGATTGGTTGTTCTCGCAAATCACACGAATCGTAGGGTTCATCTTTTTTTTGATTTTGGCACTTTGAAAGATAGAAATTATTTTTATTTTTGCCAAAGAAATGTGAACGATTAAACCAATTTTAGGTATGAAAAAGGTTTTTGGCTTGGTGGTATTGGTGGTGATTACGTTGCTGGTAGCACGCCAATGTGCTCCCGAACAGACGCTGGTCATCCTTTCGACCAACGATATGCACGGCAAGATTCAGCGTATGCCGGAGTTGGCAACCGCCATCCGACAGTGTCGTGATACGGCAGAACGGGTGGTGCTGGTCGATGCCGGTGACCGCTGGACGGGCAATGCCTATGTCGATAAGGTGGCTGTGCCGGGACGCCCCATCATCGAGCTGATGAATCGCCTCGGGTATGACGTAGCGACGCTTGGCAACCACGAGTTTGACCACGGACAGGCACACCTGGGCGGGGTGCTCGATTCGTTGGTCGGTTTTGAGGTGGTGTGCGCCAATGTGGTGAGCGACACCTGCACCTTCCCGCAACCCAAGCCGTGGACCATCCTCGAACGAGGTGGCGTAAAGATAGGTGTGGTGGGTGTCATCACCAACTACGAGGGGCAGGGACACCCGGCCGGCCATGCAACCTCCTATCTCGGACTTTCGTTCCCCGATCCGCAGCAGGCGGCACGACAGGCGGCCGATGAGTTGCGTTCGCAGGTCGATGTGCTGGTGCTGCTTTCGCACATGGGAGATGACCGCGACCGGGAGTTGCTGGCAAGCGAAAATCGCTACGATGTGCTGCTCGGTGGCCATACGCACGAATTGATCGATACGATTATCGGCACGACACCGCTTGGGCAGACCTATAAAGATTTGCGCAATGTGGGCGTGACGACCATCCGCCTGCGTGGCGGAAAGGTGCGCTCGGTGGCGTATGAGAATCGGCCGATAACCCAGTTTGCGCCCGATAGTGCGCTGCGCTGTGAGGTCGCGCGCTATTATGCCGATGAAGCGTTGAATCGACCCATTGGCGAGTTGACGGCTACGGCAACCCCTTATGGGTTGGCAAATTGGTTTGTTGAGTTGGCCAAGGAGTATACCCATGCCGAGGTGGGTTTCTACCACATCGGGGGTATCCGTCTTGATTCGCTGGCCGCAGGAGGCGTCGGTACGGCTGCCGTGTTTGATTTGGAGCCCTTCAGTTCACGCATGGCAACGATACGGATGACTCCGGCCGAGATGCGGGCCATGATTCTGGCGAAATATAACGAGCAAACCCGTGAAGGACATCGCTACGACCTGATTTCGACAACCCCCTATCGCATCCTGACAACGGCTTCGGACGAGGCGGTCGATGTCGCATTCCCGACGCTGCATGAGGGGCGTTCCTACAAGGTTGTAATAAGCGATTATGCCTTCAAAAATTATCAGGCTATTGACCGCTCGAAGGGACGTATCGAGCCCAAACTCGTAACCGATATGGTATTGGAGTCGTTGCGCCGCAAACCGGTTACGCCCGACAACAATGCCTATGGGGAAATCGTCGTGAAGGAGTAGTCGGATGGAGCTGAAAATCAAACGCTTTGCAGAGCTCTCCGCACGGGAGGTCTATCACTTGATGCAGGCACGCTCGGAGGTCTTTTTTCTCGAGCAACACATTACGGTCGAGGATGCTGATGAGGTCGATTTCGATGCCGTGCATATGTGGTTGGAACACGAGGAACAGCCCGTGGCGTTGCTGCGCATCATACCTCCGTCGGTAACCGCCGACGGATACCCCTCTGTCGGGCGTTTGTTGGTGCGTCGGCCGTGGCGTCGACAAGGGCTCTGCCGACGACTGATGTGCGAGGCGATCGACTACATTCGCCACCAATGGGGAGCTGCGCCGATCTACATCTCGGCGCAGAGCTATCTGGTCGATTTTTATTGCGAATTGGGCTTTGAGGTCTGCTCCGAAGCGTATGAGGAGGCCGGTATTGAGCATCGTAAAATGCGGTTGCAGCCGAACATGCCCCGCTAATGGCTAATTTTTCATTTTTAATTTTTCATTTTTAATTTTTTGTCGTATCTTTGCAGTCCTTGCGTGCGTGCGCGAGGACTTAAACTATTTATTATTAACCATTTAACGAGCGATTGTATCGCAAACAATTTTTCCACAATGGAGGAAATGAAGAATGTTCAGTCGAACGAGAATTTCGACTGGAATGCATTTGAGCAGGAGCTGGGTATCTACGACCAGCCCAAAGAGCAGATTTCGGAGGCCTACAACCAGACCCTGTCGAACATCAACGTCGGCGAGGTTGTTGAGGGTACCGTAACCGCTGTAACGAAGCGCGAGGTTCTCGTGAACATCGGCTACAAGTCGGAGGGTATTATCTCGGTTGCCGAGTTCCGCTACAACCCCGAGTTGCAGGTGGGTGACAAGGTTGAGGTCTATGTAGACTCGGCCGAGGACAAGAACGGTCAGCTGGCCCTCTCGCACAAGAAGGCTCGTCAGCTTAAGTCGTGGGATCGTGTCAACGAGGCTCTCGAGAAGGACGAGATCATCAAGGGTTACATCAAGTGCCGCACGAAGGGCGGTATGATTGTCGATGTATTCGGTATCGAGGCTTTCTTGCCCGGTTCGCAGATCGACGTGAAGCCCATCCGCGACTACGATATCTACGTAGACAAGACGATGGAGTTCAAGGTGGTGAAAATCAACCAGGAGTTCCGCAATGTCGTTGTATCGCACAAGGCTCTTATCGAGGCCGAGCTTGAGGCTCAGAAGCAGGTTATCATGTCGAAGCTCGAGAAGGGTCAGATCCTGGAGGGTACCGTTAAGAACATCACCTCGTATGGCGTATTCGTTGACCTGGGCGGTGTAGACGGTCTGATTCACATCACCGACCTGTCGTGGGGCCGCGTAAGCCATCCCGAGGAGGTTGTTGCTTTGGATCAGAAGATTCAGGTGGTTATCCTCGATTTCGACGATCAGAAGAAGCGTATCGCCCTTGGTCTGAAGCAGCTCACGGCTCATCCGTGGGAGGCTCTCGATCAGAACCTCGCCGTTGGTGACAAGGTGAAGGGTAAGGTTGTCGTGATGGCCGATTACGGTGCATTCGTTGAGATTGCTGCCGGTGTCGAGGGTCTGATCCACGTATCGGAGATGTCGTGGAGCCAGCACCTGCGTTCGGCTCAGGAGTTCATGAAGGTAGGTGACGAGGTTGAGGCTGTTGTCTTGACGCTCGACCGTGCTGAGCGCAAGATGTCGCTCGGTATCAAGCAGCTCACCGACGATCCTTGGGCTAACATTGAGACCCGCTACCCCGTAGGTGCCAAGTGCACGGCTAAGGTTCGCAACTTCACCAACTTCGGTGTATTTGTTGAGATCGAGGAGGGTATCGATGGTCTGATCCACATCTCGGATCTCTCGTGGACGAAGAAGATCAAGCACCCGGGTGAGTTCACGCAGGTAGGTGCTGCCATCGAGGTAGTCGTGCTCGAGATCGACAAGGAGAACCGTCGTCTGTCGCTGGGTCACAAGCAGCTCGAGGAGAATCCCTGGGCCGCTATCGAGGCTCAGTTCCCCGTTGACAGCGTAGCCGAGGGTACGATTACGGAGATCACCGAGAAGGGTGCCGTAGTATCATTGGCCGAGAACGTAGAGGGCTTCTGCCCGAACCGTCAGCTGACGAAGGAGGATGGCACGACGCCGAAGGCCGGTGAGACGCTCTCGTTCAAGATTATCGAGTTCTCGAAGGCTACGAAGCGTATCACGCTGTCGCATGTTCGCACCTATGAGGATGCTAAGCGTGCCGAGATCGCAGCCGAGAAGGCTGAGAAGCGTGCTGCTGCCGATGCTACGAAGTCGACTGTGAAGAAGATTAACGCTTCGGTTGAGAAGACGACGCTCGGTGACATCGCCGGTTTGGCTGCTCTGAAGAGCGCCATGGAGGCTGAGGCCAAGAAGGCTGCCCCGAAGAAGGCTGCCAAGAAGGCTGAGGAGACCGAGGAGTAATTCGGAACAACGCTATTTGTTGACGAGGTCCGCGCTCATTGCGAGTGCGGACCTCTCTTTTGTTGTTGCTGCGGCAGTATCGCTTAATCCAGCAGGATGAAGGCTGCCCAATAGTGCGGGTCGGAGCCGCTGCGGGCACGCCCTTCGGCATCGGTGAAGGTCATGGCGTGCAAATCTTGCTGGGCTGCTTTGAGGGCTTCGTGCTTACTCTTTCCGGCCGTCAGGTGGCGATAGAAGGCAATCATCATCTGCTGGGTAGCCAGGTCGTCCACCTCCCATAAGGTCATCAGCAAGGATTGCACACCGGCCTTTTTGAAGGCTCGCTGCAGACCGAAGACACCTTCACCGGTTACCTCGCCCAGGCCGGTTTGGCAGGCCGATAACACAACCAGGTCGGCTCCTTGCAGGTCGAGTGCTGCAATCTCCTTGGCGGTGAGAATGCCATCTTCCACCTCATTGGGAAGAGGTGCTCCGCCTAACCAGGCGTTGTTGGCTCCCGAGAAGAGCAGGCCGGCACGCAACAAAGAGGTCTCCTCGGTGGTAGTTTGCAGGCCGGAGAGGAAACCGAATTGTGCCGGCTCCTTGGCCGACTCCTCGGGGAGGAAGTATCCGTGGGTAGCAATGTGGATGAGGCTGTTGGCCCCTCCGCTGAGCCCCTTGAAACTCTCCTCGACGCCCTCGGCTCCCATGTAGAGTTTTGTTTGGTAGTCGTGTTGCTGCAAGAGGGGATGGATGCTGCGTACCTCCTGCTCCGTACCGGGCAGGAAACCCCAAAGGGTGCGTTGGTGGTTGAGCGAGAGGTCGGCATGGAGGGCTTTGCCTCGGGTAGGACCTATGGCAGCATAGTAGGCCATCTCCTCGGTGCCGAGGTTGAAATCCAGGCCGCCATAGAGCACGGCCGAGCGTTGCTCGGAACGATTGGGTTGCAGGGCGAGTTGGCGGGTGGAGGAGAGACGGTGTATCTCGAAGCGGTCGCAAGCCCGTGTGTCGCGTGCAATGAAGAGGTACTCGATACCTATTTTATGGAGGTCTCCCGAGGGCGAGAAGTAGATGCGGTCGTTCTCACGCAGGTGGGGGAGCAGTTTCGGCCATAGGAAGTGGTCGACAAAGTGGAGGTCGAGGTGGAGGGGCTGTCCGTTGGGCAGGCTGAAGAGCGAGATGTGGAGTGGTTGCTCAAACTCCTTGCGCAATAGCTCGGCCGAGTAGTAGGTGCGCTCACCGTCAACCGAGGTGACAAATTCGATGGCTACATCCTGCTCGCCCAGTTGTTGATGCACCTCCTTCCAGGTGACATTCAGGTAGTTCATGAAGTCGGCATATTGCCGTGAGCCGGCCATGAGGGCTCGCTCCAATTGGATGGCTTCGCGTTGCAGTTCGCGCACCTGCTCGGCAAGGTGAGGTGCACTGATTTGTGCCGATGTGAGGCGGGCCAGCTGCTGACGGATGGAACGCTGACGCGACAACTTCGCTTTGAGTTCGGCATCATCGCTCTGCTCGATGGCGGCGAGGATGTTGCGCGAGGCTTCGAGCAGGATACCCTTTTGGAAGAGTGCCGCATCGTAGAGCAGCGATGAACGGGCTTGCCAATGCTTGGCCATGGCGTGCGAGAAATCGGTGTCGTGGCTCCCTTCAGGTGTATGGTTGATGAGCAACATCTGTTCGAGGATGGGGCTCTGATGGGTCCAATAGGCGGCACGCTCCTGCTCGGAGAGGAAGAGGAACAGGTCGTGCGCAAATTGGCGGTTGATGGCGAGAAATTGTTGGTAATGTGTCTCGGATTTGTCGTATTGATTGGTGCGGAAGTAGCAGTAGGCGAGGTTGTTGTGGTGCTGTAAGAGTTGCTCTTTATTCTCGTTGAAGGTTCCTTGTCCACTATCGAAAATCTCTTGCGCACCCTCCAGAAATTGGATGGCAATCGGAAACTCTTTGCGACGGATGTGGAGCGATGCCTCCTTTTGGAACGAGGTGCTGATGTCGTACGGATTCATGGAGTCGAAGTGCTCGTTGAGGTAGGCAAAAACCTGCTCGGCAGCGGTGTAGTTGCCTTGTGCCAAGAAGACATCAGCCATCTGCATGCGGGTATGGAAGACGAGTGGGGAGTCTTCTCCGAAGAGTTTTACATAGATCTCGTATGCCTCCTGCAGTTGTCGGGTAGCCTCATCGAATCTTCCTTCGTAGGCATTGAGCAGTGCCAAGGACTCGAGTATCTCCGCATAGGCGGGTGTGTGTTGTCGTTGCTCATCGAGGATACGCAAGGCGAGTTGGAGGGCTCTGCGTGCGCTTTGGAAATCTCCTAATTTGCTCTCCAGCATACCCCAGTGAAACAGGGCTTTGGCATATTGGGTCGAGCTTTTGCCTGCGACGATTCCATAGCGTGTGGCACTACGGATGTATGCCTGTCGCGCCTTTTGGTAATCGAAGGTCTGTTCGTATAATTGCCCTTCAAACAACTCGGCCTGGGCGTACTCGATGGATTGTACGCCGAAAATCGATTTCGTCTCTTTCTTGAAGTCGGGGAAGTCCTTCAGCGTATCCTCGGCATAGAGCGATTGATTGGTCGAGAGCGAGATCATGCAGTAGGTCAATCGCCATCCCCATCGTTCTATCTGATCTGCAATCAGAAGTAATTGCGCCCGCTCTTTGGTGGCATCAAATTGCTGATTCAAACGATCGATGGTTTCCGAGATGAGGCGTAGCTCTTCGAGTGAGGCATCCATCGCAGCGTAGATGTTGCCGGACTCCTCGTGGAGGTCGGTTAGTTGGTGGTAGATGTGGAAACGTACTTCGGCCGAGGCTGTCGGGTGTTGGTCGATGACAGTTTTGCTCTGTTGCAGGCATTTGAGTGCATCCTTGTAGTGTAGCAAGGCACGATGTGTCAGGCCGATATGGTAGAGCAATAGGGCGTGTTCGGGGCTCTCCTTTGAGGTTGTGTGCAGGGCATTCTGGCCGGCTTCCAACACCTCGGGGCTATAGTTCGAGGCTTTGAAGAGCGAGTCGAGACGGGTAAAGGTCTGCTCCAACTCGGTTTGGGCATGAAGTGTCAGTGGCAGAAAGAGCAACATGGCACACAGTACGCTCCACCGCAAGAGCAGATAGCGGAAAACGGTCGGATTACCCATTGCTATGTTTGGTTTTTGCGAAAATAACGGTAATTTTGTAGCAAATATAACAAAATAACCCCTAAAAACAAGCGAGATGATGCGTAACCTGTTGTTGCTGCTGTTGGCTCTGGTCGGTGCATGGCGTGCCGAGGCGCAACTCGACCCGCGCGTGGCCAAACTCGAAGCGGATATGCTGATTGAGGGGGATTTTCGTCGGGTATGCAATACGGCCGAGGAGTTGTCGGGGTATATGGAGGTCATTGTGAATCCCACTAATCGGTTGTCCCTTTATCTCTTTCGTTCCCTTTCCGAGTCGTTGATGGTGTCATCGGATCAGGGTACGGAACTACGTTTGGAGGAGGTGCGGGAGTTAGTTGCCGAACTTCATGGTATGGAGAGTCGCTATGGCGGGTTGTTTTCTTTGGCGCAGGCACTTCGTCAGATGGAGCGTAATTCGGCAGAGGCTGAAGCGTTGAGCGCGGAGGCCCTTCGGATATTGCGCCATGCCTGCGGAGCGGAGAGCCGTGAGGCGGCTTTTGCGCAGATGGCCTATGGTCAAGCGTTGATACGCAATAAGAAAGCGGCTGTGGCAGCCGAACAACTAACCGAGACGATCGCTCTCTTGAAGCGAAATAAATACGATCAGCCGTGGCTGGGGTCGCATAGTCATGCTACGCTGGCTATGGCGTATGTGCAGCAGGGCATGGGCGATCAGGCGGTGGTCGAGGTGGAGAAGGCCATTAATTTAGTAAATGAGTTGGAGCAAGACGTGCGCATGACAGCTGTCGCACTGTATCCGTTTGGGGTGGTTCTCTATTTTTATATTGCTGCCGGAAATTATGATGATGCCATTGAATTGGGCAATGTGTTGCGGCAACAATTGGAGGAGCTCTATATGGTAACAGGTCTTGACTATGGCACTTTATTGTTTAATATAGGTGCCGCATATCACTACAAGCAGGATTTACCGAAGGCAAAGGAGTTCTACCACCAGGCCAAACAACACTATGAAACCTACGGATTCAGCAATACGGAGGCTTATCGGAAACTGATAACACTCCTCGAACAGATACCCTAAAGTTTTACGAACATCATAACATCCATCTGCACGTGCAACGACACTTGAATCTGCTGTGGCAATCGCTTTGCGTGACCCTGTTGGCCTTTGCCCTCTCCTATACGTTGGCCTACGACATCTCCTCCTTGTCGGTGCTCTCGTCGGTGGAGGAGACGGCCGATGTGGCTCTCTCGGATATCTATAATGTGGTGGCTGAGCGACGGGCTGTGAGCCGTGTCAGCGATGAGGTGGTGCTGGTCGGCATCGACCGCTGCACGCGCGGGGAGATTGCAGCCGTACTCGAGGCTGTGGATTGGTGCGAACCGAAAGCGGTGGGCTTGGATGTCTTTTTTCGCCACCCCACGCACGAAGATGCCACGTTGCTCGCCGCGTTGCAAAATTGCCGCAACCTGGTACTCCCGACACGAGTGGTCTATGCGGAGGATTGCGGGCAGTTTGTGGTGAGCGAGGAGTCCTGCTTCGATGCGTTGCTTCCGGATAAAACACGAGGCGTGGTGAATCTGGCGACAGACCATGTCTATCAGATGGTGCGTGAATTTAAGGTGACATTCCCCCTTTCGGATGGTACAACCCTTGACAATTTTGTCGTGACCTTGACCCGTTGTGCGGCTCCCGAGGTCTATGGCCGCTTTGCCGAGCGATGCAATGAGCAGGAGATTATCCGCTATCCTTCGATTGAATTTGAGACGCTGATGGCCGAGGAGGTGCTCGATGCCGAGGGGTTCCCGACGCCCGAGGCCGAGGCGTTGCTGAAGGGGCGTGTGGTGCTGGTTGGTGCCGTACAGGACCCGGCCGATTTTCACCTCACGCCGACTCAACCGCAGATGTCCGGTCTGCGTATCCATGCATGTGCCTTGCAGACGATTCTCTCCGAATCGTATATCCGACGGATGCCCGAATGGGTAGGGTGGCTGTTGGCGGTCCTGTTCTGCTTCCTCTTCTCGTGGCTCAATATGTTTATTAAGCAGGATGCACGTTGGAATAATATCGAAGCCCTCGGACTGCGTGCCGTACAGATGGGGCTGATGTATGGATTTTTGGTGGTCGGGTGTTGGTGGTTTGTCCGCCACGATGGCTATATCGATTTCTCGGCCTCGTTGCTGATGATAGGTTTGAGTGCCGTGGCTTCCGATGTCTGGATGGGCCTGTGTGATATCGTCCGTCTGGTTGCCTGCAACTATCAACAATGGAAACATAAAGCGAAGAATGCTCATGAAGCGTAAGTTATGGATATTGCTGCTGCTCTTGGTGTGCAGCCTGACTGCGGTGGCGCAGGGACGTTACCGCATCTATCGTGTTAGTGGCTCGGTAAAGGTACAACCCTTCCGCGTGAAGGAGTGGCAACCGCTCGAAAAACGACAGGCGGTGTCGCTGGTCGACCTGCTGCACATCCCTGAGGGGGCAAGTGTGGCTATCGTCGATGGCACAACTCGTGCTCTCTATCGTTCGACTCGTGCGGGGGAGATGCGTGTGAAAGAACTGATCGATGAGGCGACACGTCGTTCCGAACAACTCTGCCGTGAACTCAATGCCGAGATCTATGCCCAGCTCGATGAGACTCGTCAATCGAAACTCACCTATGCAATGACCGGAGCGGTCTATCGTGGGCAGCAACAGGGCGAAACTCCGGCCGATGCCATCTATGCGACACTCTGTGGCGCGGTGGAGGCGGTACGTGCCGGTGAACGCCCGGGAAAACGAGGCAGATGGTCGTTGCAACGGATGCCGTTGGAGGATGGTGAGTTCTGCCTGGTGATTGAAAATCACACCAATGAGTCGCAGGCGGTCAATGTGTTGCGAGTGAGTCAAGAGGAGGCTACGTTCTGTTTCCGCTATGTGGAGCGGAGCGAGCCGGCCATGGTATTGGTGCCGGCAGGAGGGCGTGTTGAGGTGTCGCAATACCGCTTCTTCGAAGAGGCGAATGATGTCCATTACCTGCTGGTGGTTACAGATGAACCCTACTCACCCGTTGAGATGGAGATGCGACTGAAGCGGCAGGTCGCTCCCGTGGCAGAGCCTTCTGCCTCGGTGCTGGTTTTTGAGGAAAAACGCTAATCGACAGGATGATACGATAAGGGAGTGTCCATGCGATTGGACACTCCCTTCTGCGTTGTATCGGGGAGGTTGCTATCCGGCCACACGCAGGCGAACGTGCGTGTGGCTATCCTCCTCGACCAGAATCGTATCGCCCCGCTGCAGGGCTCCTTCGAGGATGAGTTGGGCAAGCGGCTCCTCGATATGGTCGGCCAGGGTGCGCTTCAGGGTGCGGGCCCCATAGCGGGCGGTATATCCGAGACGCGCCAACTGCTCTTTGGCCGTGTGGGTAATCCGAAGCGAGTAACCGAGTGCCTCGATGCGAGTCGTCAATGCGGCAACCTCCAGTTCGATGATGCGTTTCAAATCCTCCATGTGCAGCGAGCGGAAGAGGATGATGTCGTCGATGCGATTCAGAAACTCGGGCGCAAAGGTGCGTTCCAGGGCTTTGTGGTAACCTTTGATGGCGGCTTGTTCCCCGATGGTGTGGCCGGTATGTGTGCTGAATCCGAGCGGTTTCCCTTGGCGTGCCACCTCCCGTGAGCCGACATTCGAGGTCATGATGAGAATCGTATTCCGGAAGTCGACCCGACGGCCTGCTCCATCGGTTAGATGCCCCTCGTCAAAGAGTTGCAACAGCGTATTGAAGAGGTCGGGATGCGCCTTCTCAATCTCATCGAAGAGGACCACCGCATAGGGGTGCCGTCGTACCGCCTCGGTCAGTTGTCCACCCTCGCCATAACCTACATAGCCCGGGGGAGAGCCAAGCAACCTTGCGACGCTGTGCTTCTCGCTATATTCGCTCATGTCGAGGCGAATCAACCCCTGCCGTTCGTCGAAGAGCCAACGGGATACCTCTTTGGCCAGGAGGGTTTTTCCGACCCCTGTCGGCCCTACGAAGAGGAAGACCCCGATGGGGCGGTGAGGCTCTTTGAGACCGACACGGGAGCGTTGTATCGACCGTGTAATGCGCTCTACGGCCTCCGTCTGCCCGATGATACGGGCTGACAGATGCTCCTCCAAGCGTCGCAACCGCTCCTGCTCGCTACCGCAGATGCGCTCGATGGGAATCCCCGTCATGGCGGTGATGACCCGCTCGATGACTGCTCGGTCGACGGTGGGGAGTTGCTCGTCGCATGTTGATTGCCGAGAGGAGGGGTCGTTGGCGATGTCGGTGCGTAACTTGAGCATTTGTATGCGAGCCGCTGTGGCATGGTCGTAGCGGGCTGCGTCGAGAGCCTCCTGCCGTTCATGCTGTGCTTTGGCAAGCGCATGTTGCAGCACCTGCAAGCGTTGGGGAGCGCGACTTGTGGTGGCGTGGAGGTAAGCTCCCGCCTCATCCAGCAGGTCGATGGCCTTATCCGGCAGTTGCCGGTCGGAGAGATACCGCTCGGTCAGCTCAACGCAGGCTTGAAGGGCTTCCTCGGTGTAGCGTACCCGATGATGCTGCTCGTAGTGGGGTGCAATGCGTTGCAGGATGAGCAGCGTCTCGTCGGTCGAGGTGGGCTCGATGAGGATACGCTGAAAACGGCGTTCAAGAGCCGAATCCCGCTCGATATGCTCCCGATATTCGTCGAGTGTCGTGGCTCCGATGGTCTGCAACTCGCCCCGTGCCAGCAGAGGCTTGAGCATGTTAGCCGTGTCGAGCGACCCTTGTGTTGCCCCGGCACCGACGATGGTGTGTATTTCGTCGATGAAGAGAATGGTGTCGTTCGACCGTTTCAGTGTTTCGACAAGCTGTTGTAGTCGCTCCTCAAATTCGCCTCGGAACTTTGTGCCGGCTACCAAAGCCGAGATGTCGAGTGCGAAGAGCCGTTTGTTGAGCAGTTGGCAGGGAACATGCCCCTCCACGATGCGATGTGCCAGCCCCTCGACGATGGCGGTTTTCCCGACGCCGGCTTGCCCGATGAGTATCGGGTTGTTCTTTTTGCGTCGTGCCAAAATCTGTATGACCCGCTCAATCTCCTGCTCACGACCGATGACCTTGTCGATGCGTCCCTTGCGAGCCTCGGCTGTGAGGTCGGTGCCGAAGCGGTCAAAAATCAACGTGGCCTGAGGCTCACGCTGCCTCGATTCCTGCGTGATGCCGAGTAGGCGGATGTCGAGGCTGGGTTGTTTGGCGGGCTCTCCTTCGAACTCGGTCATGGCGGCTGCCACCACCTCGGCCGTGATGCGGTAGCGGGCAAATACCCGAGCCGAGATGGTCGTGTCGTCGCTCAGGATGTCGAGCAACGCATGCCCCGTAGAGATACTCTTGGCCTGATGGTATTTGGCGCATAATTCATTACCGAGGCGGCGGAAGTAGTGCTCGGGGTCGAGCGGTTGGTCGTTTGAGGTAGGTTGCTGCAGGGCTTGTTCGATGCGTAAGCGGAGTTGGTAGAGTTCCCACTCTTGCAATCGCGCTGTGAGCAGTTGATAGGCCATCGCACCCTCTTCACGCAGCAGTTCGAGGAGCAGAAAGTCTTTGAGGTTGTGTCGAATACCCTCTTTGGATGTGTTGAACGCCGTGCGGGCGATGATTCCCTCAAGCGTCTTCGAGATGTTCACTTGCATAAATCGTCCAATCAATAGTGTTCGCCCAAGGAACGCACGAAGGAGGATTTGTAGTATATGGAGTCGTGATTTTGCTACCCGCGAGGGAGTTCCAGAATCTCCATGTCGCGCATGTCGGCTCCGTCGATGGTTAGGCGGATGGCGGTGCGCACCTTGTGAAATCCGTAGAGGCCGGCTGCTCCCGGATTGACGGCCAGCAGTTGATAGACAGGGTCGAATTGCACTTTGAGGATGTGTGAGTGGCCGGCGATGAAGAGCTTGGGACGTGCCGACTGAATCCGTTGCAGGGCTCGTGGCGCATAGCGACGCGGATAGCCTCCGATGTGGGTCATCAGCACCGTGACCTCCTCGCAGCGGAAGTAGCAGAACTCCTCGTAGACGCGCCGTGCCATGCCACCGTCGATATTGCCCCATACGGCTCGCAGGGGCTTGAAGGCGGCAATCTCATCGGCGAGGTCGAGCGAGCCAATGTCGCCTGCATGCCAAATCTCATCCACATCGCGCAGGAAGTTGCGCAATGGTTCGTCGAAGGTGCCGTGGGTATCGGAGATGATGCCGATGCGTTTCATGGGTTCAAAGATGGAGACCACAAGGGGGTGTTACGAATAATCCACCATGCGATAAATAAGATCAAATATCCGATGATAACATATCGGTGTTGCACAATGGGTTTGATGCGAAGAGCAACTATACTGCGGCTGAGAGAAGAGTATACAACTACTAATAAATAAGGGACCGAAATGATTAAGAAAGGGTTGTATGCGAATGCAGCTTGCAAATTCCCGTGTAATAGACTATGTAGTGCTCGTTGGTTTCCACAAGCAGGGCAGTCCCATCCGGTTAATAGATGAAAGGGACATTTGGGAGCCCAAATCGAGTGCGAAGGGTCGAAAAAGAAGTAGATACCACAAATGATTGCGGTAACGATGACGATAGCCACGCCCCAGCTGATTCGCTTCATGGCCTCCTGCGTTTTTTAAGCGAGTTCTTCAATCACGCTGGGGTCTACAATCGAAATGCCTATGGCAATCAGTAATATATATATGATGACAAGAACAAAGGGAATTGCAGCACTGATAAGTGCCCATTGTCTAGAACTTTTTGCAGCAGCATAAGCTTCTTCATAGAGCCCTGATGCCCAATAAGTATCTACCTGCGTGGCTTTGACAATAGCTATAATGCCAAAGGGTAAACAACAAAAGATAGTTGTCAAGATTCCCCATACAAGTCCGGTGTCGGGTTTCATCGGTGTGCGTTTGATTTTTTCCATAAGTAATATT
Organism: Alistipes sp.; assembly: GCA_017623115.1. Taxonomy (GTDB): domain Bacteria; phylum Bacteroidota; class Bacteroidia; order Bacteroidales; family Rikenellaceae; genus Alistipes. The sequence goes on from JAGAPT010000042.1 coordinate 76,482, forward strand.
TTTCGGGCTTAATATTTCCCCTTCCAGAGGGTTTTGATGCGCTCGGCAATCTTCTGCTCGGTGGTGTTTTGCAGGTCGGGCTCGTAGAAACGGGTTCCTGCAAGCGATTCGGGCAGGAACTCCAGGTCGGCAAAGTGTCCCTCGTAGTCGTGGGCATATTTGTAGCCCTCGCCATAGCCCGCCTCGGCCATCAATTTGGTTGGGGCGTTGCGGATATGGAGTGGCACGGGACGATTGGTCGTATCCTTCTCGATGAGGGCAAGAGCTTTATTGATGGCCATGTAGGCCGAGTTGCTCTTGGGCGAGGTGGCCAGGTAGATGGTGGTCTCGGCTAACGTGATGCGGGCTTCGGGCATGCCGATTTTATGCACCGTGTCGAAGCAGGCGTTGGCTAACAACAGGGCATTCGGATTGGCCAAGCCGATATCCTCCGAGGCCAGAATGACGAGCCGTCGAGCGATGAAACGAGGCTCCTCGCCACCGGCCAACATGCGCGCCAGGTAGTAGATGGCGGCATTCGGGTCGCTGCCACGCACCGATTTGATGAAGGCCGAGATGACATCGTAGTGTTGCTCCCCCTTCTTGTCGTAGAGGGCGATGTTCTGTTGCAGGCAGTCGGTAACGTACTTATCGGTGATGGTAACCTTCCCCTCGGTCGCACCGACCACGATGTCGAGGATGTTCAGCAACTTGCGGGCATCGCCACCCGAGAAGCGGAAGAGAGCACCGCGCTCGACCACCTCGATTTGGCGGGCTTTGAGTTCCGTGTCCGCTTGTAGGGCACGCTGCAAGAGTTTCTCGAGGTCGGCATCCTCCAACGATTTGAGGATGTAGACCTGACAGCGGCTCAGAAGCGGGGAGATGACCTCAAACGAGGGATTCTCGGTCGTTGCTCCGATGAGCGTGAAGATACCCTGCTCGACCGCCCCGAGGAGCGAATCCTGCTGTGATTTGTTGAAGCGATGAATCTCATCGATGAAGAGAAACGGTGCCCGTTGGTCGAAGAAGCGTTGCCGCTTAGCCGATTCGATGACCTCACGCACCTCCTTGACACCCGATGTAACTGCCGAGAGGGTGTAGAAGGGGCGTTCGAGGGTTGTGGCGACAATCTTGGCCAGCGTCGTCTTACCAACGCCCGGAGGACCCCAGAGAATGAATGAAGGGACGTTTCCCGTCTCGAAAAATTTGCGGAACACCCCATTTTCGCCCACAAGATGCTCCTGCCCGATGTAATCATCGAGCCGCTGGGGGCGCAGTCGTTCGGCAAGAGGCGTGTTGGCCATGTTTTTCGTTTTATTTTTCACAAAGATAGGAAGAACTCGCGAGAAAAAGGCAGGAAATTGGGAAATAATGCAATTCGTTGGTAGATTGTTTAATACGCAACGGGCTTCCGTGGTTGTAATGCGGTCCTGAAAGACCGTATATAGATGAGTTAAGATGTAGATTTGCTACTA
>JAGAPT010000043.1 GCA_017623115.1 Alistipes sp.
ATGGCCACCTCAACGCTAAACACCCGGAAGAGCACTACCTAATCCGGAAAACGTCATACGCCACGCGCTTTGATGCATCCGGCAAATCTTCATAGTCGCACGGCTCCTCCGCGGAAACATCCAAAACAATTTCCATAGGAGCCACGCCAACGCATGACCGCGTGATAAAATAATTTACCGCCATGCCATCGCAGACGCGGATTGTTGCATCGGCTAATCCGTTTTCAACGGCAAAGATATATAAATCTCGGACAGAAAGTTGCATAGTTGAAAAAAAAATTCAATAATTAAACTAAATTTTGTAATTAAACCACTCACCAAAAAAGGAGTAAGGCTTAAATCGAAAGGACCTTTGTTGTGTCAAACGGCATGATTTTTCGTAATCATCGACCGAAAAAGATTTGGAAATAGACATCTTACATTGACCAAAAGACACGGAAAGGATTCTATCGCCAAAGATTTGGAGTATTTGCGCCAAAAGAGCCGACGAAATACCGCCATTTTTCAATGTAAAAACGATGGAATTTTCGATGACATCGGTAATAATAGACCCATACGGCCATTTCGATTTACGGTGAAATTCGTGCAAATATTCGTGCGTATTACGCGCCACGCTCCGCACACGCGGATTTGGTCGAAAGGTTACCCATACAGAGTTCGAATAACCGAGCAGGGAGGCCAAACCATAGGCCACGACGGAGGTATGAAACCAATCCTTGCAAAGAATGTCGGAGCAATACCAAAAGGTGTTCCGCACACGATAAATATTTGCCAAACGCATGCCGGTAATTTTAATACGACGGAACAACCGCGAACAATTACACTTGTGTAACACAGCCTGCAGTGCGTGCGCGTGTCGTTGCAAAGAATCGGGCGACCCGCTTTGTGCCTCCAAATGAATAAACCACGCCTCCGGTGTTTTTTCTGCTAAAGTCTGCATGCACTCCAACGCGGGCGAATAATCACCGGCCACATTCGGGTCGGATAGTAGTGCAAACTCATTCGTAAAATAGTCTTTTTTGCTCCGGAGCGGGAAGGAATTGCATATAACCTCCGGAATCGGACTTTGTAAATTTTGTGCTCTGTACATATCTACAACGCGGATTTTGTTAATACTACAACGCAAATGTAGAACAAAAAATGAATTAATATTTACATTATGATAAATAATGGAAAAGATAATAGAAAAAGAGTAGTTATTTACTACTCTTCTTTTCTATCAGCTTGCGTTTTGCCCGAATATAACGATAATACTCTTCGTCGTATCGCTCATAACGCTTTTCGCGTTTTAACCGAGTACGCACCGCCCAAATCGCAATCGGCACTATCACAATTGCAACAGCTAAAAAGCCGCATATTGCATACAAAAACTCAGGCTCCATAATATCCTTACACTTTTTTTACAAACACGGGCTATCCCATCAAGAGACAGCCCGGATAAAAACATCTACAACCGGCTTCTTAGAAGCGATAGCCGACCGTCACAAAGAAGGTACGGGTCTTCAGCTCCGGCATGGTTGAGACATCAGCCACGTCCAAAAATCCAATTGAATAACCGGCACTCACCTGATAACGTTTCCAGTCAGCCGTAAAACCGATGCGCAAACCAAAATCGGAACGCTGGTAGCCATCAAAGGTGTCACCCTTCAACGATGCACCACCCTCTTTAATCTTCGTCTTACCACCAATACCCAGTGCATAGTAGATACCGGCACTCGGATAGAGCGTCCACTCCTCATTCACCGCAAACTTGTAGTTTACCATAACGGGAACCTCCAAATACCACATATTGCTTTTCGAGGATTCGCCACCCATCTCCAGTTTATAACCCTTCTGAGTCAAGGCCAAACCTGTTTCAAGGAACAACGGGGTCGTAGCAAAAAGCTGACGCTCATAGACTCCGGCCAGGTGGAAGCCCACCTTTGCATCGGTCGAAAAGTCATCCATGGCCACATTGCCAAAATTTAGACCAACACGCGCCATAAAGTTATTCGCATCCCACTGTTGTGCCACTGCATTTCCCATCAGCACGACTGCACCGACAAGCGTCAAAAAAATCTTTTTCATCTTTCCAAAAATTTTACGAATCACTACCCTATCGGTAGTCATTACAAATATAGCGATAATTTTCAAATCTGCACCCCAATTCGAACATTTTTCGTATCTTTACCGTAAATTTGACCACATCATGAAACGACACATTATATATATAATAGGGGCATTATTACTGATGGGATGCACTCCTACTGCAACTCCCCCATCGACAACTATTTACGTCTCGATTCTACCCCTAAAAAGTTTAGCCAAGGCTATCGTCGATGAGGATTTTCCAATTGAGGTACTCGTGCCCCCGGGGGCATCGCCCGAGACATTCGAACCAACCCCCAAGCAATATATAGCTCTGAATGAGGCACAACGCATCTTTAGCGTCGGCTTAATCGACTTTGAAACTACCCTACTTGGCAAACTCGATGCACCCGAGCGGGTCGTAAACCTCTCACAGGGCATCGAACTCATCGCAGGCAGCTGCTCGCACCATCATCACGGGCATCACCACGCCCACGGCATCGATCCCCACATCTGGACCTCGCCTCGGGCCTTGCAGCAGATGGCCGAAAACCTCTATACGGCCATCCACACGCTCTATCCCGATTCGGTGCGATATACCCAAAACCACCAACGCCTACAGGCTGACCTACAAGCACTTGACGCACGCGCAAGGGCACAAATCGAGCAATCCGGGATGCGGAAATTCATCGTCTACCACCCTGCACTCACCTACTACGCACGCGATTACGGATTGCAACAACTCAGCATCGAACAGGATGGCAAGGAGCCCTCGGCACGACAACTCGCCGAGCTGATTCGCCAGGCTCGCTCGTCGGGTATCCGCACCATCCTCTACCAGCAACAATTCCCCAGCTCGAGTGTTGAGGTGATCGCCTCCGACATCGAGGGTCAGGCCATCGCCTTTGACCCGCTGGCCGAGGATATCATCCACACTATCGACCACATCACATCGCTCATCACAAAACCATGAAACTGATTACCTTACACAATGTAAGCGTCGCCTACGAGGGTTACGAAGCGTTACAACAGGTCAATTTGGAAATTGACGAGTACGACTTCATCGGAGTCATCGGACCCAATGGCGGTGGCAAGACCTCGCTGGTCAAGGCCATTCTGGGCACCATTCCACATAGTGGTGAGATTCGCTTTGCTCCGGAACTCTTTGCTCATGGCGAGCGGCTGATTGGCTACATGCCCCAAATCTCCGATTTCGACCGAGCCTTTCCGATTTCGGTGCACGAGGTGGTGCTGTCGGGTCTGCAAGGGCGTCGGGGGTTTCGCCACCGCTATACCAAGGAGGATAAGAAACGTGTCGATGAGCTCCTCGAACAATACGGCATTGCCCGCATTGCCCATCGTCCTATTGGTGAGATTTCCGGTGGGCAGATGCAACGAGCCCTGCTCTGCCGCGCCATCATCTCCGAGCCGAAATTGCTGATTCTGGATGAGCCGACCAACTTTGTCGACAACCAATTTGAGCACGAACTCTACCACGCCTTGCAGGCATTGAACGAGCGGATGGCTATCGTGATGATTTCGCACGATTTGGGTACCATTTCGAGCGTTGTGAAGGAGATTGTCTGCGTCAATCGCACCGTGCATCGCCACCACTCAAACATCATCACCCCCGAGCAACTGGCCAACTACAACTGCCCGATACAACTCCTCTCCCACGGCCATGTCCCTCACACCGTGTTGGAGCACCATCCCGGAGATGGTTGTTGTGAGTAAGCCGATCAAAAGTTTCATGGGATAGAACCAGACATCACTCCATAAAAAAAGAGAAAGACGCCCTCTGCAGAGGGCGTCTTTTGTAGTGCTCTGAAAGCAATCAATTACTTCTCGTTAATCTGCGACAACTTCTCGCAAAGTTCGGTGAAGACAGCGGCAATCTCACGACGAAGAGCCGAATAGTGCTTGCGTACGAGCGACTTGTTATGCGGCTCGGCGGGGTTCATCGCCTTCGTGAAGAGTTCGTTGCGCACAGCAACAGCCTCCTCGATTACCTTTACGATCTCCTCCTCTTTCGAGGGCTGGAAGCAGATAGCCATCTCACAATCGAAGAGGACCTCCTCCAAGCAGTAGTCAATCTGTTTTTTCAGCGTTCTTAAATTTGCCATAGTGATATGAATGATTTTGTGAATGTTTCCTATGGCAAATATAGCGATTTTTTTGGTAAAAGCAAGCGTTCCGTCAATAATCTATCTCCACGCCCGTCATGTCGACAATCACACCCAGTTGCTCCGAACCACACAGCTCCTCACAGCAGGGGTCGACAACCTCTTCCACGGCCTCGACAATCACCACCTCGGGCTCTTCGACCGGTTCGGGCTTGGGTTCCGGAGCTGCTTTCGGTATCAACGTGCGAAGACTGACCACCATCCCCTGCTGATAGTCCACCATCACCTCAGCACGGCGAATCGGTGGCAGCACATGAATAGCCAGGTAGTGCCACACCTCGGGCATCCGCTTCAGGGCTGCCTGCTTCTCCACCTCGGTATAGTCGCCATCAAGGATGTGTAGGACCGAATCACGGTGCGGAATGGCCGATGAGGCTACCGCCTCCCGTATCGAGCCCCAGGCCGGTACCTTGGCATCAAGTTCCACATCGTAGCGTTTCGAGAAGCGATAGTGCTGATCGACATAGCGTTGCATATCCTCGGCACGGCGTTTGGCCAGCGATTTGTTGAGTGCCAGCGGACCATCGGGCGAAGCATAGCCGATAATGGTGACTCGCTCCACCCGATTCAGCGTGTCAGCAAGCACCTTGGAGACCATCGTATCGAGCTCCTGCAAAGTTGCCCCATTCTTCTCCAAGGCCTGATTCAGCGTAGCATTGTTGATGCGGTAATGCACCGAATAATCGGCCTCATCGGCCTGTTGCACCAGATAGTCTTTCACATGATAGTCGCCATCGACACGCTCCGAGAGGAGCACCGAGTCGGCTTTTTGTGGAGAGGACTGCGCCCATCCACGGGGAGCTGCACACAGCGCGGCCAGCGCAACAAAAATAGATGTAAGAATCGTTTTCACGGCTGCAAAATTTAATGTTCATCTTCCTCCTCGCAAAGTTCGTACCGCAAACACAACCACACCACAAAAATAGCCTGCCTAACTCAACGGGTTAGACAGGCTATTAGCATCGCTATAAGCAATCACTACATGCGCTCCGGCACCTCGATACCCAGCAGGCGCATACCCTTGCGGATGACCGTAGCCACCTGCTTGGCTATTTGCAGACGCAGTTTACGCACCTCCACATTCTCCTCACGCAGAATCGAATGGTCGTGGTAGTAGCCGTTGAACGACTTGGCCAATTCATAGATGTAGGCACCAATAATCGAGGGAGCAAAGTTCTCACCGGCAGCAGCCACCGTGGCAGGATAGTCGGCCAGCATCTTCACTAACTCAATCTCCTCGGGAATCATTGCAGCCTCGGCCTTACCCGTAAAGTCAATCTCCTGCTCGGCAGCCTTGCGCAGCACCGAGCAGATACGGGCGTGCGTATACTGAATGAAGGGGCCTGTATTGCCATTGAAGTCAATCGACTCACGCGGGTCGAAGAGCATCGTCTTCTTTGGGTCTACCTTCAGAATGAAGTATTTCAAAGCACCCAGGCCGACCATCGTCGAGACCGCTTCGGCCTCCTCTTCCGTACAGCCATCCAACTTACCCAGTTCGGCCGACATTTCACGAGCCGTCTGTACCATATCGGCAATCAGGTCATCGGCATCGACCACCGTACCCTCGCGCGACTTCATCTTACCCTCGGGCAACTCCACCATGCCATACGAGAGGTGGGTGATATGGTCACTCCACTCGGCATAGCCCAACTTCTTCAAGACGAGTTTCAGTACCTGGAAGTGGTAGTTCTGCTCGTTGCCCACGACATAAATCATGTCATCGAGTTTGTTATCCTCGAAGCGACGGAAGGCCGTACCCAAATCTTGCGTCATATAGACCGAAGTGCCATCGCCACGCAGGAGCAACTTCTCGTCCAAGCCATCACCGGTCAAATCAATCCACACCGAGTTATCGGCACGACGATAGAAGACCTCCTTGGCCAAGCCCTCCTCGACAAGCGATTTGCCCAACAGATAGGTTTGTGATTCGTAGTAGACCTTATCGAAATCGACACCCAACGCCTTGTACGTCACGTCGAAGCCATCGTATACCCAGCCATTCATCGTCGTCCAGAGCGCGCGCACCTCTTCGTCGCCCATCTCCCACTTGCGCAACATCTCCTGCGCCTGCAACATATCGGGAGCCTGCTTTTTTGCCTCCTCCTCGCTCATGCCACCGGCCACAAGTTCCTTGATTTGCGCCTTATAGTGCTTGTCGAACTCCACGTAGTATTTACCAACCAGGTGGTCGCCCTTCATGCCCGACGACTCGGGCGTTTCGCCACCACCATAGAGTTTCCACGCCAGCATCGACTTGCAGATGTGGATACCACGGTCATTGACCAGATTGGCCTTGAGAACCGTATGTCCGTTAGCCTTCAAAATCTCCGCCACAGAGTAGCCCAACAGGTTATTGCGGATATGGCCGAGGTGTAACGGCTTGTTCGTATTGGGCGACGAATACTCAATCATCATCGTGCGACCGGTCGGAGCCGCCTCGCCATAGTGCTCATCGGCCAGCATCTCCACGAAACGATCGGCCCAGAACGAAGCATCGAGCGAGAGGTTCAAGAATCCCTTAATCACGTTAAAACCACTGATTTCGGGGGTATGAGCCACCACATGCTCACCAATCTCGGTTGCCGTCATCTCGGGGTTCTTACGGCTTCGCTTCAAGAGGGGAAAAACCACCAACGTATAGTCTCCCTCAAACTCCTTGCGGGTCTTCTGCAACTGCAATTGCTCACCCGACAATTCACCGTAGAGCGCCTCTACCGAACGACGCACGGCTTCCAGTATCTGTTTTTCAATCTCCATAGTGCAAATTTTGGGTACAAATTTAGCGTTTTATTGCCAAATATCCACTACATTTGTTGCAGAAAAACACTGAACGCATGAAAATTGCCGATATTGATTTGGGCGAACGCCCCTTGTTACTCGCCCCGATGGAGGATGTTACCGACCCCTCGTTTCGCTATATGTGCAAACGATTCGGGGCCGATATGGTCTATACGGAGTTTATTTCATCCGATGGATTAATGCACGAGGCGACCAAATCGTTGCGCAAACTCAACATCGACGATGGAGAGCGTCCCGTAGGCATCCAAATCTATGGCAACCGCATCGAGCCGATGGTCGAGGCGGCAAAGATGGCCGAGGCCGCAGGCCCCGAGGTCATCGACATCAACTTCGGCTGTCCGGTGAAAAAGATTGCCGGTCGTGGTGCCGGCTCGGGCATGATGCGCGATGTGCCGCTGATGGTCGAGATGACCCGCCAAATCGTGGAGGCAGTGAAGAAACCCGTTACGGTCAAGACCCGTCTCGGATGGGATGAAGCGTCGAAAAACATCGAGGAGATAGCCCTGCGCTTGCAGGATGTCGGCATCGCAGCCCTCACGATCCACGGACGCACACGCGCACAGATGTATCGTGGCGAGGCCGATTGGACCCTCATCGGCAAGGTCAAGAATAACCCCCTGATCAAGATTCCCATCATCGGTAATGGCGATGTCGATTCAGGCCCGAAGGCTGCCGAGATGTTCAACCGCTATGGGGTGGATGGCGTGATGATTGGCCGTGCAACCTATGGCCGTCCGTGGATTTTCGAGGAGTGCAAGCACTTCCTTCGCACCGGCGAGGAGATGCCGCAGCCCTCGGTCATCGAACGTGTAGCCATCGCCAAAGAGCATTTGGCAAAATCCTTGGAGGTGAAGGGGGATTATGTCGGTATTTTGGAGATGCGCCGCCACCTCACGAACTACTTCAAGGGGCTGCCCGATTTCAAACCTACACGCATGAAGTTGGTAACGTCGCTCGATGTGGAGGAGCTATATGCAACACTCGATTATGTAGCCGAGCGATGGGGCGACTGCGACATGAGCCACACGGTACCCGCACCCCTTTCACATGACCTTTAACATACTGCAACAATGATGAAAAAGATGGATACACTACCTGAAAAGCAGGATTACACGGCCGAGGATGCTCACTATATGGAGTTGGCGATTCGTCTGGCCGAGGAGAACATCGACCACGGCGGTGGCCCCTTCGGTGCGGTCATTGTCCGCCAAGGCGAGGTGATTGCGACGGGCGCTAACCGCGTGGTACCCGACAACGACCCTACGGCTCATGCCGAGGTGTTGGCCATCCGTCGTGCCTGCCAACGACTCGGCACCTTCTCACTGGCCGGATGCACGGTCTACTCCTCGTGTGAACCCTGCCCGATGTGCCTCTCGGCCCTCTATTGGGCCGGTGTGAGCCGCATCTGCTATGGAAACACCAAAGCCGATGCCCAAGCAATCGACTTCGACGACTCGTTCATCTACGACCAGCTCGACCTCAGCTACACCCAACGAGCCATTCCCTGCGAACACTTCATGCGCGACAGAGCCCTCAAAGCCTTCCAAAAGTGGGCCGAGAAGGAAGATAAGATTGCTTACTAAAAAAAAAGCGTTGCAACCTCTTGGGGCAGCCTATTTTATGTTTATTTATACGCTATTACATTGTAACGGTATAAGAACCTGCATTGTATTCCTTAGCCTCGCTCTCGCCAGGAAGAGTAACGGTTGCAGTAGCACCTTCTGGAATTGTGAACTCCCAAATCCACTGCTCGGCCTCGTAGCGCCATGCACTCTTGATTAAGCCTGACGCAGAGTTATACTCGGCAGTAAGATGACCCAATCGCTTGTCGGGGTGAGGTTTCATGATGATGTGCTTGAAACCAGGTGTAGCAGGGTCGGATGCGATACCCGCTGCAGTCTCCCAAATCCACTCGCAAACGCAACCATAAGCGTAGTGGTTAAAGCTGTTCATGCCGCGTGGGCCCATACCCTTGTCAAGCATATAGCTGTTCCAGCGCTCCCAGATTGTTGTTGCACCATTGTCCACAGAGTATAACCAACTTGGGTTATTACGTTGGAATAAAAGCTCATAAGCAAGATCAACCATGCCATTCTCGGTCAGTGTAGCCATCAGAATTGAAGTGCCCAAGAAGCCTGTTTGCAGGCAGTTGCCGTGCTGCTTGAAGTTTTCACGCAAGCGAGCAATCATCTGTGCTTTTTGTTCGCCATCGAAGAGGTTGTTCTTCAGAGCGAACAGTGCTGGGGTCTGCATTGTGTTGAGAATATCGGTCTTGAAAGTGCCATCTTCGTTGAAGAATTTCTCCTTCATATAAGACTTTGCATCTGCCACCATCTGCTCGTAAGGTGCAGCATCACGGCCTGTAGCCATAGCCATATCTACCATCATCGAAGCGTCAATAGCCCAATATGATGCACTCAAGTAGTTCCAATAATCAAGAGCCTCGGGTAATACACCATCCTTGTCAAAAGCACGACCGCTGCAACTCTCCAATGGTTCGTAACTCAACCAGTCGGCCCATTGATAATTACGGTTCTCCTGAATGAGAGTCTGGTGGTCATACTTTGTTTCATTGATGTGGTTAAGGTATAGCTCCATAGAAGTCCAGCACTCATCAATAATTTGCTTGTCGCCAAACTGTTTCCATACAGTCCAAGGTACAATGACGCCTGCATCTGACCAACCCAAACGAGTAAGCACGTTACCATACTGTGCGTGAGGCGCAACACCTGGGAAACCTCCCTCCTTGCCCTGGCTGTCACGCATGTCGCGCATCCATTTGTGGAAGAAAGTTCTGGTGTCGGCAAAGAAAGTTCCTGTCTCAGCAAACACCTGTGTGTCGGCAGTCCAGCCTAAACGCTCGTTACGCTGTGGACAGTCTGTTGGTACAGAGAGGTAGTTCGAGAGCTGCCCCCAATAGGTATTTGAAATGAGTTTGTTGATAGACTCATCACCAGTAGAAATCTTGCCAATTTCCAAATCCTTGGCGATTGAGGTTACAGGGATTGTGGTAACAGACTTGATTGTGACATCAGCATCGGCTGTGATAGTTGCATAGCGGTAGCCGTAGAATGTGCGAGTAGGGTGGTAGCTTACATATTTGTTGCCTGCACCAAAGGTGTATTTCATCAAGAATGCAGTGGCTGGAGTACGCAGATTTTCGCGGTGAACACTGCCCTCGGGACCATCCATGCCACGGCTACGTGCACCATTGCCGTCGTTGAGCAACTCACCTGGAAGGCATGTAAGAGTTGTGCCCTCTGTTGCTTTAAAGACAAAAGAAGGTACACCTGCACAGTTCTGTCCGAAGTCGATAACGAGGTTCTCGCCCGCTTTCAAAACAATCTTCTCTCCCAACTTATATTTACGGTCGATGATAACCTTTCCAGCTTCGCCATCCTTTGCACCCTCAACATCCTTCCAGATGTAAGCTTCAACGGGCTTCAACTCAAGGTCGTGACGTAGATATACCTCGGCACCCTCTGAAGGGAGAATCTCACCACGGAACTCCTTGTTTTGCTCGGGTGTTGAGAGTTTGTCGGCAACTTCATAACCCATCTTCTCGCGAGCATCATACTCCTCGCCATCAAAGATAGCAGAGTGCTTCACTGGGCCAGCGATGCCTGCCTTCCAATTCTCGAGATTCGTACCATAGAGCTTCTTTGTGCCGTCGGCATAGGTTAGTTCCAATACGCTGCGGAAAGCACACTTTGTACCCCACATACTATGCTGGTTGGGTGTCACAATCTTGTCACCCCACCAACCTGGAGTAACCTGTGCCGAAAGTTGATTTTCGGCATTTGCAGCCTTGTCGAAAGCCTCGGTTATATCGTATGTAAATGAACGTCGAGTCTTAAGCACATGAGTAAAACCTGGCTTTAGAAACTCGTCACCCACGGGCTTGCCATTTAGGTAAATCTCATATACGCCTAGTCCGGTTGTCATCCACTTAGCTGAGGTTACTTTTTGTTCATTTGTAATGGTTGAGACAAACCAACTTGCACCGTCAGCAGCACGGTCGTGATTCCATTTTTCCAAAACAGGGGCATCTTTAGCCGAGAGCCAAATTGATGAGTTCCATGCGTCGGCATCGAGCGCTGCAACCTTCTCTCCAATGAAAGTCTTAGATTCGCAGCTAAGACATAATATTGCAACCATGGCGGCTACAAAGTTCAATAAAAGTTGAGGTTTTGTTTTCATATAAATAAGGATTATGAGCTACTTTACCATTGATGGGTCTTTGGATTAGGCTTTCCCTTGATGTTAATAGTGTACATAAAAAAGACAAAGTGTTAAGTTGTAACTTTATTTTACTTGGTAGCACTATTTGGTCTTAATTTAGACTACATAGAAGACTACATGAGAAGAGTAGAATCTTCGTAAAATAAAGGTTGAAACGGTTTTTTAACGAAAAGTCGTTTCACCGCCAAACAGCATAACACTTTGTCTATCAGTTAATTCGGAAATGACGTGTTATTCACTTCCGAAAAAGAGGCTGCCCAAAGGGCTGCAACGCTTTTTCGTTGAGTCTTTCTGTTTACTCCTCCTCGGTCGGCAACTTAAACTCCGTGAAACCGGCAGCTACCAACGTATTGAACCACGAGAAGCACTTCTTGATATCCGACACATGCACACGATCGCGGTCGTACTCGGGCAACACCTCGGCAAAGGCAGCCTTCAGTGCCTCGGGGCTCTCCTTGTGGCTAATAGCCTCTTTACCGCCCGTATGGGCATAGATGCGGGTAAAGACATCGGCCAACGGAATATCATCACCCTCGGTAAACATCGAAATCTCGGTCAATGCACTCACCTTCGATGTAGCCGATGCATTCATGCGCTTGCCGTCGATAAGCGACTCGACGATAACGCCTCGCTGCGACTGTGCCACATATTTGAATAATCCGGGTTGGCCGGAGATGGCCAAAATCTCTCTCAATTCCATGGTTGTAACTTATTTTTCGTTTTTAATATGAATGTCCATCTGGGGATAGGCGAAGTGGAATCCTGCCTTGGGGAGTTCTTTGTAGAACAGCTCGTTATATTCGAAGTACACATCCCAAAGTTCACTATTTCCGGTCCACACACGCACCGAAACAGTGATAGCACTCTCGGCCAAGGTCGTCAGCCACACCACCGGTGCCGGCTCCTTCAAGATGCGCTCATCTTCCTCCATCAAGCGGAGAATCGTCTGACGCGCAGCCTCAAAATCATCGCCATAGGCTAACGAAAGCGTCCAATCAACCCGTCGGGTCGGAGCCGTCGAATAGTTGTCGATGATGGCCGTGGCAATCACGTTATTCGGGATATAAATCGTGCGATTATCTACGGTCGTAATGACTGTCGAGAAGAGTTTAATCTCCTGGACCGTACCCGATTGGCCTTGCGCCGTGATGTAGTCGCCCACCCGATAGGGCTTGACCATCAGAATCATCACACCACCGGCAAAATTCTGCGCCGTACCACTCAAGGCCATACCGATAGCCAACGTAGCAGCCGAGAAGATGGCGATGAGCGACGTAACATTCACACCGAGGGTCTGCACCACAATCAGCACCAGCACCAAGGTCAGCACCACGGCTGCCGTATTGCGGATAAACGAACGCAGCGAGACATCGAGTTGGCGTCGTTCGAAGGTACGATCCAGGAGCCGTACCACACGACGGATGAGCCAGCGACCCACAAAATAGAAACAGAGGGCTACCACCAACTTCACCAACACCCAGATTGCTTCCTCCAAGAAGCCGGACATCACCTCCGAAAAATCGAGGTTTACCAGCATTTCATAGGCTCGGTGAAACTGCTCCTTCTGGATGCTGTCGGGCACCATCAAGGGTGCCGTCGGTTCGGTTTGCAAAAAACAAGGCATCATCTTACTTATTAGTCAAATTAACCGGGACAAATGTAACGATTTTTTTCGATATGTTTCGTAACTTTGCACCCCGAATCATAAAAAAAGGGATGAGCGGGGATACCTGCTCGTTGCCAGCACGTAAAAAAGTAAACGACTCTCCGATGAGCAGATTATTGGCAATCATCACCTTGTTGTTGGCCGGATGTTACAACTCATCCTTCGACGAAGCGACCGCTACGCCCCAGACTCCGGCCGTCAACACCACCATTGCCGACCTCTATGGGCTGATAAAGGAGAGTCCAACGCCTATTCGGACCAACGTAGTCATCGCAGGCCGGGTAACCACTTCGGACCAAAGCGGTAATTTCTATCGTTCGCTGATGATTGAGGAGGAGGGCGCAGCCGTCGAGTTGATGGCCGGCATCGACGCCCTGCACAACGACTACCCTATCGGGTCACGATTGATTATCTCGCTCAACGGGCTCACGCTGGGCAAACGATTCGGTGTTCTGCAAATAGGGCGTTCGGCGGCTCCGGGCAGCAACTACCCCACCGACTACCTCGGCTCAAAAGCCGCTCTCGACAAGCACGTTGTACGCACCAACGAGCCACTTATCAAGCCGGAACCTCTCCTCGTCACAACCGAGGAGTTAAGCCCGCAATTGTGCGGTCGTTTAGTCCGCATCGAGCCGTTACACTACGCACCCGAGGAGCTCACCGAAGCGACCTGGAGCGGTTACCAACCCTTTGCCGATGAGGCTGGAAACACCCTCTACACCTATGTACGCAACTATGCCGATTTTGCCCAAAACGAGCCACCACAAGGCTATGTGTCGTTGATAGGGATTCTGCAATATGACGCCTCCGGCGAAGGGCGTTATCTGATTAAAATGCGCGATGAGACAGATTGTCATCCGTTATAAATACTTGATTCTCTTCGCATGGGTCCTTATTGTAGGTGCCTGCGACCACTCGAGTACACTCTCCTTCGAGGAGGCACATCCCACCGGACTGCACACCATCCGCCATCTCAAAGCGATGGCTCGGGGCGAGGTAACAGCTATTCACGAAGAGGTGGTTATCGAAGGGGTTATTACCGGCAACGATTACTTCGGAGAATTCCATCAACAGCTGATACTTGAAGACCATAGTGGCGGTATCACCCTTGCACTCGGCAGTCGAAACATCTATCAGGAGTACCCTTTCGGCTCGACCGTACGCATCCGTTGCAATGGGCTGCAACTCCACAACCATGGCGGGAGCATCGAGTTGGGAACCACCCCTGATCCGCTCTATGGCTCGATTGCACTCACTTCGGAGGAGGCTGCCCGTCACCTCTCGCGCCTTGACCGTCCGATTGAAACACCCATCCCGCAAACTATCCGCATCGCTGATATCGGTCCGCAACACATCGACTGCTATGTACATCTGGCCGATGTGCAGTTCGTCGGGCAGGCTCTGTGGTGCGATCGTGATGCTTTGAGCGGGAAGATACTCCCCACGGAGCGTATCGTCGAGGATAGCGAGGGTTATCGGCTTTCGGTGCGCACGTCAGCCACAGCACACTATGCAGAAGAGCCTCTACCCACCGGCAGAGGCTCTTTATACGGCATTATCGACTATTTCGGAGGTACCTATACGCTGCGTATCACGCAACGTGGTTTTTTCTTTTAACTACTCCTCCTGCAAGGCCGCCCAAAGCATATCCTTCAACTGCTGGATATGCAATCCCGTAACCGACGAGATGAAGACCGCAGGCACACCCTCGGGGAGATCGCCACGCATCTCTTCCATCAACTCCTCATCGAGCATATCACACTTGGTAATCGCCAGCAGACGTTGCTTGTCCAGCAATTCGGGGTTGTATTGGGTCAATTCGCCCAGCAAAATTTCATAATCCTTCTTCACATCATCCGAGTCGGCCGGAATCATAAAGAGCAGCACCGAGTTACGCTCGATATGGCGCAGGAAACGAGTACCCAGGCCGCGACCCTCGTGTGCACCCTCGATGATACCCGGAATATCGGCCATCACGAAGGATTTGCGGTCACGCACCTCGACAATACCCAGATTCGGCTCCAGGGTCGTAAAGGCGTAATTGGCAATCTTGGGTTTGGCAGCCGACACGACCGACAGCAGGGTCGATTTTCCGGCATTGGGGAAGCCCACCAAACCGACATCGGCCAGTACCTTCAACTCCAGCACAAAAGCACCCTCGTCGCCCTCCTCGCCGGGTTGTGCATAGCGCGGAGTCTGATTCGTCGCACTCTTGAAATGCCAGTTACCCAGACCACCACGACCACCTTGCAGCAAGACCAGCTGCTCGCCATCTTCGGTCACCTCACCCACCGGCACCAACTCCGTCTCGCCCGTCTCCTCGTTTTCAACCAGACGACGTGCCACCGTGCCAAGCGGTACGGGGATGATGATGTCTTTGGCATTCTTGCCCGATGCACGCGCACCCGAGCCACATTCGCCATCCTCGGCAAATTGGTGACGCTGATACTTGAGGTGAATCAGTGTCCAGTATTGGCGATCACCTTGCAGAATGATACTGCCGCCCTTACCGCCGTCGCCACCATCGGGACCTCCGAAGGCAACAAACTTCTCACGACGAAAATGGGCCGATCCGGCACCGCCATGCCCCGAGCGGGCAAATATCTTCACATAATCGACAAAATTGGAACCTGCCATACATTGCTAATTTTTCGGGGACAAAGGTAGTAAAATTCTGATGAATATCAATAAAAAGAGCCAAGCCCTTTTACAAGAGCTTGGCTGCCTATAGGTTTATCCAAACCGATTACTGCGTGATCGGACGAATCGGATATCCGTCTTTACGGTCTTGCAGGGTGGTACCGATATACTTCTCCACGCACAAGAATCCGTCTGCATTGATATAATGCGAATCCTTCGAGGGGGTCGAAGCCCAATAACGCGCCGTCTGATTCAAATCGGAGGGATAAGGATAAGTCGGGTGCGAAGGCATACGGCCGGCAGCAGGCAGGAAGATATAGTTGCCGTTAATTTTACTGGTCACCTTACAACCGCGACTGCGACCCAAATAGGTCCACTCGAAGGTGCAGTTATCCAGCAACTCTTGGAAATGGGTCTTGGTGGGCATGCGCCATCCCTCGCCCCAATGAGCTGTTGCAGCATCGTAAGAGGTGCTTCCTGCAATACCGCTCATCCATTTGCCGCGCGCCTTGGTCTTCGGAGACTCCTTATCCAGAATCGGCGTCACTTCGGCCCATGCGAAATACTCACCATGGTGCTCCGAACTGGCCGCACCTACATTGCAGGTCGCCCATTTCGTTCCCGACGGTAGGCCTAAATCGACCCACTGATGGCCGTTAAGTTCGCCTTGTGACGGCGTAGAGATCATATTCTTGGTAGCAGCTACGGGGCGAACGGCAAAGCCGTAAGAGCGTTCGGCCACACCCATCTCGCCCAAAGCCCCGCCGAAGTGATATTCGTGGGCACCATTATTCATTTGGTCGTCGAGTGGTGTCGAGGTCCAATACATACCGCAGCCACTCGCCTCTTGCAGCGAAGTGCCCTCCTTGGAGCCCGTAGCGGGCAGGAAGATCGATTGGTCGTTAACGCGGCTGGAAAGTTGAGCACCCCAACGGCCTCCCTTCTGCACATAGCTCCAATTACAATAATGCACCAACTCATCAAACTCGGCCTTGGTCGGCATGCGCCAACCACTACCCCATTTTGCGGTGGCAACATCGCTGGCCTTATTACCTGCGACATCATCCGCACTCTTCTTGTAATACTTACTATTCGAAGCCACATACGAACTTTTCACAGCCACCTCGCCCCACGCATAGTGTTTACCGGGCTGTTCGGGTGCCGCAGCATCCACATTGCAGGTAGCCCACAGCGTACCCGAAGGCAGCCCCAAATCGACCCATTCATGATTACCTTGCTTGCCCGTTAAGACGAATTGCGGTTGCGTAGCACCTATCGTCGGCACGATGTTCTGCCTCGCTTTCGAAACGGGTGCTGGTGCTTGAGCTTCGGACTCAGGTTGTGCGGTTTGTGCCTGTTGCTGGGCAGCAGGTCGTGACGACATGGAGCCTTTCAATTGATCAACGCCTTTGTTCACGCTCTTTTCAGCACCTTTCTCTATCCCCCTTTCAACGCCTTTGGTAACACCTCGTTCAATAGCCTTTCCTACTTTTTTAAGGAAACCCTGTGCGTTGGCATCGACAACACTTGCAGAGAGCAACAATGCAAATGCGATTAACAGATACTTTTTCATAGTAAAATTGGTTTATATAACAACAAAGGTAGTCATTTTATCTTTGACACCAAAGATTTAGCGCATTTTTATTCTCCCCAAAGAGTGATCATAAGAAGCAAAAGCTTCATCCTGCCTATCTCGTAGTGCACCACCTTTACAAAAAGTTTCATTCTTTTATATATTATTGTAACTTTGTCACCAAATAGCAGATTTTAACGATAGGTATTCTATTAACCTCAACTCACATAACACATGAAACAGCGCGAACTACCGACTCCAACGTCATATACCGCTCCTATGATGGAGATTGCAACCCTTGTAGTTGAAAGCGGATTTGCTGCGAGCGGATCTGCCGGGTGGGAGGATGGCCCGGCCGAAGGCGATAACACAAACGATATGGGAGATTTCTAAACCATTGACAAGTCATGAAAAAGTTCATCATACGCACACTATCCTTTGCGCTCGCAGCGAGCATCTTTATCGGGTGCTCGAACGATCGGGAAGAATTATCTCCGCTGGCTGATTTTGCACTGACAGTAGTCACCACGAATCAGGGCGCACGCACCGAGTACAATGCCGACCTGCAAGATATTACGTGGTCGGCAGGCGATGTAGCACAGGTATTGGTGAAGGGAACCTATGCCAATTGCACTGCTGTTATTGACGCCAACGATGCACGCATCGCCTCGTTCACATGGGCCCCGGGATCGTATATCTCGTATGTACCAACCGGCACGCATATCGTTCAGGGATATGCTCCTCAAAAGGCTTATGCCGCATGCACCTATGACGGCAATGGATCAGCACGCACCTGTGCCACCCGTTTGGGACTCAAACTGCCCGCCGCACAAACAGCCACTACCATGACGTTTGACAAAGAGGCCGACATCTTGGTAGCAGACAACAAAACCATCCAAATCACTGCGGCCGACCTATCGGCAGGCACCAAAACGGTCGAGAACTTCCATTTTCGCCGCATGGTGGCCATTACCGAGTTCACCTATCGGGTTACCAATGCCACATTGGCCGCTGTCGACGAGCAGGTTACCTCCGTATCGTTTCAAGTGCTATCGAAAGCCAATGATAAGTTTCTGGCCGGCAAAATGTACATCAAGCCGACCGAGAAGGGTGCGAAACATGTCAATGCCAGCAATGTAGAGTTGGCAAACAACAACGACTATTTTTATGCCGATGACTCGAACACGGTAACGGTAACACTCACCGACAAACCCACATTGAAGCATGGCTTTACGGCGTGGTTTGTCACTTCGCCTGTCACGTTAGCTGCTGATGATGAGTTGATTTTCACCATTAAAACCGCTTCGGGAGCAACCATCACCAAGCATATCCCTGCTGTGGGGCGAGAGGTAACCTTCTCGACGACCAAGAAGAATACACTCACCATCGACCTCGACAACAGCGTAGCGATTGAAGGCTTAGCCGGCAACACACAACCGGCACTCGGCCTTTCGTGGCTCGAAATCCCGGCAGCGATGACCGGCAGCGAAATGGGCGGTGTCACCACCTCCAATCTCTTCATGCACACCTTCTACTACGGCTCGGAAAGCGAGGCTAATCGCAACTATACGGTCTGCTACGACAAAGGGAAATTGACAACCTACTGGGTGGCTTATCCGTTGAGCAGTGCTCATATTGGCTCGATCGACCGCACCGATAAATGGGCCTACGTAAGTAGTTCGTTGCTATCGGAGTCGCTTCAGCCCAACATCCAAGATGGCTCCTATCGCTCACAAAGCAGCGGAGGCACCAACAACTATTCGCGCGGCCACCTACTCCCCTCGGCGTCACGCACCAAGAGTACATTGATGAACGAGCAGACCTTCTTGTCGGTAAACCTTGTACCGCAGATTCACAACAATTTCAATGGGGGTGTCTGGATGTACCTCGAATCAGCAGTACGCAATGCCATCAATGGCAAAACCCTCTTTGTTGTAACCGGAACAGCCCTGCAAAAGGGCTCTGGCCAGACCGAAGAGATAGGGACCATGGAGAAGACCTACGATCGCAGCGGCAAAGAGATTGCGGTGCCGAGATACTTCTATAAGGTAATTTTGAAGGTCAATTCAACCACCAATCCCACGGCAGCCTCGGCCATCGGTTTTTGGTTTACCAACCAAGGCCATTCGGGGAACAACTACGAATCCTTTGCCATGAGTGTGGATGCGATTGAGAGCAAACTCGGCATGGACTTTTTCCCCAATCTGCCCAATACACTCGAAAACACGGCCGAGCAAAACGCATCGTGGACAACCTTCTTGAATTTTTAACCCATCAAGGGGGGGGGTGTTAAAAGCGATACCCTACGGTCAGCATCAACGCACGTGGCGCACCATAGAGGTAGCGTGTGGCCTGTGGCATGCGCATCGTGGCAGTAGCCGTGCCATAGCGTTGTGAGCGCATCGACTCGTAGCCATACGAGGGAACTTCACAGGCGGTCAGATTGCTCAAGTGCAACGTCACCCACAGTTGACTATCGTTCTGAAAATAGATGGTCTTATACAGGGAGGCATCGACCGTAAAGGCATCATCGAGTTGCTCTTGACGCGTAAAGGCCATGAAACTCTCCTCGGTACTGCCTGCCTGATGCGCCACACGGTCGGTGCGTCGCAGAGGGACTGCATCGACATAACGCCCTGCAGCCAGACCGGCCGAGATGCGAAAGCCCCACCCTCGAGGCCCATAATAACGCACAGCAGCCGTTGCCGTCAGAGCAGGAACACCTCCCGGCCGACAATCGCGCAGGTGGCTCACCGCCCGGGTATCAATCGGGCTGTTATCGACATCGGAGAGGACCGTCACAGAGGCATCATCCACATAGCGGGCATCACACCACGAGGCGGAGGCCGTGAGGGTCCATCGGTAAGCCATGCGATATTGCAGGGCAGCCTCAACACCCATCGTACGGCTATCCAACCCCGACACCATCACATCGCTATACACTCCGGCCAGGTCGTCAAAGTTGCGACGTGTCTGCAACTCGTTCCGACGCAGATGAAGATAGGCCGCCACCTGCCAATCGAGCTGCTCACCCGTTCGACGGAACAGGAGTTGAGCCGTCGTCACCTGCGCCAAATCCGTCGCATCCACCCGTCGATTGTTATACAGCGGTTGCACAAAGAGATCTTCGACCGCAGGCATCTCTGCGCCATGCGCCACAGCCCCCTCCAGATAGGTTCTTGGCGATATGGAGTAGCCAAAAAGGCCCTTCAGGGAGTAGGTATTTCCCTTAATTTTACGCGATTTTCCATAAGAGGCACTTCCCGCAAAGAGCTCCTTTTCGTAGAATCCTTGACGAAAAGCCATCGCTTTACCGAATGCTCCCACCACTTCAGCCGACCATTGTTCTCGTCGCCACGAGGCACGCAACCACCCGCTGCACGTGTTGTCGACCAAGGCATAATCATATCCAAAGCGGTCGCCTTCGCCTATTAGGCGTCCGGGATGGCGCAAATCGTTTTGCAGACGGTTCGAGTAGGTATCGTCATCAACCAGATATTGGTCGATATCCAACAGGTACTCCGAGCCCAGCAAATCGTTCATCTCTTTATAGGAGCGCGTGCGACGATACCGTAAGGCAAAGCCATAGTCGAGTTCGGTCAATCCCAATCGGCTCACAAAGGCGATGCGTGCATCGGCATGTGTTTGCCGTGCCACACGATCTTCCAAGGCATAGATAGCCGCACCATCGCCCAGACGATTCTGCGCAATCATCTCATCCCAAGCAATTTGCGTATAGCGTGTATTGTTTTCGCGCCATACCGATTCACTCTCCAAATCACCCGTATAAGAGGGCATATTCCGATAGTTATCGGGTTGAGGAGTACGAGCATCATACCACCCCAACGCACTTTGACGCTGAAGGCCCATCTCAGCACCGAGCGTTACGGCCAGCGTAGTCTGCTCCGATAGCCCCATCTGCCAATGAGCCACCAGTAGCGGCAGGCAACTGCGTCGCACACGGGCATTGCGCACCTTGCCATTCTGAAAGCCCCACGAGGGGTTATAATAGGGATTATCGGTGAGGTGGAAGGCCTCATCGGTCGAGGCCGAACGCACTCCCCGCATCGAAAGCGGCAACGAGAAGAGGATGGTCAACGTCTGCTCCTCGCCCCACCGTTTTGTCATTCGACCACCCACCTGCAAAGCATTGGTAAAGACGCCTTCAATTAGTGCATCACGTCCCGTGCGCACATCAGCGGCCAGAGCCGTTTGCCATCCGTGGCGATTTTCTTGTTCGAAGGCAAATTGCGCACCTAACCGATAGTTCCGCTCGGCATAACGCACCGAGAGACGATAGGGCCGCAAGGGTAGATCGTCCGTGAAACGATATTGGTTGCCGAAACCTCCGCCACGCCAAGCCATCTCTGCGCCGGAACGTGCCCTCTCTTCGGCACCCAACAACCGTAGAAGCGAGGTATGCTGGTAGGTTACCTCCGCACCATACAAGTTGGAACGCTCGGCAGCATAATTTACACCTCGACGATAGATGGTTACACGAGGTAACGCATAGCGGCTGTTGACCTCATAGAGGTCGGCTCGCTGACGAATGGCCCGATAAAAAAGTGTCGAGTCGGAGAAGGGCTCTACGGCACGCTCCTCCGGCTCGGCATAGGGATAATAATAGACTTCGGCATCGTTATCGGGATGCTGTGCCACTACCGTCGTAACGGTCAACAACAAGCACACAACACCCCACCACCGCATCGGAACAAGGGATTAGATGCGACGCAACACCTCACACAGCAAATCCCAAAACTTGGGTACGGTAGCAATCTCCAGACGCTCGTCGGGTGAGTGTACGCCACGCAGCGTCGGGCCAAACGATACCATCTCCAGTTCGGGATACTTTTCGAGGAAGAGTCCACACTCCAAACCGGCATGGATGGCTCGCACCTTCGGCTCCTGCCCGAAGAGATCGCAATAAGCCGTCTTGGTCACCTCCAGCAAGCGCGATTCGGGATTCGGGGCCCAACCCGGATAGCCATCCGAGTGTGCCACATCGGCTCCGGCCAGGGCAAAGACCGACTCCACCATCTCGGCAACATAGGTTTTGGCACTCTCCACCGAGGAGCGTTGCGACGAAGTAACGACAATCGTGCGGTCGTCCACAAATTTTACCGAAGCAAGGTTCGTGGAGGTCTCGACCAGCCCGGGCATGGCAAACGACATGGCAATCACGCCGTTCGGCACACCGACAATCGAATAAATCAGCCCCTGCTGGCTCTTCTCATCAAGTACACGGTCTACCTCGGGCATCTCATTGAGCGTAATCTTGAAGTTCGGCTCACGGAAGCGGAATTCGTTGTGCAGGTCGGCAGCAAAGAGGCGGTAACGCTTCTCGAAATCGGCCTTGAAACGCATCGGCACGCCAAAAATAGCATAGGCTTCACGCGGGATAGCGTTGCGCAGATTACCACCCGAGAAGTAGCTCAAACGCAACTCGCACGACTGCATACCATCCCACATCAAACGTGCCACGGTCTTTACCGAATTGACACGCCCCTTGTCGATGTCATCGCCCGAGTGACCGCCCAGCAGATTCGATACATCGACCCGATAGAAGGCGTAGTTCTTCGGAACAGGCTCCATCTCGCAATGGAACGTGGCAATGGTATCAATACCACCGGCGCAACCAATGAAAATCTCCCCTTCATCCTCCGAGTCGAGGTTGACGAGGTACTTGCCGGTCAGCATCCCCTCGCCCAACTCAAAGGCACCGGTCAGGCCGGTCTCCTCATCGACCGTAAAGAGTGCCTCGATGGGGCCATGCGACACCGTATCATCGAGCAACAACGCCAAGGCAGCAGCCATACCGATACCGCAATCGGCACCCAGCGTTGTCCCCTCGGCCTTTACCCAGCCATCCTCGATGCGGGTACGAATGGCATCGTGCTCGAAATCAAACTCCACATCGGAATTCTTCTCGCAGACCATATCCATATGCGACTGCAAAATCACCGTCGGGCGCGTTTCCATTCCTTCGGTAGCCGGCTTGCGCATCACGACATTGCCGATAGCATCCTTTTGGTAGTCAATAGCATGCTCACGAGCAAAATTGACCAAATATTCGATAATCTGCGCCTCCTTTTTCGAGGGGCGAGGTACGCGCGTAATGGCATCGAACTGCTCCCACACCAGACGCGGCTCCAAATTTGTAATTGCTGACATAATTGTTTCGCTTCAATAAATCTTCTGCACAAAAGTAAGCATTAGAATTAAAAAAGAGAAACGAAATGGCCTAAATCAGGTTTTTTGCGCTATTTTTGCTGCCTCTTTTCCAAAAAACGAAGCATGCAAACCAACGCAAAAGGATATCTCTTGGGGGCAATTGCAGCGGCTACCTACGGCATGAATCCGCTTTTTGCCCTCCCCCTCTATCAGGCAGGAATGACACCCGACTCGGTGCTCTTCTTCCGCTATCTGTTTGCCCTGCCGATGTTAGCCACGATGATTCGGCTGCGCGGACGTAACTTTCGATTGCAGCGCACCGAAGGAGGGTGGCTGGTCGTCATGGGGCTCTTGATGGCCCTCTCCTCGTTGGCCCTCTTCCAGAGTTACAACTATATGGAGGCCGGTATCGCTTCGACGCTGCTCTTTGTCTACCCCGTGATGGTCGCCATCCTGATGGCGACACTCTTCCATGAACGCATGCAGTTCGTTACCTGGGTCAGTATACTCATGGTGCTGGCAGGCATCTTCCTCTTATATAAGGCCGGCGACGGAAGCCATCTCAGCATCACGGGAACGATGCTCGTCGGGGTATCGGCTTTGGCCTATGCCATCTACATCGTCGCCATCAACCATGGCGTATTGCGGCAGATAGCCACCCTCAAAGTCACCTTCTATGTCATTCTCTTCGGCCTCTCGCTCTTTGCTGTCCGCCTCCTCGTCAAAGGTGACATCGAGACACCGACCCATTGGTATCTGTGGGGCAATCTGGTAGCCTTGGCACTCTTCCCCACCACCCTTTCGCTCCTCTGCACCACAGCTGCCATTCAGCACATCGGCTCCACCCCCACGGCCATTCTCGGGGCATTGGAACCCGTCACGGCTATCTTCTTCGGCATCACCATCTTTGGCGAGCGGCTCACGCTACGTGATGCTGTGGGTATCGCACTCATTATCGCAGCCGTTACGTTGGTTGTTGCCGGCAGTTCGGCAGGCACATGGCTGCTGCGATTGCGAAAAATGTTCCCCCGCCTACCCCGAAAATCATAAAAAAAGTCGTACCTTCGTCCTATGGCTGAAGAACTACGCACCATCCTCGGCACAAAAGCCGAACAATATGCCCTGCTCTATGAGCAGTTGCAAGCCTTGTTGCAAGGCGAAACAGACCAGGTAGCCCGCATGGCCAATACCGCAGCTGCCCTCCACCACACCTTCCACTTCTGGTGGACGGGATTCTATCGCGTCGCAGGCGAGGAGCTCATGCTGGGGCCCTTCCAAGGGCCGATTGCCTGCATGCGCATCGGCCGAGGCCGAGGCGTTTGCGGTACGGCCTGGCAGGAGCAGCAAACGCTCATCGTGCCCGACGTGGATTGCTTTCCGGGGCACATCGCCTGCTCGTCAGCCTCTCGTAGTGAGATTGTTGTGCCACTGGTACGTGAGGGCGCGGTCATAGCCGTACTCGACATCGACAGCGAGCATCTTGCCACATTTGACGAGGAGGATAAATTTTGGTTGGAAAAAATCGTAAAACTGCTATAAACCCATGAAATTTCGCAAATTGGTGGCCATCGAGCCCGTAAGTTTGATTCCTTTGGCCGAGCAAAAGCTCTACGAGCTGGCTGACGAGGTGATTCTCTTTCCTGATATTCCGACCGACGACAACGAGATTGCCGCCCGCATCGGAGATGCCGATGCCGTGCTACTCAGTTACACCTCCCGCCTCGAACGCCCCGCCCTGGAGCAGTGCCCGCAAGTGAAATATATCGGTATGTGCTGCTCGCTCTACTCGCCCGAGAGTGCCAATGTCGATATTCGCTATGCCGCATCGCGCGGTATCACCGTTACGGGTATTCGCGATTATGGCGATGAGGGAGTTATCGAGTATGTGGTCAGCGAGTTGGTGCGCCTGCTGCATGGCTTCGGCGAGGAGCCGTGGGAGGGGATGCCCCGTGAAATCACCGGCCTGAAAGTCGGCGTCGTCGGTCTGGGAAAATCGGGCGGCATGATTGCTGACGCCATGCACTTCTTCGGTGCCGAGGTTGCCTATTTTGCCCGTTCGGAGAAGGCGTGGGCCACCGAGAAGGGCTACCGCTTTCTTCCCCTGCAACAGCTGCTGGCCGAAAGCGATGTCATCTGCTGCTGCCTAAACAAAAACACCATCTTGCTCCACGAAGCAGAGTTTGCAGCACTGGGCAATCACAAGATTCTCTTCAATACCGGACTCTCGCCCGCATGGGATGAAGAGCCGATGGCACATTGGCTTGAGGGCGACAACCGCCTCTACTGCGACACCCTCGGGGCATTGGGTGGCGAAAAATGGCTCAACCACCGCAATGTGCGTTGCATGGGTGTCTCAACCGGCCGCACAAAGCAGGCCTTCGACCGCCTGAGCGAAAAGGTACTGCATAACCTAACCGCTTACCTCCAATAGACAAAAAAAGTGTTGCCCTCCTGCAACACTTTTTTTTGTTTTCCTATCCGAAGACGATCGGCGAGGTGATATTCTGCAACACGGCGACCACCGACCAAGCGGCTATATCGGGTGTCGCGCTATACACATCCACCACGGCACGCACCTGCGGATTACGAATCTCGACCCGCTGCGTATCCCCTTTGAAATAGGGCGATGACTGCATCGTTACCTGCATCTGTTCGGGACCCACCGAGGCTCGTGAAGCAGCTACCGTCACATTCACGCGGGTCGGAAATTGAGCAATCGCCTCCTTGGCTGTACCACGGAACACCACGCACTGTTCGCTTTGCAACGCCTCGTCATAGACAGGCGTACCCTTCAAGGCATTGGGCCCCTTTTCGTTGAAAAATTGTGCCGTAGCACCCCCCATGAGTGTTGCTGTGCGTAAGACATCAAAGCCTCCCGTAGCACCCGATGCGAGGTAGATGCGTTGCCCGTTGGTCGTGGCAACCGCTTGCGCTTCGGTATAAAATGCATCATCGGCAAAGGCTCCAATCGAAAGGGTTACAATCGAGCAGCCGGCTTCGAGCGTCGGACGGGTAATAGCCCGCATACAGGCCGGCGAAGCCGCCTCGACCAGATAATCGGGCTGCAAGGCCAACAACTCCTCCAAGGTTCGACAGGGGCGACACACGACCCCACGCTCGGCCATCTTCGCAGCCAGACGCTCGGTCTTCTCATAGGTGCGCGAGAAAAGCCCCACCAACTCATATTCAGGCAACAACCCCGCGGCCACCGCCTCGGCTACAATCGTTCCCAAACGACCACAGCCCACAATTACCAATCGTTTCATGGTGCAAAGATAGGGAAAATGTCCGATTATGACAATTTGCTGTTATTTCACGATGTACTCTTTCAACGCCTCGACATACTGCTCGAAGGCATCTACGCCCTCCTGTGTAATGCGACAAATCGTACAAGGCATCTTGCCACGGAATGATTTCTCCACGGCAATATAGCCGGCCTTTTGCAACTTATCAATTTGCACCGAGAGGTTTCCGGCCGTGGCTCCGGTCTGTTTTCGCAGATAGACAAAGTCGGCCTGTTCGAGGCTGATAAGCGTCGAGATGATTGCCAAGCGCAACTCCGAGTGCAACAAAGGATTGAGTACAGGGAGCATCCTATTTCTCTTCAGGCTGATTAAACATGCGTTTCATATAGTGTCCGGGGACGATCATCGTACCCACAAACGACAGCGCAAAGATAACCAATTGACCGGTCAAAAACAACTCAACCAGCTCCCCACGAGCCTCTACAACGGCAGTTCCCTCCATCGTCTTTTTGAACCACAAAGCGAGTGCGCAAATCAAGACAGCACCCACCATCGACACAAAACCTCCGAGGGAAACCACCTTCAGACGAGCCATTACGCCTGTAATCATCGTACCCATGCCCATCAACAGCAAAACCATCGGCAATACCAAATAAAAAGCACTGCTAATTAGAAACATCGTGAACATCGGAATCATGGCGAATGAAATAATGGCCCACACCGCACCAATATTGACATCGAGTGGCGACTTGGTTTGCGTACCCCGCTCTCGAAAGATATAGGTAAGCAGTATGCCGATTACAGGAATAGACCACCACACAAACAAGCGTAGCGAGGAGCTGACAGTCGGTGGATTCAATACATGCAACCCCAATTCAATCAGTGTCACGACCAGTGTCGTATAGCCCCAAATCAGAAAAGGGCGATAGGAGTTGCGGGCCATCTTGCGACGCGAAGAGCTAATCATCCTGCTAATCAGTTCCAGACTCTCGGTCGGATTCATTGGTTTGTTCGATTCCATAAAATTGTGTTTTTGCGTAAAACATGTATCAAAAAAAGGGAAACAGGCCTCGTTTCAAATGCAAATATAAAGTAGTTTATTTTATAAACCAAACATTCCAAGAACTTTTTTAGCATGAATTGTACTATACTCGGTAAAATTTGCTACCTTTGCGACCGAAAAAACAGCAAAAATAACCGTTCTAAGATATGTTAAGCAGACGTTTACTCCGCATCAAGGTGCTCAAAGCGCTCTTTGCTCACCTCAAAGCAGAAGCCGACAACCTCATCGCCTCGGAAAAGAGCCTCATGGCCTCCGTAGATAAAGCCTACGACCTCTATTTCCAGTTACTCACCCTGCCGGCCGAACTCGTCCGCTATGCAGCCGAGCGTCAGGAGATTGCCAAGCAGAAAAAGTTACCTACGTTCGAGGATCTGCACCCCAACACCAAATTTATCGACAACAACGTCATCCGCATCATCTCGAATACGGATGCCATCAACGATTATGTAGCCGCGCACAAACTCGGCTGGGCTCAATACCCCGACCTGATTCGTACGCTCTATCAGCAACTCATCGAGAACGATTACTACCGTACCTACATGGCACGCGACGATCGTTCGTTCGAGGAGGAGCGTGCCATGGTCGACCACATCTTCACGATGCTGGCCGACTGCCCCGCTCTCGACGATGTGCTGGAGGAGAGCTCGATTATGTGGGCTGACGACCTGCCGTTCGTGTTGATGATGATTCAGCGCACGTTGAGCAACATGCGCATCTCGCACAAAGAGTTGCGTGTCGCTGCCAAATTCAAGAGCGAGGAGGATCCCGCCTTCGTCAAGACGCTCTTCGAAAAGGCGTTGGTCAACTACAACGACTACCAGCGTTACATCGAAAAATACACCGCCAACTGGGATATCGAGCGCGTGGTCTTCATGGACAACCTGATTCTCGGTACAGCCATGGCTGAGATGGTCTCCTTCCCGTCGATTCCGGTCAAGGTGACCATGGATGAGTGGATTGAGATTTCAAAATACTACTCGACCCCCGGCAGCAGCAACTTCATCAACGGCGTGCTGGATAAGATTGCCACGTCGCTCACCGAGGAAGGTGCTATCAAGAAAAGCGGACGAGGACTGATTTAAGCGATGCTGCGCCTCCTCGTTGCATGGTTTGTCGGCTGGGCTTTGATGGCCTGCGGATCGTCCACACAGCCACAGACACAGATAGGCCAAATCATCGCCATAAGTAGCCAAACACTCACGGCAAATAGTTCCGACACGATTCGATTCGGACATATGCACGAGGGAGAAACGGCTGTTCTACCCCTCTTGCTACGCAACGACTTGACGCACCCCGTCGTCATTACCTCCGTCGAACGCACCTGTGGTTGCACGATACTCGAAATTGACAATCAGCCCATTATGCCCGGAGAAACACGCCCCGCTTCGCTCACTTTCGACGCTCGAGGCACATGGGGATGGCAACTCAAACTGCTGAAGATACATCTTGCCGGTAGCAATACACCCCTCCGGATGATCGTCGAAGCGGAGGTGGAATAAGATTTGGTTTTCGACGAATTTTGTGTATATTTGCATATTGTAAACAACTAAAAACAGAAACGATATGATTAATTTCCTTCAAGCAACTGCCCCGATGGTCGAACCCCAGCCCGGTTTCATGCAGCAGTACAGCTTCCTGATTATGCTTGGTTTGATGTTCCTCGTCATGTGGCTCTTCATGTGGCGTCCCGAGGCCAAGCGTCGCAAGCAGATGCAGGAGTTCCGCAACGGCCTGAAGAAGGGCGACAAAATCATCACTGCCGGTGGTATTTATGGCGTAGTGAAGGAGGTCAAGGAGACCACCCTGCTGATTGAGGTGGATGGCAATGTGACGTTGCGCATCGACAAGAACATGGTTGTAGCCGATCCGTCGGGTCTGCAACAGCAGTAAGCCTTACCTTTACAAACACAACGGGGCTGCTCAACAACTTTGTTGGACAGCCCCGTTACTCAACTACGATTACCCATGACACACTTCTCCTATAAGACGACAGGCACCTGTTCCCAGCAAATCGAGATTACGATTGACGAGCATCACATCATTACCGAGGTCTCCTTCATCGGTGGATGCCATGGCAACACGCAGGGTGTCGCAGCACTAGTACGTGGCATGCAGGCTGAAGAGGCCATCGCTCGTCTGGAAGGCATCGACTGCCGCGGACGCGGCACCTCCTGCCCCGATCAATTGGCCCAAGCCCTACGCCAAATGATTTAAGACCTGTTGGCCTTTTTTGGCAAAAGAGTTGCATTTACTGTTTTTTTTGTTTAATTTCGCAGAAAATCAGCATCTGCAGTTTCGTCTATGATCCATATTAATCCATTCATAAACAGCTGTATAGCCTCCAGAAATCATCGGGGGGGGGGATTTTTTGCATGCGCAATTTGCGCCACTAAACACCTATACTAATATACTGCCTCGCGCAGTTCCTTTTTGATGCCTTCTGCTTGCCTCGGCAAGGAGCAGGCTTTTTTTGTACGCATACTCAATCATTTTTAACTCAATTTTAATACTTTATCATCCATGAAAAACTTACTGAAAGTTTTTGCAGTTGCTGTAGCCGTAGTGCTGGCAGCCTGCTCGAAGGATGCCGTTGAGGCTCCTGCCGTCGGGGCAGATGAGGCTCAGGTAACCTTCACGACGACCATCCCGGGTGCTACCGAGGGTCGTGCGATTGCCGATGGTACGACCGTCGACAAACTCTACTATGCCGTGTATGAGCATGGTCAGACGACCAAACTCATCGACGGTACGGAGACCATCAGCGGCAAAACCGCTACGGTAAACGTAACGCTCGTATCGGGCATGAAGTACGACATCGTCTTCTGGGCACAGAAAGAGGGTGCTCCCTACACCTTCAACACGACGAACAATTGCATCGACATCAACTGGACGAATCTCGTGGGCAACAACGAGGCTCGTGATGCCTTTATCTTCGTGCGCAAGGCTTTGGAGGTAAACGGCTCGATTCAGGAGACCATCACGCTGAAGCGTCCCTTCGCACAGCTCAACATCGGAATCTCGGATTTCGAGGATGCCAAGAAGGCAGGTTTCGAGTTGGCTGAGACGAAGGTGTCGGTAGACAGCTACGATCAGATTAACTTCTTCGGTGGCGAGGCCTACTCGAAGGCTGACGGCACGGGCGACTATGGTATGCCCGCAGGTACCGAGACTCCTGTAACCTTTGCTTGCGCTGCTCCGATGACGGGTGC
>JAGAPT010000044.1 GCA_017623115.1 Alistipes sp.
ATCCTGCCGGCGATGCCGACCGATGCTTACGATGTAGACATCACCTTCTGCACGGCTAACGAGGCCAAGCAGTACTCGGTACCGACCTTTGCAGGTGTCACCTTCGAGCGCAACCACCGCACGAACATCATGGGTTCGCTCTTGACCGATCCCGGTAAGTTCGTCATCGAGATTGACGAGGAGTTTGACGACGAGGATTACAACATCCTTCCGTGGGATGGTAAGACGGTAACGGCTCCCGTAGCCAACGCTGCCGGTGTATACGAGATTTCGGCTGCTGCCGAGTTGGCTTATATCGTTCAGAATGGTGGCCCGAATACGCAGTTTATCCTGATGGAGGATATCGACATGGGTGGCTATTCGGTTCCTGCACGTCCGGCCGATAAGGCAACAAACGGCTACATTGGCGGCATGGATTTCAATGGTAATGGCAAGACCATCCGTAACTACAAGAACGGAGAGATTGGCATGGCCGGTTTGTTCCCCGTCTTCGCAGGTCACACGAAGGTGTACAACCTTACGTTGGAGGGTGCCGACATCAGCCCCATCATGGGACGTGCTGCTACGTACGACGGCCACTGTTTCGCCGGTGCGTTGGTAGGTCAGATTTATGGCAAGGTAACCTTTGACAAGATTCATGTGAAGAGCTCGACGATTGTTGGTAACAACAAGATTGGTGCTATTGCCGGTCATGTGGGTGACAACGATGGTCATGTGATTACGAACTGCTCGTCGGCCGAGGATGTTTACCTGAAGAGCTGCTCGCCCGCTGATGGTGGTAGCGTAGGTGGTCTGATTGGCTTCTTCGAGAGCGATGTAACGATCGAGAACTGTGTTTCGAAGTCGAAGGTTGAGAACTTTATGTATACGCCCGAGGGCAAGCGTGGTTGCGGTCTGTTGATTGGCTCGATTGGTGCTACCGGTGGTGTCAATGTTACGATTAACAACTGCGACATCTCGGGTGCCGAGTTCGTAGCTGTTACCGATCCCGACATGGTGGCTGCCAACAAGGCTGCGGAGTATACCTCGCCCTATGGTGCAATCATCGGTGGTACGCGCAACGACAAGAGCGTAGTGGTTATCGATGGTAACGAAATCATGATTTCGAGCACTTCGCTGGCTGATGCCGCAAAAGAGCCGGGTGCAATCATCAATCTGGCTGCCGGCGAATATGAGTTCCCCGCCGAGTTTGCTGCCGGTGTAACGCTGAACTGCGCCGAGGGAACCATCTTCAATCGTCCGGAGGATGCTCCTATTTCGCTGGATATTAATGGTGCAACCATTATTGGCGCAACCTTCAAGGGTTCGAATGATGCCGGTGTTAATCTGGTCAAGAGCCCCATCAATGGTTCTTTCAAAGATTGTACGTTTGAGGGCTACAACACCTTGAGATATTGCTACCCGGGTGGCCTTGTTGAGTTTGAGGGTTGCACCTTTAAGGCGTATGAGTATGCCGTACACTTTGACAGCGGTTCGGCCACCTTGTCGTTCAAAAATTGCGTATTCGAGGGTACTTATACCGTTGGCGCAGGCATGGAGTCGATTATCGACGAGTGCGAATTCCGTTCGGATTTGCGCAAGATGTTTAACATTCCCAACTTCTACGACAAGACAACGGTGACCAACTCGAAATTTGTCTTTGATGGTACCGCAACGGTGAAGCAGAGCATCCGTTTGCATGCTGCAAATGACGATGCTTCGAAGTATGTCTTCACCAACTGTAAGGTGAACGACGAGCCGTTGGCTGACCACACCAACTACCTGGCCGAGAAACTCGATGTGGGTGATAAACTGACCATCGATGGTGTTACCTATGAGTACAATGGCAATAATCAGTTCTACGTAGATGGTAAATTGGTGATTGTTCCGGGTCTGATGCTGGATGGTACTACCTATGTGGTTAGCTCGGTAAATGGTTTTGCCTATCTCTCGGGTAAGACGATTCCTGACACGGTAAAAGAGATTCGTTTGGATGCCGATATTGATATGCAGGGAGCTGAATTTATGGGTATGGCTAACGCTAACTCGGCAAACGGTTCGCTGATCTTCAATGGCAACAACAAGACGATTTCGAATATCAAACTGGCACACGGTGGCCACTATGGCATGACCGATGCTGCCGGCCTCTTCGATTCGGTAACCCAGCGTTGGGCTTCGGCTACGTTTGAGTGTAAAGATCTGACCATGTCGGGTGTGTCGTTGGCTAATCCCAATGCGGTATGGAGTGGAGCCATCATCGGTTATGCGCAATGCGAAGCCGGAAATACGTTCAAATTGACGAATGTAAAGGTCGTGGATTCGACCCTTGCCGGTAAAAAGTCGATTGGCGGTTTCATTGGCATGTTGGCAACACCGGCTTCATTGGTGGCTAAGGATTGCTCGATCTCGAATACGGCAATCAGCGCCAGCGAGAAGCGTGCTGCCGGTTTTATCGGTTGTTGGAACGGTGAGGCTCCGGCTTCGGTTACCTTCACCAACTGCACGGTGGGTGCTGATGTTACCTATACCTCTCCCTCATTGACAGGTGAGTTTATTGGTGAGAATGTCAACAGCACGCCTGTGACCTTCAACTAAACACGTTGATTGCAACTATATGCAGCGGCTATCGGGTTTCGGTAGCCGCTGCTTTTTTTTAAGCGGGAAGAGGTTTTGGGAGTTTGGGGCGTTTGGGGAGGATTGGGGATTTTGGGAATTTTGCGAGGCTCTCCACAATCGAAAGTTACCTGCAAATTCTCGACTGTTTCGTTTTTTTGCCAAATTTTTGGCAATGCGCTCGGCTTTCACTATCTTTGTGTGCGAAATTTGGAACAACGCTTAAAAACCATACATTTAATTTTTTACAACTATGCAAATCGTAGAGATTCATGCAAGAGAGATTCTCGACTCGCGCGGTAACCCGACTGTCGAGGTAGAGGTACGCACCGTATCGGGTGCTTTTGGTCGTGCTGCTGTCCCCAGCGGTGCTTCGACCGGTGAGAATGAGGCACTGGAGCTTCGTGATGGCGACAAGGGTCGCTATCTGGGTAAGGGTGTCGAGAAGGCTGTGAAGAACGTCAACGAGGTGATTGCTCCCGCTATCATCGGTATGAACGTATCGGATCAGGTGGGTATCGACAAGGCGATGATCGAGCTCGATGGTACGCCGACGAAGTCGAACCTGGGTGCCAACGCCATCCTCGGCGTTTCGTTGGCTGTGGCTCACGCTGCTGCCGACTACTTCGGCATGCCGCTCTACCGCTACATCGGTGGTGCTAACGCCAAGACGCTGCCCGTGCCGATGATGAACATCATCAACGGTGGTTCGCACTCGGATGCCCCGATCGCTTTCCAGGAGTTCATGATCCGTCCCGTAGGCGCATCGTCGCTCAAGGAGGGTGTTCGCATGGGTGCTGAGGTGTTCCACAACCTGAAGAAGGTGCTCCACGCACGTGGTCTTTCGACGGCGGTAGGTGATGAGGGTGGTTTCGCTCCCGCACTCGATGGTACGGAGGATGCGCTCGACTCGATTATCAAGGCTATCGAGGCTGCTGGCTATGTTCCGGGTAAGGATGTGATGATCGGTATGGACTGCGCATCGTCGGAGTTCTACAAGGACGGCATCTACGACTACACGAAGTTCGAGGGTGAGAAGGGCGCAAAGCGCACCTCGAAGGAGCAGGTTGAGTACCTGAAGGGTCTGGTTGAGAAGTATCCGATCGACTCGATCGAGGATGGTATGTCGGAGAACGACTGGGAGGGTTGGCAGCTGCTGACCGCCGAGATCGGTGACAAGTGCCAGCTCGTAGGTGATGACCTCTTCGTGACGAACGTAAACTTCCTGAAGAAGGGTATCGAGATGGGTTGCGGTAACTCGATTCTGATTAAGGTGAACCAGATTGGTTCGCTCACCGAGACCCTCGATGCTATCGAGATGGCTCACCGTGCAGGTTACACCTCGGTAACGTCGCACCGTTCGGGTGAGACCGAGGATGCAACGATTGCCGACATCGCTGTGGCTACGAACTCGGGTCAGATCAAGACCGGTTCGATGTCGCGTTCGGACCGTATGGCCAAGTACAACCAGCTGATCCGCATCGAGGAGGAGTTGGGCGAGGAGGCTGTTTACGGCTACACGAAGGTGTATCGCAAGTAATCAGGCGTCGTAACCTCAATAAGAGAAGGGGGTGTCCATGGGACACTCCCTTTTCGTTTGTCGCACATGGTAAATTTTTAGCCGATTTGCATCCGATTTGCAGATTTTTGCCTATATTTGTAAAAATGCAAATCAGTGTCCTATGGAATACGCCAAGCAACTTAACGAATATGCACCTGCGTGGAGCGCACAGCAGGTAGATGAGGAGGTAGCCCGCATCCGCGAGGCCGCCCTGAAAAACCGAAACGTCGAGGTCTACAAATTCTGCTACTCGACGATCGACCTGACGACCCTCTCGTGCAACGACTCAGTGGAGTCGGTAACCGCCTTTGCACGCAAAGCGGCTGCCTTCTACCACGAGTTCCCCCACATCCCCAATGTGGCCTCGATTTGCGTCTATCCGGCCTTTGTCGAGACGGTGGGTCTGGCCGTAGATGGCACACCGATGCGCATCACAAGCGTCTCGGGTGGTTTCCCCGCTTCGCAGACCTTCCTCGAGGTGAAGGCTCTCGAAACGGCGATGGCCGTAGAGAATGGTGCCGATGAAATCGACATCGTGATGAATGTCGGCAAGATGCTCACGGGGGCCTATGATGAGGCTGCTGCCGAGGTTGAACTGCTCGTCAAGGAGTGTGGCGAGGATGTGGTGCTGAAGGTCATCATCGAGTCGGGAGCACTCAAAACCCCCGACCTGATTCGCAAGGCTTCGCTTCTGTCGATGTTTGCCGAGGCGGATTTCGTGAAGACCTCGACCGGTAAGATTGATGTGGCTGCCACGCCTGAGGCAGCAGTGGTTATGTGCCAGGCTATCCGCGACTACTACGAGAAGACGGGGCGCAAGGTGGGCTTCAAGGCGGCAGGCGGTGTGCGCTCGGCCGAGGATGCAGCCCTCTACTACACCATCGTCGAGGAGATTCTCGGCAAGGAGTGGCTTACGCCCGAGTTGTTCCGCATCGGTGCGTCGTCGGTGGCCAATGCCCTGATTTCCGCCATCGAAGGTGCACCCGTGAAATACTATTAGCCGACCCTCCCCCTTGAAGGGGCTTTGTGCGCCTTCGGGGCTGCGGGTCTCTATGCGCAAAAAAGGACTAACCGTGCGGTTAGTCCTTTTTCTTTAACTCCTCGATGGCGCGTGTCGTGACGTTGTCCACCGGATGTATCTGGTCGTAGAAGGCGTTGTCCTCGAGAATCGTGTTGCGACCGATGTAGGCACGGAGTTGAGCCTCCATCAAGGGACGTGAGCGGGCAATATCTCGACGACGAGGTGCAACCCCCTGCCGTGCAGCGTAGCGGATGAAATCCTCGAAGAGGCTCTTGTCGCTATCGAGCAACGTGCGCAGCTCGCTCAACGTGGTAACAGCATTGAGCGCATCGCGATGGCGGTCGGCATAGTCAATCGTATAGCGATAGAGGATGTTGCGACCCGAAACCTCCAGGAAGTAGGGGGTGATATCGGTCGTGTCGGCCGGAATGAAGAGGTCGGGCATGATGCCGCCACCGCCATAGACCACCTTCCCCTTGGGGGTTACCCGCTTGAGCGAGTCGGCAAAGCGAATCGAATCGGCCGAGAAAAATTCGTTGTTCTGGAAACGATTCCAGA
The DNA here is from genome assembly GCA_017623115.1 of Alistipes sp. Taxonomy (GTDB): domain Bacteria; phylum Bacteroidota; class Bacteroidia; order Bacteroidales; family Rikenellaceae; genus Alistipes. Next base: position 5,733 of record JAGAPT010000044.1, read on the forward strand.
GGTCGAGTTCATACCCTTCGTCATCGCCAATCGTGTAGGGTTTCTGGATCGAGCGACCTGTGGGGGTGTAGTAGCGGGCTGTGGTGAGGCGCAGGGCCGAGCCGTCGGCGTAGGGAATCTGGCGTTGCACGAGCCCCTTGCCAAACGAGCGACGACCGATAATCGTGCCACGATCGTTATCCTGCAGGGCTCCGGCCAAAATCTCACTCGACGAGGCACTATACTCGTCAATCAGTACGGCAACCTCCAAATCCTGCGCCGTGCCCATGCCGTCGGCATACTCACGCAGTTGACGATGGTGGCGATCCTCGGTGTAGACAATCAGCTGCTCCTTGTGCAGGAACTCGTTGGCGATGAGGATGGCCTGATCGAGGAACCCGCCCGAGTTGCCGCGTAGGTCGAAAATAAGTTTCGTCATCCCCTCACTACGCAGTTTCAGCAACGCTAAGAGCAACTCCTGATGCGAGGTCTTGGCAAACTGCCCCAATTTGATGTAGCCGATGCTGTCGGCAATGAGTATCGAGGCCTCAATGCTCTTGATGGGGATGGCACCGCGTGTCACCTCCACCTCGACCAACTCGTTGATGTGTTGGCGTTCGAGGCCCAGGCGTACCTTCGTGCCACGAGGGCCACGCAGCCGTTTGACAATGCGATTTTGGGGAATCTTCTGTCCCGCTACGAGTGAGTCGTCAATCTCGATGATGCGATCACCGGCCTTGATGCCGGCCTTGTCGCTCGGCCCTTGGGGGATGACATTGAGCACGATGACCGTGTCTGTGGCCATGTTGAAGACCACACCAATACCGTCGAACTCCCCCTCGAGGGGTTCGTTCAGTTCGGCCATCTCCGAGGCCGGGATATAGACCGAGTGCGGGTCTAACTCCTTCAACACGACGGGAATCAGATGCTCGGCGAGTGTATCCATCGAAATCGAATCGACATATTCGCGCTCGATGAGTGCCAGCGTATGGGTCAGCTTATTCTGCGAGCCGGCCATCTGTTGCAGCAGCCCACGCAGGCGGTAGGCACTGCGGTTGCTCCCCAGGTAGTTGCCGAAGAGGATGCCGCCGACGATACCTGCGGCCAGCAGCAACGGATAGAGAATCGTGCGGAGCGAGTAGCGTCTCATTACTTATTCTTAAAGGTGTAACTCAAACCGACGCTGAGCAACGTCTTGGTCTGAATATGCGTGTTCTGTGCGCGGTTGTAGTAGAGTTGGAACGAGAGGGTGGTGGTCAGGAAACGGGTCGCCTTGATATCGACGGTATTTTCCCAACGCACCGTGGGGTGAATCGGCAGACGCGGTTTCTCCTTGATGTTGCTGCCGGCGGCCTCCCACTCGCGGTAAGCATCGCGGTAGGCCTCGTAATCCTTGATTTTATTATCCAATCCCATGTTGGTAATCCAGCCCCAGAACGAGAAGAGCGTCGTGCGGTAGCGCAGGTAGCCCGTCTTGCCAAAGGTGCGGTCGAAGCCGACCTGAATCGAAGAACCTCCCTCATATTTCGAACTCTTGTCGGGGTCCTCGATACCATAGGCGAAGGCCTTCTTGATGCGGTTGCCCTCCTCGTCGAATTGCTCGCGGCGAATCCACTCATTCGAAGCGTAGACGGCACTCAAGGCGATGGGCGAAAGATCGATGACAAAGGGGAGTTTCGGATGGGGACACTTATACTTCAAACCCACCGAGAGATCGAGGTAACCCGGGGTCATGAAGGCACTCTTGAGGTCCTCACGCTCCTGCTCCGTACGCGAGAGATAACCCTTGGCAATCTGGCTGCGGAACTTTACAGAGGCACCATACGACCAGTTCTTCGACATCTTCCACGAAGGGTCGATGGAGATGTAAAACTCATCCTGATTCTTGAACCAGATACCTTCACGCTCGACACCCTGCTGCTCGACGCCCTCGCTGTCGACATACGTATAGGGGGTCTCGACCTTCATGCGGTTGTAGCCGAACTTACCCTCGAATTTGGTCTCAAGCGTAAAGAGATTCTTCGTGAAGGTGTGCTTCAGGAAGACGTGAGCGACGGTGGCTATCGAGTTATCACCGCCCGACACATCGACCCAAGGGTCGTTGTACGAGGTGAGCGAGGCTTGCAACGAGGTGGTGATTTCCAGTGTGTTGCGCTCCTTGCGAATAGCGGCACGTTCGGCCTTATGGCGTGCCAGGCTGAAGTAGTCGGTCGAGGCCGAACTCTGCTTCATCGTGTCGCGGAAGGAGATCTTCTCGGGCTTGGCCTCCACCTTGTCGATGGAGATTTGTGCGGTGGCGGTGTGTGTCATGGTGAGTGTCGCCAACGCAATTATTGTGCAAAGGAGGTGCTTCATACGCTAAAGGGTCTATAAACTGTTTCGATTGCACAAAGGTAAGCAATAAAAACGAGAAAAAATGTGACGTGGCAACTCTTGCGCCATAAAAAACCACCAACCCTTTGCAGGAGTTGGTGGCTTTGGTGTGTTCGCAAGTGCCTTAAGCCTTCTTGCTCTTGCGTTTCGACTTGGCCTCCAGAGCCTTCTCCACCTCGATTTGGAAGTCCGACAGCACATTCATGTAGTTGATGAATGCGTCGTAAGCCGAATCGTAGGGGTTGAAGTAGGAGTGTACGTCACCGTCCGACAGCCACTTCGTAGCCATGTAGTAGAAGTGGTCCGAGGTCTGCATGAAGTTCCATACATAGTCGAAATCGGCACTCTTGAGCTTGGCAATCTTCTCCTTCAAGCCATAGAGCTTCGAGAATGCCTCGTTCTGCAACTCGTTACCGAGCCATGCCGTAACGTCGCGCTCCTCGTCGGCCCACGACATCACGTGCGGGCAGTGCAACACCGATACGGGCTGGTACTTCTTTGCTGCCTCGCTTACCGTGGCAAACTCCAGCTGACCCGAGCCCAAAGCAACCTTCGGCAGGGCCTTCATGAAGTCGAAGATACCGGTCTCGATACCCTGGTGCTCACCAAAGGTCTCGTAGTCCATGAAGAGGTTGATTACCTCACCCGGCGTATCCTCGGCCGTGAGCCACGATACATACTTGTCAGCCGTCAGCGGATACTCATCCCAACCCTGATTCGAGAAGCGGAAAGCGATGTCATCCGAGAGTTTGTAGTTGCGTAGCAAGAGACGCATCTTCTGGTCGATGGCGTTGGCATAGATGTAGTTGGGCGACTTCCATCCCAGGATGTGGCGAGCACCCTCGGCCAGCATCGTCTTGAAGCCCAGCTCCGATACCATGGCACCAATCTCATCCGAGTAGATCAGCTCCGTATTGCGGAAGGCGGTAGGCTTCACACCAAACTCCTTCTTAATCATCGCTGCGTGCAACTTCACCTGCTGGGCGAAATCCTCCTTCGAGGCCAAAGCAGCCAGCGAGTGCGAGTAGGTCTCGGCCAAGAACTCGACACAGCCCGTAGCGGCCAGTGCCTTGAACGAATCGAGCACCTCGGGCGCATAGGCCTTGAACTGCTCAACAGCAATACCCGTAATCGAGAACGAGCAACGGAACTTACCCTTGTTCTCCTGGATAAGCTTCAGAAGCAGGGCGTTCATCGGCAGGTAGCACTGGCGAGCCACCTTCTGCATAATCGAGCGGTTGGCCAGGTCGTCCAAATAGTTGTGGTCCTTACCCATGTTGAAGAAGCGATACTTCTTCAGACGCCACGGCTGGTGAACCTGAAAATAAAGACAAACGGTTTTCATATCTTTCTATCTCTTTTTTTATTTGTTTTGACTCTCTTCAACAATACGCTCGTAGATGGTCTTCATCTTGGCAGCTACATTGTTCCATTTGAGGTTGGTAACCTCCTCCAGGCCCTTCGACGAGAACATATTCGCCAAAGCCGGATACTTAATCAGGGCGTACATGGCATCGGCCAGGGCGTCGACATCCCAGTAATCGACCTTCACGGCATAGTCCAACACCTCGGCTACACCACTCTGCTTCGAGATAATCACCGGTACGTTCGAGCGCATAGCCTCCAGCGGCGAGATACCGAAGGGCTCCGAAACCGAAGGCATGACGTATACATCCGACAACTGGAACATCTTGTGTACATCCTCACCACGCAGGAAGCCCGTGAAGTGGAAGCGATCGGCGATACCCAGACGAGCCACACGACGAATCACATGGTTCATCATATCACCCGAACCGGCCATCACGAAGCGCACGTTGGGCACACGCTTCAGCACCTTGGCAGCAGCCTCGACAAAGTAGTCGGGACCCTTCTGATAGGTGATACGACCCAGGAAGGTGATGATCTTATCCTCGACACCACGCTCGGGGGCTGCCGACTGTTTCTCGGCAAAGCGTACTGCGTTGTGTACCGTTACAACCTTCTCGGCAGGGATGCCGTAGCGGTTGATGACGATGTTGCGCGTGAGGTTTGATACGGCCATCACGCAATCGGCAGCCTGCATACCGGTCTTCTCGATGGCGTGTACCTGCGTATTGACATTCTCACCCGAACGGTCGTACTCGGTAGCGTGCATGTGGACCACGAGCGGCTTGCCCGAGACACGTTTGGCGGCGATACCGGCATAGTAGGTGAGCCAGTCGTGGGCGTGAATCACGTCGAATTGACCCTCCAAATCCTTGGCTACCTGTGCGGCAACCACCGCATAGCGGGCTACCTCCTCCATCAGGTTTGCTCCATACTTACCCGAGAAGGTGTAACGCTGTTTCCAGCAATCACTCTTCGACCAGACACGTTGCCCCGATTTTACAAACTCCTCGTGGTACGATTCGTACTCCTCGGGAGAGATGTAGGGCACCATGTTCGAGTCGATGTGGATGAACGAAATCTTGTCGAGGATGTCGTCTGCACCGCTCTCGGTCGAGCCATAGACGGCCTCCACGTCGCTGGCATTCACCACGCGAATGAAACGCTGATCCTCATCACCATAGGCATGAGGCACGATGAATGTCACATCCACTCCGTTGCGAGCCAGTCCACGCGTCATGCCATAGCACGCCGTACCCAGACCACCGGCAATGTGAGGCGGGAACTCCCAGCCGAACATTAAAACTCTCATAGTGATGTATCTTTTTTATTTTTTTGTTTCCTTCTTTTTCGGGGCTGCCTTCTTGGCAGGAGCCTTCTTCTCCGTGGTCTTCTTCTCGGCCTTCGGGGCTTTGGCAGCCTTCTTCGGAGCAGGCTTCTCCTCACCCTTGCGCTCGCGAATCATGGCGTGGATGTCCAGCACGGCACTTACCGACCAAGCCTGCGAGATAGCACCACGCGAAGCATACGGCGGGTCTGCATCGTAGAGCTCGCAAATCGAGCCGATGCCATAGCTCTGGATATCCTCCTCGAAGTACTCGAGAATCTCCTCGGCCGTCGGCAGGTAGCGGTCGCCATTGATGTCGAAGGCGGCAGCCACATAGAACGAGAGCATCCACGGCCATACCGAACCATTCTTACCGGCGAAGTCGCGCTCGGCGGGAGTACCCTCCTGCGAACCGCGGTAGAGCGGGTTGCGCGGCGAGAGCGTGCGCAGACCACGTGGGGTCAGCAGGTGCTGGCGAATCGTGCGCAGCGTGTCGAGAATCATCTCCGACGAGAGCATCTTGTAGGGAAGACCGCAGGCGATGACCATATTCGGACGGATGAAGGTGTTCGGACCCTCCTCACCGATGTAGTCGGCCAGGTAACCCTCCTTCAGCGGGAACAGGGCGTTGAACGACGCCTTGGTGAGCTCGGGAACACCCTCCCAAGCCTTTACAAACTCCTTATCCTTGTTCGTCTTGGCCAATTCGAGGGCATACATCACGGCGTTGTACCACAAGGCCTGTACCTCGACCTGATAGCCGTTACGAGGCGTTACGGCTTTGCCGTCGATGACCGAGTCCATCCACGATACGGGGAAACCCTCCGAGGTGGCCCAAATCAGGCCATTCTCGTTCATCACGATGCGACCGTCGATACCCTTGCGGTAGTTCTCCAGAATACCCTTCATAGCGGCACCATAACGCTTCCACACCTCCTTGGCACCGATGTGCTTCTCGAGGCGTTGCAGTGTCCAGAAGAACCACAGCGGAGCATCTACAGCCTCGCGGGCCGAAGCCGAACCGACGAACATGCCATCCTGCATCTCGCCAACGAGCGTGTCGAGGGCATCAATGCAGTCCTCTTTGTGGTTCTGCTCGAGCGTGATACCGGGCAGCGAAACAAAGGTCTGGCGACCCTGCGGGCCATGCCACGGATAGCCCTTGATGACCTCCGTGCGACCACCGCGACGGATGACAAACTGACGGGCTGCGTGCTCCAGGCAGCTGATGAAGTCGATTTTGTGTGTACGGCGGGCAATCGACTGCTCGAACTTCTCCTCAATCTCCTTGGCCGACTGCATCTCATCGAGCGAGGCGGAGAAGATGATGCTTTCGCCCTTCTTCAACTCGCACTCGAAATAGCCCGTCGTGAGCAGATCCTCGTAGCCATCATAGCCGCGTGCGAGGTCCTGCAGGTATTCGAAGTTGTAGTACCAATCGGGAGCCGGAACAAACTCGGCATCGGCCTTGCTCGTCTGCATATAGAGCCAGGGGAACGAGTCGTACATGCGGCACTTTACACCATTTACGGCCGGGTAGGAGTGACCGTCAGCCTCCATGTTGGCGTGCGTCAGTGCGTGCTTGTCGCGGAAAGCGAGGAAGGGACGCAGACGCAACTTCGTCTCCGAGTGGGCATCCACGAGCGTGTAGCGAATCATGAGCTGCGTGCGTTTGTGAATCCACAGCAACTCCTTCTTCAGAATCACGCCACCGACACGATAGGTAATGGTCGGAGTGGGGGTGTACTCGAAGTCGGTGATGTACTTGTGACCACGTGGCTCGTAAACCCCTTTGAAGCGGTGGAGAGCCAGGTTGAACGACTGATCATGCTGCACGATGGTCTCGTCGAGCGACGAGAGTAGCACATAGGTCCGGTCGCTCTGGTCGATGGGTGCCACAATCAAACCGTGGTACTTACGGGTGTTGCAGCAGACAATCGTCGTGCTCATGTAACCGCCGATACGGTCGGTCGAGAGCATCTCGCGCTGGAGTGAGTATTCCAGGTTACCAAGCGAGGCTTTGTCGAATGTTAAGGCTGACATATTCTGTGTATAAATCTGTTCGTTCGTTAAAGTTAATAAAAAAATCGGTACATTGTACTCCATTTCGTGAAAAATTCTTTTTTTGTTCACTCTTTTGTACAATTTGCATAGCGAGCTGTGCCGATTTTTGCCTGTTATGGCCTATTTGGAGCAGGCAGTTCTCTATATATAATAGGTATCCGTTCCAAAAGTTCATAAGATGAGCCCGACGGAAACGTACTCCGTTTCGCCGGGCTCACGCTTCGGGTTTATCGCTACTCAATGCGCTATGCCCACTTCACCAATGCGAAGTCCATGCGATGAGCCAGGTGCTCGTTCTGCGGGAAGATACGCAGTGCGTAGTCGAACGTACCGGCCTCATCGGGCGTGTACTCCAACGTGTAGGTTACCTGCGTACCCTCGACCTGCGTGCGCTCGAGAGCAATCGTGCGCTTCACGTCAACCGACTCGCGACCGACAATCTGCTGAGCGACAACCATCTCAACGCCGATATCCTCGGGCTGGAGGTTCTGGATGTCGAGTGTTACCGAGAAACGGTACTTCGAACCGACGAAGATAGCCTCCTGGTCGAGCTGCACACGCTCCGTGTTCACTACGCGAACACCATCCCAGGCAGCCGAAACCTTGCGCTTCCAGGCGGCCAACTCGCGGGCGAGCTGATAGCCACCGGCCGTAATCTCGCGCTTGCGGGCAGCCAGCTTGTTGTAGAAACGCTCCTCGTAGTCGATGAGCATGCGGTTTGTCGTGAAGTTCGAGGCGATATCGGCCACGCAGCTCTTCACCGACTCCACCCACTCATGCGGAATACCGTCAGACGAGCGGTTGTAGTATTTCGGGGCGATCTGATCCTCGATGGTGTTGTAAATCATCTCGGCATCGAGCTCATCCTGGAAGTGCTGGTCGGTGAAGGTGCGCTCCATCGGAAGCATCCAGCCGGCACCCTCCTTGTAGCCCTCAACCCACCATCCGTCGAGTACCGAGAACTGCATCACACCATTCATGACGCACTTCTCGCCCGATGTACCCGAGGCCTCCAAGGGTCGGGTCGGCGTGTTGAGCCATACGTCAACGCCCTGTACCATGCGGCGAGCCAACTCCATATCGTAGTTCTGCAGGAAGAGAATCTTACCTACGAACTCCGGCATAGCCGAAACCTCGACGATGCGCTTGATCAGATCCTGGCCCGGCTTGTCGTGCGGGTGAGCTTTACCGGCAAAGATGAACTGCACGGGACGCTCCTTATTGTTTACAATGGCCGACAGACGCTCTAGGTTCGTGAAGAGCAGGTGTGCACGCTTGTAGGTGGCAAAGCGACGTGCGAAACCAATCGTCAGCACCTCGGGCTTGATGCCCTCGATGATTTGTACCATCTGGCGCGGCGAGTCGAGGCGTACCTGACGCGGATCGCTGTAGCGACGACGGATGTGGTGAATCAGACGCTCCTTGAGCTTCATGCGCTCCGACCAGAGCTCCTCATCGGGAATCTGTTTTACCTTCTGCCATGCCGGAATGTCATATACGTGGCCTTCGAAACCATCTGCAAAGTAGCGCGAGTAGAGGCGACGCAACGACGTGGCAATCCAGGTCGGGAAGTGTACACCGTTCGTAACATAGCCGATGTGGAGCTCGTTCTTGAAGTAGCCCGGCCACATGTTGCCTAAGATATCCTTCGATACCTCACCGTGCAACCACGACACGCCATTTACCTCCTGCGAGAGGTTGCAGGCCAATACCGACATCGAGAACTTCTCGTTCGGGTCGTTCGGGTTGGTCTTACCGAGGTTGATGTACTGCTCCCAGGTGATGCCCAGCACGTCGGGATAGTGCGACATGTACTGACGAATCATCGACTCGGGGAAGGCATCGTGACCTGCCGGAACGGGGGTGTGGGTCGTAAAGAGCGACGAGGAACGAATCACCTCCAAGGCCTCCGAGAACGAAAGACGCTTGTGGTTCACCAGGTCGCGGATACGCTCGATGCCGATGAAGGCGGCGTGACCCTCGTTGCAGTGGTATACGTCGTGCTTGATGCCCATCTGGCGCAGGGCGCGGATGCCACCGATGCCGAGCAGAATCTCCTGCTTGAGGCGGTTCTCCCAGTCGCCACCATAGAGGTAGTGGGTAATTTGACGATCCTCCTCGAGGTTGGCCTCGTAGTCCGTATCGAGCAGGTAGAGGTTCGTGCGACCTACCTGGCAGAGCCATACACGAGCCGACAACGTACGACCCGGCAGGGCGATATCGACCGTCACCCAGCCACCTGCGGCATCACGCACGGGCGAGATGGGCAGCTTGTAGAAGTTCTGGGCCTCGTAGGTAGCCTCCTGGGCACCCTGCGACGAGAGACGCTGCGTGAAATAACCATAGCGATAGAGCAGACCGACGGCTGCCATCGGAACATTCTTATCCGAAGCCTCCTTCAGGTAGTCTCCGGCCAGAATACCGAGACCTCCCGAGTAAATCTTGAGCGACGAGTGCAGACCGTACTCCATCGAGAAGTAGGAGATGGTCGTGGCACCCTCGGCCGGCTTCTCCTCCATGTAGGCGCGGAACTGGCCATATACAGCATCGAGCTGTGCGAGGAACTCCTTGCTCTGCTCCAACTGCTTGAGACGCTCCATCGGCAATTTGTCGAGGAAGGCGATAGGATTCTGGTCGCAAGCCAACCACAGCTGCTGATCGATACCCTCGAACAGGTCGCGGGCACTCGGATTCCAGCACCACCAGAGGTTGCGCGAAAGCTCCTCCAAGGCGTGCAGACGCTGCGGAAGGGTCTTGTCAATCATCATGCGATTCCAGCTCGGCTTCTCCACGAAGAGCTGCTGACGCACGAAGTTAATCTGCTCGGTGCGGGCACCACCCTCACCCAGCAGGGCGCGGTTCGTGCGGATGACCGAACTCTCGAGAGCCTCGGCATAGGCCTGCTCGTAGTAGGGATAGAGGCTCTTCCAGAGGGCGGTCTTCGAAATATCGAAGGCCGACTTGCGTACCTCGGCAATCTGCTCGGCATTCAGCTGGCTGAAACGCAGCAGCGCATCGGCAATCTTGATGGTTACCTCGATGTCGTTGTAGTCGTCGCGACGGATAACCTCTACACCGGCGTGGTCGATCTTCTTGTCAACCCACATGCCGAAGCCGGCCAGTGTCGTTGTGATGGTCGGCACCGAGAAGGCTACCGACTCCAGCGGCGTGTAGCCCCACGGCTCGTAGTACGATGGGTAGACCGTTACGTCCATACCTACCAACAACTCGTAGTAGTGCTTGTTGAAGATGCCATCCTGGGCATTGAGGTAGGTCGGCACGAAGATGACCTTCACCTTCGACTGCTCGGTCGTCAGAATCGAGCCACTGATGGCGTTGACAACCTGGTCGGTCGACTGATACTCCAAGCGGTGGGTCGAATATTTGTATTGGCTCTGGTCAATCGGGTTCTTGGCATCGGCCAGGTGTGCCTGCAAATCCTGACGGGCACCATAGTTGGCGGCCGGTACGGTGATGTAAGCCAGCACCTCACGCTGCAGCTGATCCGACGTGGCCAGACGCTTGAGCGACTCGATGAAGAGATCCAGACCCTTGTTGCGGAACTCGTAGCGACCGCTCGTGCCCACGATCAGGGGCTCGGTTGCGAACTTCTGTCCGAGGCAGGCCTCAGCCACCTCAATCATCGCCTTGCGAGCCTCTTTACGCTTCTTGTCGAACTCCTTGCCACTCCATACGATGTCGTTCTCGAACCCATTGGGCGTTACGCCATCCGGCTCACGGCCGATCAGGTATTTGCACTCGTTGGCCGTGATGTCGCTCACGGTGAGGAACGAGTCGGTGTAGGTGGCGGCCATCTTCTCGATCGAATGCTTGGCCATGACGTTGAACTGGCGAGCCAGGTCATCGGCGTTGAACTTCGTCAAGTCGTTGTAGAGCGGCAGACGATTGCCGGCAATGCAGCGGCCCATCACCGTGGCGTGGGTCGTGAAGAGGGTAGCGATGTAGGGAGCGTAGGAGCGCAGGTAGAGGGCTCCGGCAGCCGTCATCCACTCGTGGAAGTGGGCAGCTACCTTCTCCGTGGCGGTGCAGAAGGTGTCGACATAAGAGGCGATTACCTGTCCTGCAGCCCAACCGAAGAGTACCGGCTCGACATAATCCCACTGACCCGAAATCGAGTCTACGTGGTACTCGTCCCACAACTTCTTCAAAATCTCGTCCTTCTTGGCGAAGAGCGACGTAAAGTCAATCAGAATGGCCAACGGCTCGCCCTGAATCTTCCAGCGACCTACGCGGATGCGGATACCCTCCTCGTAGACGCTCTGACGCCAGGCGCGCAGCAGCGTCGAATCCTCTTCGAACTCGGGGTTCTTCCCCTCGTGCTGCAGGTCAGGGCCAATCAGTACATAGTGGTCGTTGAATTTGCGCAGCGCGGTCTTGGCTTTGGTTGCAATGACGGTGTGAATACCGCCAACTTTGTTGCATACCTCCCAGCTCACCTCAAACAAGTGATCGGGAGTCATTTTCGTGTTGCTCATATAGGGTTTTTAATTGTGTTATTTCGCTAACTGAAAATTTCGGTCGCAAAAGTACTACTTATATTTATATATTCCAATATTTTCAATTTTTTTAATAATATTTTGTCAATATTCGACACTTTTTCGCAAAAGTGTTAATCGGCAAATAATGAGGAGATTATACTATCGGACACGAGTAGGTGTTCGATGGGGATGGATAGCCGTTCGTCGGTTTGAATCAACCGCTCGGCAGCCATTTCCTGCCGTGCGTCTGCTTCGAGGCGCTTTCGCTCGCCGGAGCCAAATCGAGCCTCGAAATCGGGGAGTGAAAGTCCCTCGACGGTACGCAGGCGGGTCATGATGTATTCGTCGATGCGGTTCCTTGTGGTAAGTTTCTCCTGCTCAGGAGATTGCCCTTTAATGTAACCCTCGACCGACGCCACATTCCATTGGCGTGAATCCCCATCGAAGGAGTGGGCTGCAGGGCCGATACCGAGGTAGGGAATCCCTTGCCAATAGTTGCCATTGTGGCGAGCCCGATAACCCGGAAGAGCGTAGTTCGAAATTTCGTAGTGGTCGAATCTCGCCTCGCTGAGCCGTTCGTGCAGGCGCATAAACTCCTCCTCGCACACCGTGTCGGCTACCTCTGTGAGTTCCCCTTTGGCGGCCATCACGCCAAAGCGTGTGCGCGGCTCGATGGTCAAAAGGTATGCCGAAATGTGCTGTACGCCAAGCTCGAGAGCCTGGTCGATGCTCCGCTCCCAGGCGGCACCGCCATACCCCGGCACACCGAAGATGAGGTCGATGGTCAGGTTGTCGAAGCCGGCTGCTTGGGCGTCTTTGACCGCACGGATGGCTTGGGCTGCCGTATGGCGACGATTCATCAGGCGAAGGCATCCATCGTCGAAGGATTGGATGCCGATGGAGAGACGGTCGATGCCTATCGTGCGTAAGTCGTTCAGATATTGCGGGTTGAGGTCGTCCGGATTAGCCTCGAGGGTGCTCTCCTCGAGCCCCGTGCAATCGAAGTGGCGGGCGGTGGTGTCGAGCAGGCTCTTCAGTTGCTCGATGGTGCAGAGCGAGGGGGTGCCCCCTCCGAAATAGCGGGTGCGAATCGGCTCGCCCCGCAGATAGTCGTGGCGTTGCTCGATTTCGCGACACATCGCCTCGATGAGTTGGGGTAGGCGGCCGATTTGTGCCGTGCGATAGAAGTCGCAGTAGCTGCAAATCCGCTTGCAAAAGGGAATATGGTAGTAAATGCCGGCCATTGGGACACCAAAGATAAAATTCAAAATCGGGAATGCAAAATTTAGCCTGCAAAATTCAGTGAATTAGCGGGAAAATGGGTTGGTAGGCGGGCGATTTTGGGGTGTGATTGCTTCCCTCGGGCGGGTAAATGTTACCAAATTGTTAAATTTATTTATTTTATTCCTAAAAAATTTGCATAATTCGAAAAGTGGCCTTATCTTTGCATCGAAGTTTTAAGGTTCATTTAGGTTAGTAGTTTTAGGTTGGTTGAGGAGAACGGCAGGTTGCGACGCAACGGGCGTTGCTAAGATTCCTCGGCGGTGCTCGTCGAAAGAATCGAATACCTACCGCTCGACTCGTTTTTTTTTGACCCGAGGGGGTCTCCCCTTAAGTCGAAAAAAGGTTCAATGTCTAAGGCATTGAACCTTTTTTTTGTGCTTGCAAGGGGCGGGTGTATCCGCGGTGGATAATTGGCGTTTTTATCGACGGCGATACCTCCTGTTGTAAATTCATGAACATAAAAATCTCATAAAATCTTGTTTTTTTCGTGTAATTAAACTATATTTGTTATGAGAAATCCGCAAATATAGGCTTTGGGGGCAAACCCAAAGCCCGTATTCTTTGCGACAAAAACAACTATTCACTTAAATTTTAAGTATTTATGAAAAAACTTTTACTTTCGATGGCACTTGTATGCTTCGGCGTGGGTGCATTTGCTCAGCAGGAGACTGCAAAGGCTGTGAATCAGTATGGCCAAGAGGTGAAGTCGTTGCCCGTTGAGGCTACGGTTCAGGATGGTATCCTCGTGTTCCAGAACAAGAATGCCAACTACAAGATGTGGTTCGACGTTCGTCTGCAGGCTGATGCTGCCGTATTCTTCGATGAGCCGGGTTATGCTGACAAGATTGGTAACGGTATGTCGTTGCGTCGTACCCGTTTCGCCATCAAGGCACAGCTCGACAAGAACTGGTATGGTGAGTTCGACACCGACTGGACGAGCGGTACGCCCGAGATTAAGGACGCTATCATCGCCTTCACGGGTTTGAAGAACTTCGAGTTCAAGGCCGGTAACTTCAAGGAGAACTTCTCGATTCAGCGTAACACGACCTCGCGCTACCTCGTATTCATGGAGCGTCCGATGGTAACTTCGCTGGCTCCTTCGCGCCACCTTGGTTTCAATGTACGCTATGCCAATAAGTTCTTCTGGGCTTCGGCCGGTATCTTCGGTCCCGAGCTGAAGGATTCGGAGGCAATGGGCTTCATGCAGGACTACAACAAGGACTTCGGTATGAACGAGGGTCTGTCGTACACGGGTAAGGTTGTCTTCCGTCCGATCAACAACCCTGATGCTTCGTTGCACATTGGTGCTGCTTTCTCGTATCGCAACCCCAAGACCACGGGCTTCAAGTTCAAGGATTTCGAGGAGCTGCTCGATGAGGAGGAGAATCCCGACATCGTTGAGGCTATCGACAATGGCGAGTTCGGTGAGCTCGATGTAATCGGTACCGCTATGGACGCTCGCAACTCGACCGACATCAACCGCAAGAAATATGTAAACTCGGGTGACCTGATTGGTGTTGACTATGAGACGGCTTGGACGATTGAGTTGGCCGGTCACTACAAGGGTCTGCGCTATGAGGCTGCTTACATCGCTCGCACGGCTCACATGAACGAGGCTGTCAACAAGGTGGTTTATGCCAAGAATCCGTTCAGCAGCTACACCGGTGACGGTTGGTATGCACAGGCTTCGTACATGCTCTTTGGTGGTTCGCAGTCGTACGACTCGAATGGTGCTAAGTACAACCGCACGACTTCGGGTCGCAGCTGGGGTGACCTTGAGGTGGCTGCCCGCTACCAGGAGATGGACCTCACCGATGCCAAGTTCGATGGTGACAAACTCGTCAGCGGTATCACCGGTGGTAAGGCCAAGATGTTCGAGCTCGGTCTGAACTACTATCCCATCAAGAACGTGAAGATCATGCTCAACTGGGCTTTGGTTGACCAGGATAAGTTCGCCAACGGTAAGGGTAAGGACAAGGGTAAGTTCAATGTAGGTTACGACAAGAACGGCGAACCTACGAAGAAGTGGTCGGAGGTTGTCGGCAAGGGTGGTGTTGACTACCAGATGCTGATGATGCGTTTCCAGGTTGCATTCTAATCATACCATATTATAATTATGGCTAAAGAGAAGATGGAGATTGGTGCCATCTCGAAACCGCGTTTCGAGTTCCGCTCGTTTGGTCAGTGCTTCTGTGAGGCACACAAGCGTATGGCACGTCTGTCGGTGCCCGTACCCGAGAAGGTGTGGGAGCGCGAGAGCGACGAAATCTATATCATTTCGCGCACGAACGATATCAACAACACGAAGATTCGTGATGGCAAGATGGATATCAAGACCTATGTGCAGACCGTTGACGGCCTCGAACAGTGGAATCCGCTGATGAAGGGCGAGTTCCCGATCGCCGCATCGGTACTCAAAGAGGAGGTATTCCCCGCATTCATGGTCGAGATGCCCGAGCTGACGAAGGAGGTCTACACCTACGAGGAGTTTATCTCGATGGTGGAGCAACACCCCGACTTGGCCGCTGTCCGCGTACACAAGCAGCGTTTCGGCTATATGGTCAATGATACGATCTGCGAGGTAGGTAATGTCCTGATCAACGGCGCAAAGGTCGTTACGATCAACTCCGAATCGACCGAGATCGAGGATATCAAGAAGACGATTGCCGACGTCGGCTTGGAGGGTGTCGAGAACATCAACTACCTGCAAGCCATCAAGCGCGTGATCGGTATGTCGAACAAACCTTTGGCTAACGAATAAGCACTATGGCACAGGAGATTGAAAGAAAATTCCTCGTGGTGGGCGATTTCAAGCCGGAGGCATTCAAGGCAACCCGCATCATTCAGGGTTACCTGAGTTCGGTTCCCGAGCGCACGGTACGCGTTCGCGTAAAGGGCGAGAAGGGCTTTATTACCATCAAGGGTATCGGTAGCGCAAGCGGTGCAAGCCGTTTCGAGTGGGAGAAGGAGATCCCCACCGAGGAGGCCGAGCAGTTGCTGGCGATTTGCGAGCCGGGCGTGATCGACAAGACGCGCTATCTCGTAAAGTCGGGCGAGCATACCTTCGAAGTAGACGAGTTCTACGGTGATAACGATGGTTTGACGGTAGCCGAGGTAGAACTTGCATCCGAAGAGGAGGCCTTCGTGAAGCCGGCATGGCTGGGCGAGGAGGTAACGGGTGATGTGAAGTACTACAACTCGATGCTGATGAAGAACCCCTACAAAAATTGGAAATAACCAACGACTATGACAACGGAGGGGAGAATTGCTCCCCTCCGTTTTTTAATCCAACAAACTTCCCGCAACGATGAAGGAGCAAGAGAAACAGCAACCTGCGGTGTTCGATCCGCTGGATATGAACAACTATAAAATCGAGAAGCTGCCCAAAATGGAAAAATCCACTTTTGAGAAGTGGATGGCTCGCTGGGGAGGACCATTGGCAATCCTTGCCTTTATCCTGGTCTATTGGGTTGTGGATATACCATTTATCGACAACTTAAAAGAGAGTGATTTTATTCCGGCTGAGGTTGTTGTGGAGCAGGCTGACGGTACGACGATTACCACACAGCCGGCACCCGACAAGAGTGTCAAAAAGGCGGTGCAGTTTATCCAGACGAATGGCATGGAGGACTTTACGCGTGCCAACTATGCCATGCTCGCCATCTTCTTGGCTGCCATCATTTTGTGGATTACGGAGGCAATCCCCAACTATTTGACGGCTCTGCTGGTCATCCTGGGATTGGTGCTCACCGAGGTGACCTCCCAAAAGGAGGCCTTTGCGCAGCTCGGACACCCCGTTATGTGGCTCAACATCCTTTCGTTTGTCTTGGCTTCGATGCTCGTGAAGACCAAGGCCGCCCGACGATTGGCTCTGTGGTTTGTCATCCGCTTCGGCCATTCGGCAAGCGGTGTCTTTTTCAGCTTCCTCATTATCAATGTCATCTTGTCGGCATTTATCTCGGCCACGACCGTGAAGGCTGCGATTCTGTTGCCTATCTTTATGGTTGTCGCCGCTGTGTATGGTGCCTCGAACGGCAATCGCAACAACTTTGGTCGCAACATCGTGCTGCAGAACCTCTTCCAGGTGAATATCGGTGCCAGCGGATTCCTGACCGGCTCGGGTGCCAACCTGCTGGCTGCATCGCTTATCGGTGGTGCGCTGGGTATCACCTCGATTAGTTATAGCGATTGGTTTGTGGCGGCCTTCCCGCTGGCTATCCTGCTGCTCTTCATCGGCTGGTGGATTGGCGTGAAGGTCATCTTCCCGATTCCGGAGGAGGAGCGCAAGCCGCAAATCGAGGGTGGCCTGGCCAAATTGCGGGTCGAACTCGAGTCGATGGGTAAGATGGACCTGGAAGAGATCAAATCGATTGTCATCTTCGTGGGTGTCTTGGCAATGTGGGCCACGGATAAACTCCACGGCATTGATGCTACGACCGTCGCCTTCATCGGTGCGGTGATTGCCCTGCTGCCGGGTGTCGGTGTGGTCAAATGGAATGATGTCGATATTCCGTGGCACCTGATGTTGTTCTCGGCCGGTGCCTACGCCATTGGTGCCGGACTGGATGCTACGGCACTCCCGAAGAGCATGGTGGATGTCCTCTTCAACAGCCTCGGCGTGACGGAAGCAACCCCCTTCTGGGTATTGTATTTGCTTTTGACGGCTATGATGCTCTTCTCGGCGCTGCTCTTCCAGTCGAAGACGATGCGTGCCCTGATTTTCATCCCGATTGCCATTGGTGTGGCGCAGAAGTTCGGCTATCCCATCATGAGTCTGGCATTCCCCGTAGCCCTCTTGATTGAGCATGTCTATGTGCTGCCCTTCAACTCGAAGCCGGCAGCCCTGCTCTACACGACCAACCACTATAGCTGGAGCGATACCTTCCGCTTTGGCTTTACGATGATGATGATTGGCTGGGTGATGATTATCATCTGGGGTGAGACCGTACTGCGTTGGTTGGGATACACGGAGGGGCTGTTCTTCTAATGCATAGATAGCAAGCGAAATAAGGCGAAACGATGATTGACATTACGACCAAAATACACGATCAGTTTTCGATCGAGTTTAAGGTGGGCTTTGTGACCCGTCGCAAGATGCGTCACAACGACTTCTCGGTCTATATGTGGATTTTTGTGCCCAATTCGCTGGATATCAACCCGTCGACCTACTCGAAAGCGAACTTCTATCGGGATGTGAAATCGAATGTGCGCTTGATTACGCCTCGCTATCTGATGCGCGATATTGTCAATGGGAAGGAGTCTCCGGCCGAACGGGTGCGGCAGGCTATGACCCATATGGCTAGCGATCCGACCCGCACGGCCATTGCCGAATACGAGAGCCAAATCAAGATCTTTGCGGCGATTGTGAAGAGCGCATTGCGTGAGGAGGTGCTCCATATCTGCTCGGGCAATCAACAGTGCGAGGATGTATGCCTCCTCTGCCAAGCCTATTGCAGCAATGCCAAGCAGATTCTCGATACCTACCGCTCGCTGCGGCAGATTATCAACACCCCGACCATTACGGAACAGGTGCGGGGCTCGTTCCGCTATGGGGATGAGTTTATGAGTTACACGCTCAATCAGTCGACCTACCGACTCATCAAATGGTTGGCGCAAAACAGGGAACTTTTTGCCGAGCAGATTGAGCAACTATCGCAACTCCTGCGACGGGAAGGGGAGTATCGGAAGAAGATGAACTACCAGGTGGTCGACAAGGAGGATCGCTTGGAGAATCGCAACTTGATATATACGCACGGAGTGCTGAAAAAATATGTCGAAAGTGCACTCTATCTGCGTGTCCCCAAGAAGCGCGATGGCGTGATGATTGAGCAGATCTACCTGAGTATTGCCGCCGGCTTGTCGATGATTTTTGCGACCATCATCAGCTTCTATTTCCAACAACGATACGGTAATTTTACCTGGCCCTTCTTTGTGGTGCTGGTCATCAGTTACATGGGCAAGGATCGTATCAAGGAGTTGGCACGCTACTACTTTGCACACCGCAAGGGGAGCAAATATTTCGATAATAAGGCCCGTATCTCGATTGGCGAACGGACGATTGGTTGGATTAAGGAGGGTGTGGACTTCCTGCAACGGACGAATATTCCACAGGAGGTGATGCGCCTGCGCCAACAACACCCTATCGCCCCGGCCGAACAATTGATTATGGATGATAAGGTGCTGCTGTATCGAAAATGGGTGCATATCGACCGCGAGCAACTTGTGGCACACAATGTCTACCATACGGATGGTATTAACGATATTATTCGCCTCAATGTCAACAATTTCATCCACAAGATGGACAACCCGTATATCTCGTTGCCGCAGATTGACGAGGCGAATAACCTCTATCGCGTGAATTGCAAGAAGGTTTACTTCCTCAATATCATCATGCAGTATCAGTATGATGGCAAAACAGACTATAAACGGTTTCGTGTTTCGCTGTCACGGGCCGGCATAGAATCTATCAAGGAGATGGAATAACGGACCTGCGAAGGGATAGATGCGGATTTTTGCCGGATGATGATAAAAAATCTTGTTGCTGAAAATCAAATTGATAGCGTTTGTTTGATGGATTTTTTGTAATTTTTTTTCAGAAAAGGTTTGCAGGAACGAAAAACTTGCCTTATCTTTGCACCATCAAACCAATGGTGGATTCATCTAAGGGCTAGGATACGTGCCTCTCACGCACGACATAGGGGTTCGAATCCCCTATCCACTACAACAACGAAGCAAGAAGATGTCGAATTTCGACATCTTTTTGTTTTTTGGTCTATGGCGCAAATTGATTTGCTGCCATTAGGCCAAAAAATAAAAAAGGAGATTTATCGGCTACTTGCGGAGTGTCTGTTGTGAAGGCCCCTGCGGCGAGCAGAGGGGAAAGGCGTAATACGGAGCGACTGTAAGGAGCGCAGTAGTCAATCCCCTATCCACTACAAAAGAAACAAAAAATATAAGGAGTGCTAATCGCACTCCTTTATTTTTTATTCATTCTGAAGCAGTTAGGGCGATTCGCCCCCAATCAAAAACTGTGAAAAATCGGGCGAAATACCGTCCAATCTTCGAAAAATCCTCTGAGAAGGGGAAGGGGATTGGAGTGATAAATGGGAAGGATGCGATGGGGTGGGTTGGCCAAGTTGCGATTTTTTTCGGCTATTGTGTGCATCCAATAAAAATAAATTACTATCTTTGCATTACATAAGGAGCCTTTACGGACTACGCGTTACGAAAGGTGAAAAGGGAATCCGGTGAGAAACCGGGACAATACCAGTTGCTGTAAATCCCACTCCGTCAGGAGGTTTTTATCGCACTCTTTGCCACTGATTATAAATCGGGAAGGCGCGATAAAAGGGACAAGTCAGAAGACCTGCCTTATGTTTTAATGGATCTCTACCTGCTGGGATACGGGTCGAAATCAACATTTTTTAATTGCTTATTTTTTACGATTGTGCGTGGATGGCAAGGGCATATTGCATCTTGTTATCGCGTAGTTACCACTCCTATTTTTTGTGCGGAGCGGTTTGCTTTGTCCATAGGTATATAGGGCAATCTCGCAGGGGATAAGCAATTAAAACCTACTGATTTAGTTGCAACATAACCCGCCCGAGTGCATGGAGACTACCGGTAACCACAAGCAGGATCATCATATCCTGAAAAGTAATATGTGGAAGTTTTTTAAGGCCCTGCGTGCGCAAGCAAACCCGATCTATTGTTTGCTTGCGGCAAGCCCTATGCGCTATGCGTGGATCTCCATCCACGACAAGGCCGATTCTGCCAATCAGCGTCGCATCACCATTGCGCAGTTCGTTAATTCGCTGAAAAAGATCCCTGCGACCGATAAGCACTATCGACTCTCAATCCGCCTCTACGATCCATTAACAGACCGAAGCAGCACCTACGAAGCGACCCTTTTGCAGGAGCTCTCGGTCGAGTTGATGCGTAAAATGTTACCATCGATGATCGCCTTTCACTGCGAGGAGGGCGCTCGGCAGGGCGAGCCTTTCGAGCTTACGCCCCAAATGATCGGGCACTACAAATTCAAGACGCGCTATATCGAAGAATTACAAGAAAACATCAACAATTACAACAAGTCAAAAACAACTAAAAACTAACACGTTATGGAGAAACAAAGCTACGAATCTCCCATAATGGAGATCCTGGAAATTGCCGTTGAACAAGGTTTTGCGGCATCTGAAGAGCAGCAGAACCCCTCGGATTGGGAGGATATGTAAGGTCAATAATTGTGTATTAAATTAAGGAAATAAACTACTATGAAAAAGTTATTTACAGCGATGCTGCTATTGGTATCAGCCGTAGCGTGCAACAAGAGCGAAGAATTTACCCGCCAAACAACCGAGCCGCTTGTGCTCACCGGTTACTGTGCCGCCGAATCGCGCACCCATTTTGGCACTCCAGGAGCAAGCCAAATCCCCTATTTTTGGAGTGCAGGCGACTATATCTGGCTTGGGAGCGTACAGAGTAACCCTCTCTCGGAGGATTGTCGTCAAGCGCAGTTTGTGTGGAACAATCCGCCTTCAACGATTGGCGATTTCCACCTTTTCTACAATATGACAGGCAGCAACAAGACCGCGAAGGTACTTGCCGAGCAGAGTGCCGATGGCAATTTGGGCAACGATGGCGACTTTGGTTATGCGGTTGCCGACGAGTTTGGCATCTTCTGCCTGGATCATAAGACCTCCTACATCTGGTTTGATACGAAATCGAATGAGCAGTTGCCGATGCTCACGACCATCACCGTTACCGTAGCCGAGGGCTTGGCATTGGCGGGCGAGTGTGTATTCGACTATGAGAACAACGCCTGGGAGAGTTCGGTTGTGAATGGCACCAATCAGATTACGCTCGATTTTGGCGAGGGTGTTGCCTTGCAATCGGCCAATGAAGGTGTATTTGCCGCCATGGTTACGCTGCCCGCTGCTATCGGTGGTACGGAGCTGACCGTGGTCTATACCTTTGCCGACGGCTCGACATACAGCGAAGTCAAGCAGCCCCAAAAGGACCTTACGGCAGGTGATACGCAGCGTATCAGCACTACCATTGCATTGGCCGATTTGACAAAGCCAGAACCAGAACTCCCTTACGAGTTGCGTATCTTGACCTTCGAGGATCAGGATGTCAAGTTCTACCCATACACTTTGGACTACGCCGGAGTGGAGATTACAAAATGGAGCGAATTGATTGACAATCCTCAGTATGGCGGTCCGCTGACCTATGGAGATTATTCGAATACGGCCTACACCTGGTGGGATGAGGGCAATACCGAGCTTTGCCACACCTTCCCGTATAACTACGCCTACTGCTTCTGGGGCGGTGGTCACGCCATCTCAAACTATTGGGGCGAGGGCTGGAGCGACGAAGACAGAGATAAGCACATCGCAAAATACTATGGTGAAGACTATGTTACGGAGAATGCAGGCAACGACCAGATGCTTGGTTGGTTCAATCTCCAACTTATGATCCCGGTAGAGGCCCATTCGGGTAGCAACTTTGCGGTACATTACGGCTATAAAGATGACAACTCGTATGTCGAGAATCTTCCCGAACTTTCGTTCGGTGACGATATGGCTCGTGTAATCGACCACATGTGGGTAACCAATACGAACTACACCTTGAATCAATTATACAATGGTGTGAAGAGCGAGGCCGGCAATAGCTTTGGCGGCAATTGGGAGGGTCTCACAGAGGATGCTTGGTTGAAGCTTGTTGCACAGGGATTTGACGATGTGAATGCCGATGCTTATGCCGAGCCAATCAGCGAGGTAGAGTTCTACTTGGTGCAGGGCGAAGAGGTTGTGACCGATTGGCAGAAGTGGGACCTGTCGGGTCTTGGGGCTGTCAAAAAGGTTCGCTTCAACTTCCTCTACTCCGATGAGATGGGTGGCCGCTATGGCTTTACAATCCCTGGTTACTTTGCGTATGATGATATTGCAGTACGCTTTGAAAAATAAGCTATGAAAAGACTCATAGGATATTTTGTAATAGGTATCGCCCTTGTTATCTCGTCGTCGTGTAATGTGGACGACGAGATAACCACGGATTTGGGTAAAGGCAAATATTACCGTGCGAGAACGGCTGCATCGAAGGCCGATTGGAACAAGGTTTACGAATACACACCCGCCCCTGGGCAGTTTATCAATGAGCTGAAAACCGGAGGTTTTGATGGCACACAGACCACCCCCGAAGCGGCTATCGCCTACGCTGAAACACGCATGGGGGAGGTTGATAAGCAAGGTAATCCCTATCCTAATTGGGTGTCGTTGGGTGGTTTTGGCGGCTATATTGTAGTAGGCTTTGACCATAGTATCGACAACTCTGGCGGCTATGATATTGGAATCCTTGGCAACTCGTTTAGTGGTTCATCCGAGCCGGGTATTGTATGGGTTATGCAAGACGAGAATGGCAATGGTCTGCCCGATGATACTTGGTATGAATTGGCAGGCTCGGAGACAGGCAAGCCCGAAACAATTCAAAATTATGCCGTAACCTACTATCGCCCAAGCGAGCCAAAGCAGCCCGTAAAGTGGACAGATAATCAGGGTAATAGTGGCGAAATCGATTACCTCAAGCAGTTCCACCGACAGGAGTACTACTATCCGTTGTGGATTGAGGAGGATAGTTACACCCTTACGGGTACTTGCTTGGCGGCCCGCAACCATGACGCTTCGGGTAATGGCTCTTATTGGGTCAATGCGGAGTATGATTGGGGATATGCCGATAACTTTAGCCCTATCGACCGCTTGACCGATGAGGATAATGCCTCTGCAGGAGCCAATGCCAACCATTTCAGAATTTCGGATGCAATAGACGCCAATGGCAAACATAAAGACCTGGAATACATTGACTTTGTAAAGGTGCAGGTAGGCGTAAATGCCAAGAGCGGTTGGCTCGGAGAGCTATCTACCGAGGTGCTGGGCTTCTACGATTACAACATGAAAAAAGAGCTGTAAAGAATGAACCTGAAAACTGCAATCAAAGAGCTCTTGCTGCTGCTACTCCTACTCCCTGCCTCATGCATGGAGTGGGAGTATGGACTGCAGGAGAGTTTCAATACGTCGAACTCGCCCGAGGGGCTGTTTATTACCAACGAGGGAAATTTCCAATATGGCAACGCCACGCTTTCGTATTACAACCCCACCACCAAGGAGGTCGAAAACGAGGTCTTTTATCGCGCCAATGCGATGAAACTGGGCGATGTAGCGCAGTCGATGGTTATCCGTGACGGCATCGGGTGGGTAGTGGTGAATAACTCGCATGTGGTCTTTGCCATTGACATCAACACCTTCAAAGAGGTAGGGCGCATCACCAACCTCACCTCGCCACGCTACATCCATTTCCTCTCCGACGAAAAGGCCTATATCACGCAAATTTGGGATAACCGCATCTTTATCGTAAACCCCAAACTATATAAAATTACTGGCTATATCGAAGTGCCAAATATGACAATGGAGTCGGGCTCAACGGAGCAGATGGTGCAGTATGGCAAATATGTATATGTAAACTGTTGGTCGTACCAAAATCGCATTCTGAAAATAGATACCGAGACCGACAAAGTTGTTGACGAACTTGTTGTAGGCATTCAACCCACTTCGCTTGTTATGGACTGCAACAACAAACTATGGACCGTAACCGATGGTGGCTACGAGGGATCACCCTATGGGCACGAGGCACCCTCGCTCTATCGCATTGATGCCGAAACCTTCACCATCGAAAAACAGTTTAGGTTCGACTTTGGCGATTGGCCCTCGGAGGTGCAACTTAATGGTACGAAGGACAAACTCTATTGGCTCAACGATGATGTTTGGATGTTGGATTTAACCAAAGAGCATGCGCAGCCCGAAGTCTTTTTGCCCTACGACGGCACCTTATATTATGGTCTGACTATCTGCCCGCATACGGGCGATGTCTACATTGCCGATGCCATCGACTATGTGCAGCAGGGGATGGTCTATCGCTACTCCAAAGAGCGCAAACTCGTTGATAGTTTTTATGTGGGTATCATCCCGGGAGCATTTTGCTGGAAATAAAACGCGTTGCATGATGAAGAGACTGCTATTTATCCTATGCACGGCACTGATCCCTTGCGTTGCAGCGTCACAAGAAACGAACACGAGGGATTGGGCAAAAAGAGGGATTCACATCAAAGAGGTAACGGTCTATGGGCGGCGACCCATGAAAGAGATTGGCACCCAGCAGACCAAATTCGACTCCGTGGTGTTGAAAGAGAACATAGCCCTTTCGATGGCTGATGTGCTGACCTTCAACTCCTCGATTTTCGTCAAGAACTATGGCCGAGCTACCCTCTCCACGGTCGCTTTTCGAGGCACTTCGCCCTCGCATACGCAGGTATCATGGAACGGCATGAAGATCAATAATCCGATGCTCGGAATGACCGACTTCTCGATGATTCCCGCCTACTTTATCGACGATGCATCGCTGCTGCACGGTACCTCGTCGGTCAACGAAACAGGCGGCGGTCTGGGTGGCGCGGTAAAGCTATCGACCAAGCCTGCCAATGCCGACGGCTTTGGGTTGCAGTATATTCAGGGCATCGGCTCGTTCAAGACCTTTGACGAATTCTTGCGTCTGACCTACGGCAATGAGCATTGGCAAAGCTCGACGCGCGTGGTATTTTCTTCGTCGCCAAATGATTACAAATATCGCAACCACGATAAGAAGGAGAACATCTACGATGAAAACATGCAGATCATCGACCAATACTACCCCACAGAGCGCAACCGTAGCGGAGCCTACAAAGATCTGCACCTCTTGCAGGAGGTCTATTACAATACGGGGCGAGGGGATCGATTCGGTCTGAATGCGTGGTATGTCAATTCTAACCGCGAATTGGCGATGCTGACGGTCGATCACGGCAACGAGACCGACTTCGAGAACCGTCAGCGTGAGCAGACTTTTCGAGGTGTCCTTTCGTGGGACCACCTGCACTCAGATTGGAAGGTGGGTGCCAAAGCGGGTTATATCCGCACTTGGATGGCCTACGACTATAAACGCGATGTCGGCAATGGTATTATGGCCCACATGACACGCTCACGCAGCCGCATCAACACCTTCTATGGGCAGGTGGAGGGCGAGTACCATATCGGCAACAAGTGGCTCTTCTCGGCCAACCTCTCCCTGCATCAACACCTTGTTGAGAGCGAGGATAAAAATATTTTACGACAAGACGGAAACAAGGCGATTGTGGGCTACCGCAAAGGTCGTCCCGAACTCTCGGGCTCGCTCTCGGCAAAGTGGCGACCAATAGATAGATTGGGACTCTCGGTGGTGGTGCGTGAAGAGCTGTTCGGACGGGAGTGGACTCCGATTATACCCGCATTTTTTGTTGATGGTGTGCTTTCGAATGTTGGCAATATAACAGCCAAAGCCTCGGTTTCACGCAACTTCCGCTTTCCGACACTCAACGATCTCTACTTCTTGCCGGGCGGTAATCCTGACCTCAGAAAGGAGAGCGGCTGGACCTACGATGCAGGTCTTTCGTTTGCCATTGGCAAGGAGGGTAGCTATTCACTGAGTGGCTCGGCCAACTGGTTTGAGTCCTTTATCAAGGATTGGATTATCTGGCTACCCACCACCAAGGGATTCTTCTCGCCCGAAAATATCAAGGATGTACACGCCTACGGAGTAGAGATGAAGGCAAATTTGGATATTGTCCTTGCCAAAGAGTGGCAGTTGGGGCTGAATGGCACCTTCTCGTGGACCCCCTCCATCAACCGAGGCGAACCCCGTACCCCTGCCGACCAATCGGTAGGCAAGCAGCTACCCTATGTCCCCGAATTCTCTTCGACCCTTAGTGGCAACCTCTCGTGGCGCCGATGGACCTTGCTTTATAAGTGGTGCTACTACTCCGAGCGATTCACAATGTCCTCGAACGATCTTTCGCTGACGGGCAAACTGCCCCCTTACTTTATGTCAAACTTTTCGCTCGAAAAGGTCTTGACGTTCCCATGGGCAGACATTTCCTTGAAAGGTGCGATTAACAACCTCTTCAACGAGGAGTACCTTTCAGTTCTCTCCCGCCCCATGCCGGGCATCCACTTCGAGATATTTATAGGTATCACTCCAAAGTGGGGCAAGCATAAGTAGTATCATTTCAGGGGCTATAATCGTGTTCCGTGGGGCATCATACGGCTCTCGCTAAGTAAACCTGTTCATCCCCATCCCCTTCTCAGAGGATTTTTCGAGGATTGGACGGTATTTCGCCCGATTTTTCACAGTTTTTGATTGGGGGCGAATCGCCCTAACTGTTTCAGAATGAATAAAAAATAAAGGAGTGCCAATTGCACTCCTTTATTTTTTTTTGATTACTCCCGCGAGATGTGCATCATTTTTTCTTTTCGGTTAATTTTTTAATTGTTATTTTTTTCACAAATGTAAAACTTTTCCTATCTTTGTACCGATGAAAAAGGGGCTTTTGCGAAGGTGATGGGGCGCGAGGCGTAATAAGCTGAGGGTCAGTCGCAAAAGGAAGGCTCGTTTTTTGATAGGTTAGTAAACAGAAAGAGGTTTAATTTAATAACATACAACTATGATCGACAAGAAAGATTTGAAGAAGTACGGTATTACCGGCGTAGAGGAGATTGTCTACAACCCCTCGTACGACGAGCTCTACCGTGAGGAGACGAAGAAGGGTCTGCGTGGCTTTGAGAAGGGTCAGGAGACCGAGATGGGTGCTGTGAACGTGATGACGGGTGTCTACACCGGCCGTTCGCCCAAGGATAAGTTCTTCGTGATGGACGAGACGACGAAGGATACCGTATGGTGGACATCGCCCGAGTATAAGAACGACAACAAGCCCGTAACGAAGAAGGCTTGGAAGGAGTTGAAGAAGATTGCCGTGAATGAGCTTTCGGGCAAGAAACTCTACGTCGTAGATACCTTCTGCGGTGCCAACGAGAATACGCGCCTCAAGATTCGCTTCATCATGGAGGTGGCTTGGCAGGCACACTTCGTGAAGAACATGTTCATCCGTCCGACCGATGCCGAGCTCGAAACCTATGGTGAGCCTGACTTCGTGGTGCTCAACGCCTCGAAGGCCAAGGTGAAGAACTACAAGGAGCTGGGTCTGAACTCGGAGACGGCCGTTGTCTTCAACCTCACGGAGAAGATGCAGGTAATCATCAACACCTGGTATGGTGGTGAGATGAAGAAGGGTATGTTCTCGTACATGAACTACCTGCTTCCGCTGCAGGGTATCGCCTCGATGCACTGCTCGGCCAACACGAACGAGAAGGGTGAGACGGCTATCTTCTTCGGCCTGTCGGGTACGGGTAAGACGACGCTGTCGACCGACCCGAAGCGTCAGCTCATCGGTGACGACGAGCACGGCTGGGACGATGATGGTGTATTCAACTTCGAGGGTGGCTGCTATGCCAAGGTGATCAACCTCTCGAAGGAGAACGAGCCCGACATCTGGAACGCTATCCGTCGCAACGCCCTGTTGGAGAACGTAACGGTGGACAAGAAGGGTAAGATCGACTTCTCGGATAAGTCGGTTACGGAGAACACCCGCGTATCGTACCCCATCTTCCACATTGACAACATCGTGAAGCCCATCTCGAAGGCTCCGGCTGCCAAGAAGGTGATCTTCCTCTCGGCCGACGCATTCGGTGTGCTGCCTCCGGTGTCGATTCTCACGCCCGAGCAGACGAAGTACTACTTCCTGTCGGGCTTCACGGCCAAGTTGGCCGGTACGGAGCGCGGTATCACGGAGCCCACGCCGACCTTCTCGGCTTGCTTCGGTGCTGCCTACCTGTCGCTGCACCCCACCAAGTACGGTGAGGAGCTCGTGAAGCGCATGGAGAAGTCGGGTGCTACGGCCTACCTCGTAAATACGGGTTGGAATGGTACGGGCAAGCGTATCTCGATTAAGGATACGCGCGGTATCATCGACGCCATCCTCGATGGTTCGATCGATAACGCTCCGACGAAGCAGATCCCGATGTTCGACTTCAAGGTGCCGACCGCTCTGCCGGGTGTTGATCCCACAATTCTCGACCCGCGCGACACCTACGCTGACGCTGCTCAGTGGGAGGTGAAGGCCAAGGATCTCGCAGGTCGCTTCGTGAAGAACTTCCAGAAGTTCACGGGTAACGAGGAGGGTAAGAGCCTTGTTGCTGCCGGTCCGAAGATTGACTAAGGGTGAGCCTACGATAGGAAAAATGGTTGCGGTTTATACCGCAACCATTTTTTTCTTCTATGAGTTTTCTTCTTTTTGCGCATTTCCCAACGCTGTTCGTGTGCCTCTGCGGGAAATGATTATCTAAAAAAAAACGACCCCGTGTTTTCACGGGGCCGGATGTTTTGGTAAAAGTGATTGGCAAAAAGCTTTTTGCTTAACACGTTGTTATACGGTCATAATCTCTTTTTCCTTCTTGGCCAGAATCTCATCCAGCGACTTCGAGAATTTGTCGAGGATTTTCTGTACTTGCGTTTCGCCATCTTTGGCCTCATCCTCGGGCATGCCCTCCTTCTGTGCCTTCTTGAAGGTCTCGATGGCATCACGACGTGCATTGCGCAGGCTGACACGAGCCGTCTCGGCCTCGCCACGCGAACGCTTTACGAGCTCCTTACGACGCTCCTCCGTGAGGGGCGGCATCGTCAGACGAATCTGCTCGCCATTGTTCGAGGGGGTCAGGCCGATATTCGAGTCGATGATGGCCTTCTCGATGACACGAATCAGGTTTTTATCCCAGGGCTGAATCAGGATAGTCTTGGCATCGGGTACGGTCACCGAGGCGGCACCCGACACGGGTACCTGCGAACCGTAGTACTCGACCATCACGCCATTCAGCACGTTGACCGAAGCCTTGCCGGCACGGATGTTCAGCAGCTCCTCTTCGAGGTGGTCGACCGCCTTCTGCATGCGGGTCGAAGCATCATTCAGAATCGTTTTGGTATCCATAGTTTTGCTGTTTATTTGTTGTTCAAGGTTGATTCAATCGCTACAAGCAGTGCATCAAACTCCTCGGGCTCATAGCCTACCGAGGCCAGCACCACCGTACCCTCACGGTCGATGAGGAAGTTGCGCGGGATGTAGTTCGAGGCGTAGAGGTCGTAGATAGCACGCTCGGGGTCGAGGCCCATGGCGAATGTGTAGCTCATCTGCTCACGGAAGGCGGCTACGGCTTCGCGGGTCTCGCCACGCGAGATGGGGAGGAAGATGAACTCCTGACCGCGGAATCGGTCTATCAGGTCGCTCTGTACACGTGCCAACTCCTCACGGCAGGGCGGGCACCACGTAGCCCAGAAATTGACCAGCACTACGCTACCACGGAGCGACGAGAGGGTTACCTGTCGGCCATCGAACATCGTAACGGTGAAATCGGGGGCGGGCATGCCGGCCTTCACCAGCGTCGTAGCCTCCAGATCGTCACGCTCGGACTCCTCCATGACCACCGGCTCGGCAGCCTCGTTTGAGTTGTCGCCACCGCCCATCGGGAGGACGAGCACCACCATAATCACGACAATCAGAGCCAGCATGAGCCACATCTGAAAGCCGCTTTTTCTCTTTTTGCGAGTTTGAATTGCCATAGTTTACAATTTTACGAGTGTACCTATCTGCTCACCGGCAAGCAGGCGACCCAGGTTGCCGGGCGTATCCATGTCGAAGACGATGATTTGCAGTTTGTTTTCACGGCACAGCGTAAAGGCCGTCTGATCCATCACCTTCAAACGACGGGCCAAAACCTCATCGAAGGTAATCTCGTCGAACTTCACGGCCGTGGGGTCTTTCTCGGGGTCAGCCGTGTAGACACCGTCGACACGCGTACCCTTCAACATCACTTCGGCTTCAATCTCGATACCACGCAGTGCCGATGCCGTATCGGTCGTGAAGTAGGGATTCGACGTGCCACCGCCGATGATGACCACGTAGCCGGCCTCCAGGTACTCAATCGCCTTGGCCTTCGAGAAATACTCGCCGATAGGCTCCATGCGAATCGAGGTCAGGACTTTGCACTTCACACCGTTATCCTCCAAAGCCGAATGCAGGGCCAGCGAGTTGATAATCGTAGCCAGCATACCCATCTGGTCGCCCTTGACACGGTCGAAACCACGCTTGGCACCCGACATGCCACGGAAGATGTTACCGCCGCCGATGACGATGCCGACCTGTACGCCGGCCTCGGCTACTGCCTTGATTTGTTCGGCATAAGATTGCAGCACGGCCGGGTCGAGACCATATTTTTGCGCTCCCTGGAGCGACTCACCGCTCAACTTGAGAAGAATACGTTGATATTTCATCGTCCGAAAAGTTTAATTCATTGGTTCGTAATGCGAAGATATAAATTTTCTTTGAAAAAACACGCATAAATCCCTATCTTTGTGCAGTCATGAAGCAACAAAACGCAACATATCTCGATAAGATTGACTCCCCTGAGGCCCTCAAGCAGCTTTCGGTGGAGGAGTTGCGTGGCTATTGTGACGAACTGCGCCACTACATCATCGAGGCCTGCTCGGTCAACCCCGGCCACCTCGCGTCGAGCCTCGGTACGGTCGAGTTGGCTGCTGCGTTGCACTATGTCTACAACACCCCGAAGGATAAGTTGGTGTGGGATGTGGGTCACCAGACCTATCCCCATAAAATTATTACGGGGCGTCGAGAGGCTTTCCTCTCGCAGCGTAAATTGGGCGGTATCAGCGGTTTTCCGCGCATGGCCGAAAGCCCCTACGATGCCTTTGGCGGAGGACATGCTTCGGTCTCGATATCGGCTGCCTTCGGTATGGCCAAAGCTGCCGAGTTGCAGGGTAGCGACGAGAAGATTGTTGCCGTGATCGGCGACGGCTCGATGACCGGAGGCCTGGCCTTCGAGGGGTTAAACAATGCCGGAGCCAATCGTTCGACGGATCTGCTCGTTATCTTGAATGATAACCAGATGGCCATCGACCAGGCGACGGGTGCTCTGAAGAGTTATCTGCTGAAAATCACCTCCTCGGTGCACTACAACCGCTTCAAGCAGACCCTTTGGGGGTGGCTGTCGCATACGCCTCGTCTGCTGCGTATGTGCCAGAAGATGGGCAACGCCCTGAAGCAGGTGCTGCTCGGACGCAGCAACCTCTTCGAGAGCCTCAATTTCCGCTATTTCGGCCCCATTGACGGTCATAATCTGCCCGAGCTGGTGCGCACGCTGCGAGCGTTGCGTGACATCCCGGGCCCCAAGTTGCTGCACGTGCTGACGGTCAAGGGTAAGGGCTATACCCCTGCCGAGCAGAATCAAACCGTGTGGCACGCTCCGGGGTGTTTCAACCCCGATACGGGCGAACGTATTGCATCGCCCAAAGAGGCTGCCCGTTACCAGGATGTCTTTGGCGAGACGCTGGTCGATTTGGCCCGTGCCGATCGACGGGTGGTGGGTATCACCGCCGCCATGCCCTCGGGGTGTGGCATGAGCCGCCTGATGGAGGAGATGCCCGAGCGCACCTTCGATGTCGGCATTGCCGAGGGACATGCCGTTACCTTTGCTGCCGGATTGGCCGCTTCGGGCATGGTGCCCTTCTGTGCCATCTACTCGACCTTTATGCAGCGCGCCTATGACAATGTGATTCATGACGTGGCGATTCAGGGCCTTCCGGTTGTCTTCTGCCTCGACCGAGGCGGTATCGTTGGCGAGGATGGCGTTACGCACCATGGTCTGTTTGATATGGCCGCCTTTGGTGCTATCCCCGGTTTGACAATTGCCGCACCGGCCAATGAACGGGAGTTGCGCAACTTGATGTACACGGCCTTGCATGCCGGAAAACCCTGGATGATTCGCTATCCGCGTGGTACGGGCGAGGGAGTTGCGTGGCGCAATGAACCCTTCGAGCCGATTACCGAGGGGCGGGGTCGTTGCTTGCGTGAAGGCTCGGATGTGGCGATTCTCTCGGTCGGAACAACGGCACATGCCGCTGCCGAGGCGGTGGCTCTTGCCGCAAAGGAGGGCCTTTCGGTGGCGCACTACGATCTTCGCTTCGTGAAACCGCTTGACACGAGACTCGTGGAGGAGGTGGGACGACGCTTCCGCCGCATCATCACGATTGAGGATGGGTCGCTCCGTGGCGGCGTGGGCGAGGCTGTGGCTGCCCAGCTGGCCGACTGC
The DNA here is from genome assembly GCA_017623115.1 of Alistipes sp. Classification (GTDB taxonomy): domain Bacteria; phylum Bacteroidota; class Bacteroidia; order Bacteroidales; family Rikenellaceae; genus Alistipes. The sequence goes on from JAGAPT010000044.1 coordinate 38,735, forward strand.
GGTCTGCATCCCGAAATCATCCGTCTGGGTATTGCCGACCAGTGGGTCGAGCATGGCACACCGGCCGAACTGCACGCTCAATGCGGTTACGATACGGAGGCTCTGCTGCGAGCCTTAGGGCTAAGGTAGTCGTTGCGCGATGTGGCACGGTCTGTGCTTCATCGTCTTTGCTATGAAATACATCTTACTATCTTCGATTATGGTGGTGCTGGCGAGTTGCCTCTTCAGCGCTCCCGCCCACGGCATTGACCGACGCACGGTTCCCACACTCGATTTGAACCGCTTCTTGGGCCATTGGTACGAAATTGCCCGCTTTGACCATCGCTTCGAGCGACACCTCGAGGCGGTCGAGACCGACTACAAACGCCTTCCCGACGGGAAAATAGAGGTGCTCAATCGGGGCATCGACAGCCGCACGGGCAAGGTGGAGACGGCCCGTGGCAAGGCACACACGACCGACGAGGCGGGTCGTCTGCGTGTCTCCTTCTTCTGGTTTTTCTATTCGGATTACAACATCCTGGAGATAGATGCCGATTATGAGTGGGCACTCATCGGAGGCCGCTCGCCCAAATACCTCTGGATTTTGGCACGTCAGCCCCATCTCGACCAGGCCACCCTCGACTACATCCTACGCTTGGCACAGCAGCGCGGATACCCGACGGGCGAACTGATTTTTGTACGTCAGCCCGCCGCAGGTCATGCTACCGAGCAGCAGATTCCTCGTGCCTCGATCTGAGCCGCAATCTGTTGCAACTCCTCGCGTGATACCCGCTCCAGTGTCCGGCAGGGGGTGTCGCGGTCGATGGAGTAGATCATTACCTGCCGCGGGTGCAGTTGCTCGACCAATGCGACCCATGCCGCCACCTCTTCGGGAGTGGTGTTGTCAATCGGTGTGCCGTCGCACTCGCCTCGCAGGAACATCGTCTGCAGGATGAAATCGCCGTCGAATTGTGCCAACTGCTCTACGATGCGTGCCACCGTGTAGGAGGCTTGGTGGGGGCGGTTCATGCGCTGCACGGTGTGGTCAAAGGCAGAGTCGAGTTTGAGGATGTTGTTCTCGACCCGTTTCAAGGCCCGAACCACGTCGGCACGATGCAGTTGCGTGGCATTCGATAGGACCGAGATACGGGCCTTGGGGCAGTAGCGGTCGCGCAGTAGGCGTGTATCCTCGATGATGGCCTCAAATTCGGGGTGCATCGTCGGCTCGCCATTGCCGGCAAAGGTAATCACATCGGGCAACAGCTCCTCCTCGACCATCTGTTGTAGTTTGGCCTCCAGTCGCTCGCTCACTACGGCCCGATGGGCAAAGGTGCGCTCTCCGCGACGTTCGGCATTCCATCCACATTCGCAGTAGATGCAGTCGAAGGTGCAGAGTTTGGCGTGTTGGGGCAGCAGATTGACACCCAGCGAAATGCCAAGTCGTCGTGAGCGAACGGGCCCGAAAATTACCTCTTCAAACAAAGCTGTCATAGCACTTCTTGTTGAGTCGATTTGTACACAAATAAGGTACCGAGGTTGGTATAGACCGGATACTTGTTATAGATAATCGGCAAAGTAGTCGGTTACCTTCTGCATCAGATGCACACGGTCCTTGCCTCGTACATTGTGCTCGTGAGTCGGGTAGGGGAAGTAGTCGACCTGTACCCCCTCCTCGATGCAGCAACGCACGAAGTTCAGGCTGTGTTGCCATACCACCACGGGGTCGATGGCTCCCTGGCAAATCAGCAATTTCCCCTTCAGATGCTTGGCTTTTGTCAGGAGGCTTGTCGAGGCATATCCCTCGGGGTTAGCCTGCGGACTATCCATGTAGCGTTCGCCATACATCACTTCATACCACTTCCAGTCGATGACCGGTCCTCCGGCAACCCCCACTTTGAAGCGGTCGGGGTAGTGGGTCATGAGCGAAATGGTCATAAAACCACCATACGACCAGCCATGTACACCGACACGCTCACGGTCGGCCCAAGGGTGCGACAACAGCCAATCGAGTCCTGCAATCTGGTCCTCCATCTCGCAGCGACCACACTGGCGGTGGATGGCCTGCTCAAATGCCAATCCACGGCGTGACGTGCCTCGATTGTCCATCACAAAGACGATGTGTCCACGTTGAGCCATCAGCATCTCCCAACGACGCAGGAGCGCCTGGTGGCTGTTCTGTACCATCTGCGAGTGCGGACCGCCATAGACATAGAGGATGACGGGGTATTTCTTCGTCGGATCGAAGTCGTGGGGCTTGATGAGTCGGTAGTAGTTTTCGTAGCGACCGTCGGCACTCTTCACCGTGCCGAGCGTAATCTCGCCATAGTTGAGTGTTCGACTGGGGTCTTCGGCACGGAGCAGTTCACGATTCAGACGACCCTCGGTCGAGGCCAGTCGTACCACGCGGGGCACGTTGAGCGACGAGTAGTTGTCGATGAAGTAACGGCCGTCGGGGCTGACCAGGCAGGTGTGCCACCCAACATCGGGTGTCAGGCGACGACTCTTTCCCGTGCGCAAATCGAGACGGAAGAGGTGTTGCTCGACGGGAGATACCTCGGCCGAATAATAATAGAGGTGGCGTCCGTTGAGTTGCAACGGCTCGACATCGGCATCCACCTTGGTCAGTCGCTCAACCCACCCCTCGCTCAGCGAGCAGAGGTAGATGTTGCGATAGCCGTCGCGGTTGGCCGTCGTGTAGAGGTATTTATCGGCATCATCCTTCAGGAATTGGATGGGGTGCAGGGGCTCGACATACTTCGTGTTACGCTCCTCGAGCACCGTGCGCAACAGACGACCATCCTCGACGGCATATTCATTCAGACGCATGTGCTTCTGGGTGCGGTCGAGCACCTGGATGTAGATGCGGTCCGAGGAGGGCCCCCATGCGATGTTGGTCAGGTAACGCTCCTTGTCGAAGTCGACGGCCTTGATGGTGATGGTTTTCCCCGTCTCGAAGTTGTAAATGTCGAGAGCCACACGCTCCGAGGGCATACCGGCCATCGGGTATTTAATCTCGACGAGCGAGCCCGTGCGCGAGGTAACATCGAGGAGTGGGAAGTTTGTAACGTGGCTCTCATCCTTGCGGTAGAAGGCTACCTTCATCAGGTCGGGCGAGACAAACGTGCCGCTCGTGATACCAAATTCGTTGCGGCTCACGACCTGTCCGCAGACGATGTTCTTATCCGCATAGTCGGTAATGGGATGCTCGGCACCATTGCGATCGCTCCAGTAGAGGTTGTTCGCACGGTTGTAGAGAAAACGTCCCTCGTCGGCATAGACGGCATGCTCTGCTCCTTCGGGTGCAGCATATTTGTGTACGAGCGTATCGGCTATGGGGTCAATGCCGATGAGGTAACGGCCAGCCTGAAAGCGCATCGTTCCCCGACGTGTGAGGCGGTGGGGGGGCAGTTGTTTCAGGTCGGTGCCTGCCGTGCGGTTGAGTCGCTCGAGGGTGGTTAGCAGTGTGCGGCGTGCCGTGCGCGGCTCTACGGCGAAGAGCGAGTCGCCCTCTATAACGGTGTAGAGGGCTCCATCGGCTCGCCACGTGCAGTGCAGATTCTCGACACGGAGTCCGGTGCCCAGCACCGCCTCCTCCATGGTTAACAGGCGCAATGACTCCTGCGCCTCGATTGCCGGCATGCTCATCATGACCATCAATAGTAAGAGTAATCGTTTCATGAATGAATGGTAGCGTTTAACGCTGTAAAAGTACATTTTATTCCTCGAATCTGCAATTTTACCCCCTCCCGAGCACACTTTTTTTTGCCCCATTCGCCACACATTTGGCCACCGAATGGGGCCATCGGCCACCCTCAAGCACCTGTTCGCCACATTTGGAGTCGAGAAGCGGAGGTTGGTGGCGTGTTGCGCTATCTTTGCCGCCGATATCAGTTTTTCCAACTTATCAAATGTGTACAATTATGACGGAAATTCAACGTAAAATCACGGAAATTGTCGTGAATAAATTGGGTGTAAATCCGGCGGAGGTAACCCCCGAGGCGAGCTTTACAAACCATCTTGGAGCCGATTCGCTCGATACGGTCGAGTTGATTATGGAGTTCGAGAAGGCCTTCAATATTCAGATTTCCGACGATGACGCACTGACCATCTCGACCGTAGGCGACGCTGTTGCCTACATCGAGCAGCATACGAAGTAGTCTGAAAGTGCGCTTGTGCCCGCGGGGAGGAACCCATCATCCACCTCTCGGGCCTCTTTTTTTCTCGCCGTTTCACCTGATTTTTATTTATAAACGATGAAATCTTTTATCAAACGCTTCGAAGAGTCGGTTCGTAGTTGCTGGAATCAACCTGCGCTGAACGACTTTCGATACGATTCGATTACTTACGGCCAATTGGCCGTCGAAATAAAGACCCTGCACCTGCTGTGGGAGCAGGCAGGCCTGCACCCGGGCGATAAAATCGCCCTCAATGCGGCCAGCTCGTCCAACTGGATCAGCCTCTTTATGGCAACCGTGTCAGGAGGTTATGTGGCCGTTCCGCTGTTGAGCGGGTATCTGCCCACCGATACCCAGCGGCTGGTCGACCATTCGGATAGCCGCATCCTCTACACCGAGCGTGCCCTCTTCGAGAAGATGGATTTTGAGGCGATGCCCCAACTGCTGGCTGCTATCGACCTGCGTACGGGCGACCTGCTTGCTTCTCGTGGGGAGTTTGCCCGCCTTTATGCTGCACGTCGGGAGGCCTTTGCCTGTCGTTACCCCGAAGGGTTGCAGTCGGATATGCTCTGTTTCGAGGAGCGGCGTTTCGATGAGGTGTGTGTCATCAACTACACCTCGGGTTCGACCGGCAACCCCAAGGGGGTGATGCTCACCGTGGGAAACTTTTCCGATCAAGCTGAGAAACTGCACATGCTGTTGCCCTTCACGGCCGGTGAGGGGTACTTGAGTATCTTGCCTTTGGCGCATATCTTCGGCCTGACGGTCGATGGTATTATGCCGCTCTGCTCGGGTATGCACCTGACGATTCTGACCTCGATGCCTATCCCGACCACCGTCAAGACGGCTTTGCGAACGGTCAATCCGCGCATGTTCTTTGCCGTGCCGCTGGTTGTGAATAAGTTGGTCGAGCATACGATTGGCGAGTTCGTGCATAGCAAGAGTGGTGCGGAGAAGTTGGCCGACTATCCAAATAATCCCGATTTTTGTGAGGCATTACGCTCGATCTTTATGGCCGCCTTTGGCTCACGTTGTGAGATGATCTATACGGGCGGTGCCGCCATCCCGACCCAAATCGAGGAGTTGTTGGCCTTGAAGTTGAAGGTCCCCTTCATGACCGGTTACGGTATGACGGAGTGCACGCCGGTTATCTCGTTGGGTCTGCGGGGCGATTACCACCTCAAATCGTGTGGTCGTATCATCGATGGGTATCAATACCGTATCGACTCGAGCAATCCGGCTCATTTGGCCGGTGAGTTGTTGGTGAAAGGACCGAGTGTCTTTGCCGGTTACTACAAGAATCCCGAGGCTACAGCCGCTGCCTTTACCCAGGATGGATTCTTTCGCACGGGCGACCTCGGTATGGCTGATGCCGAGGGCCGGCTCTTTTTGGTGGGGCGTTGTAAGAGCATGTTGCTCTCGACCAACGGACAAAACATCTTCCCCGAGGAGATTGAGGTGCTGCTCAATACGATGCCTTATGTGGGTGAGTCGCTGGTCGTGCAGCGGCAGAATACGTTGGTAGCCCTTGTGGTTCCCAATATAGATAAGGTGGCCAATGACCACATGAGTGCCGAAACTTTACAAGAGGTCATGCAGCATAATCTCGAGGAGCTGAATCGACGGCTTCCGGCCTATTCGCAGGTGGCCGAGTTTGAACTCCAACACGCCCCCTTTGCCAAAACCCCCAAGGGAAGTATCAAACGATTCCTCTATGCGTAGTGAGGTGACGAATCGACAACCAAAGTGGGTTGTCCTTGTGAAGCAGGTGCCCGACACCTCGGCCTCGACATGCATGACCACCGAGGGGGCACTCGACCGAACTTCGTTATCGGCCATGCCGAATCCCGATGATTTGGGGGCGTTGGAGCTGGCATTGGCTGTTCGAGACCGCCTGGGTGGTACGGTGACGGCCGTGTCAATGGGCCTCGAGCGGGCCGAGGAGGTGTTGCGAGCAATGATGGCTCGCGGAGCTGATGATGCTGTGGTGCTTGCTGATTGTCGTTATGCGGGAGCCGATGTGCCGGCTACGGCCTGCATGGTGGCTGCTGCTGCCCGTAAATTGGGGGCAGAGGCCCTCTTTGCGGGGTGTCAATCCATTGGTGGAGATCTGGCGCATGTCGGGTCGCAGGTTGCCGAGGAGTTAGGCATCCCACAAGTGACGGAGGTTGAGGCGTTGGTGGATTGTTCGAACGATGGCATTACTGTGCGTCGTCGCAAGGATGAGGCGATGGAGGTGGTGAAAGCACCCTTGTCATGCCTGTTCGCAGTTCGTGGTACGCTCCTGTGTCGTCCTGAAAATATACATCGCTTGTTGCAACAACGCCGTCGGCCGATTCGCCATTGGAAGGCCGATATGCTCGATATAGACCCTGCCAGGTTGTCCGCTGCAGCAGTGGCAACCGGCCGTGTCGCCTCGGAGGATACAGCTCATCGTGCGAGTGTCCAAGCAGGAGAAGAGGCGAAACTCTCCGAAGAGGAGCTCCTTCTGCAGCTTCTTGTACCGGCCGGCCAACCTCCTTCGGGAGGGTTGCAACAGGCGCAAATCGTGGTAGCTGGTGGGTATGGTGCGTGCAATGCAACCTGCTTTGCACGGCTCGAAGAGTTAGCCGCGCTGCTCGGAGCCGAATTGGGCGGTACGCGTGCGGCTGTCGATGCCGGATACCTGCCTCATGAACGGATGATTGGACAAACGGGGCTGACGGTTGCCCCTCGCCTTTATCTTGCGTTTGGTATCTCGGGGCAGGTGCAGCATACGGTCGGCATAGCGCGTGCGGGCATGATCGTGGCGGTGAACCGTGATCCCGAGGCTCCGATTTGTCGCATGGCAGACCATGTCATTACGGGTGATGCTGCCGAGGTGGCCGAACGGATGATTCGAATCTTGAAAACGTGCAAACGATGAAGAATTTTTTTACCGATAACGAGTGGTTGGGGCGACAGTTGCTCCATCCGGAGATGCACCGCATCGTAGAGCTCTATGAACAAGGTTACACCGCAGCGGAACACGACGAGGAGGCTCCTCGCAATTTGGAGGAGGCGCGTGTGGGCTATTGGGAGGCCATGCGCATCCTGGGAGCACTCTGTGCCGAGCATATTGCTCCGTATGCCGCGAACGTCGACCGAGAGGGCCCTCGTTGTGAGGCGGGGCGGGTGACCTATGCCGTAGGTACAGCCGAGGCACATCGGTTGTTGGTCGAGAGTGGCCTCTACGGGATGTCGCTCGAGCGTCGTTTTGGCGGGCTGAATTTCCCGGTAACCCTCTTTGTGATGGCTTCGGAATTGATTGCACGTGCCGATGCTTCGCTCAACAACCTCTGGGCCTTGCAAAATTGTGCCGAAACGATTGCGACATTTGGCACCGAGGAGCAGTGCGAGCGGTTCTTGAAACGGGTTGCTGCGGGCGACACCTGCTCGATGGATCTCACCGAGCCCGAGGCCGGTAGCGATCTGCAATCAGCCATGTTACGAGCCTCGTGGAGCGAGGAGCAGGGGTGCTGGATGCTTGACGGCGTGAAACGCTTCATCACGAATGGTGATGCCGATATCCACCTGGTGCTGGCACGTACCGAAGCCGGCACGAACGATGCCCGTGGACTTTCGCTCTTTATCTACGACAAGCGGGATGGCGGAATGACGGTGCGACGTATCGAGCATAAGTTGGGTATCGTCGGGTCCCCTACCTGTGAGTTGGTGTTTGACCATGCTCGGGCCGAATTGGTGGGGGTGCAGCGGATGGGGCTCATTAAGTATGTGATGGCGTTGATGAACCAAGCCCGATTGGGCATTGGAGCCCAGTCGGTGGGTATTGCCGAGGCGGCCTGGCGACAAGCGCAACTCTATGCACAGCAACGACGTCAGTTTGGTCAACCGATAGCGACCTTTACGGCCGTAGCCGAACTGTTGGCTACGATGCGTACGAAATTGGATGCCTCAAGAGCACTGCTTTATGCTACGGCTCGACAGGTCGATGTGGCGCAGGGCTTGGCTCGCCAAGCCAACCGGAAGGGTCTGGAGCCCGATGAGCGTGCTGCAATGAAGCAGGCACAGCAGCGAGCCGATATGTATACTCCTATTTTGAAGCTCATGAGTGGCGAGTACTGCAATCAAATCACCTATGATGCCATGCAGGTCTTTGGTGGATCGGGCTATGTGAAGGATTTTGAGGTCGAGCGACTCTATCGCGATGCACGTGTGGTGACGATCTACGAGGGTACTTCCCAGTTGCAGGTGATTGCTGCGATGAAGTATATCACCAATGGAGCATTGGTCGGCGAGTTGCGTGCCCGAGCCGAGGAGGTGGCCGCACGAGGCGGACTGGACTATGAGCGTTGGGTGCTCACGGAGCTCACCGAGCGATTTGTGGAACTTATACAGCGTACCGAAGCCGAAGGGGATGCCTTTGTGGAGTTGCACGCTCGTCGGCTGGTCGAGTGTGGCGGGGCACTGTTGATGTGCTATCTGCTCCTGGCCGAGGCTGATGATGAACGCATGAGGTGTTCGATGCGCCACTATGTGGCCATGACACGTTCGCTGGTGATGGCGCATATTGAGATGAATAACGCCCTCGCTCCGGAGATGGCGAAGGCGTTGTTGGCGAGCGTACAATAGCCGTAGCGGTTAGGCCTCTGTGGTCGGTTGTCGCTGTTCGACCAATTCGGTGATGGCGCGGAAATAGCTCTTTGAAACCGGAATCGGCTTGGCCGAAGGATGGCTCAAGAAGATGGTGGCGTGGTCGTGTTCCTTGCGATAGAGTTTGATTTTCTTCGTATTGACAATGTGGGAACGGTGGCAACGCACTAACGAGGTGGCCGATAGCATCTCTTCGAGGTTCTGGGTCTTGCAACGCAGCATGTAACTGACCAGTTTACCCTCCAACTCGTAGTAGATACGCACATAATTGTCTTGCGACTCGACGTAGTAGAGCGTCTCTTCGTCGATGGCCATCTTCTGCACGCCGTTGTTGTCATAGAGGTGTAGCAGTTTCGACCCTTCGGGCTCCTCGTGGGTCGTGCGGTTGAGTTTCATGAGGTTCAACTCCTCGTTCTTGACACGATAGGCTGAATAGAGCCAAATCATGACATAGGGGATAGCCAAGATGAGCGACACACAGAAAAAGACACGCACAATCCACATTGGCGTCATGGCCGGTCCTCCTTCAAAGGCATTGGAGAAGAGGATATAGAGCAGTGCAACAAGCAGGTATTCTCCGCCAATCCACCCCAGGTAGAGCGGCAGGGTCAGCGATCGCACGGCAAAGATGCGATAGAGCAGAATTTTACTAATGAGCAACCCGGCGATGGCTGTCAGGTAGAAGGAGAGGGTCGTGAGGGCTTTGGACAACGAGCTAAACCCAAACCATACGGTGGCCGAAAAGGGTTGATAGAGCAACATGAAGAGGAAGGAGAAGAGTGCTACGAAGAACACCGACTCCAACAAATATTTTTTACGCAACAAAAATTTTGGTACCTCCATGATGGTAAAAATTAGGTTGCGAAGGTAATCATTTTTGCGGGAATTAAAAAACGACACCGTTGGTAGAAACGGAAGAGAAGAATTGAATGTATTGAATAACAAATGGATAGAGTGTATATGGATAAACGAGTAGTCATTACCGGTATGGGTGTTGTAACGCCCATAGGTAACAACATCAATGATTTTTGGCAGCACCTCAAGGAGGGTGTTTGCGGCATCCGTTCCATCGAGGGCATCGAGGAGGATATTCCGATTCATGTAGCCGGACAAGTACGCGATTTCGACCCGATAGCACAGGGGCTTACCTCAGCCGATGTACGTCGTAGCGACCGATACAGCCAGTTTGCTGTGGCGGCATCGATTCAGGCAATGGCCCAGAGCGGGTTGGTAGCCGGTGAAAACATCGCTCCGGAGCGTCTGGGAGTCTACATCGGCTCGGGGATTGGCGGTATGCAGACCTTTGTTGACCAGACAAAGGTGTTGGTCAATGAGGGTGCCCGACGCATTTCACCCCTCTTTATTCCGATGATGATATCGAATATTGCAGCCGGCAATGTCGCCATCCGCTTCCATGCACAGGGCGTCTGCTTGCCGGTGGTATCGGCCTGCGCTACTTCGACCCATGCGGCCGGTGAGGCTTTTCGTGCCATCAAGCATGGCTATGCCGATGCCATTCTAACGGGAGGCTCGGAGGCTGCGGTACATGCCCTGGCTATTGGTGGTTTTGCCAATAGCAAAGCACTTTCGATGGCTACGAATCCGGCCGAGGCCTCCATTCCGTTCGACCGTCGTCGCAACGGCTTTGTGATGGCTGAGGGTGCCGGTGTGTTGCTCTTCGAGGAGTTGGAACATGCGCGGAAACGTGGGGCAACCATTCTTGCCGAGGTGGTCGGTTATGGGAATAGCTGCGATGCCTACCACTACACGGCACCCCGTCCGGATGGTGCTGCGGCATCGAACGCCATGCGTCAGGCGCTGGAGGAGGCGTCGTTTACAGCCGGTGAGGCTCTCTATATCAATGCGCACGGTACTTCGACCCCGCTGAACGATAAGACCGAGACGCAGGTGATAAAACTCGCCTTGGGCGAGGAGGAGGCACGCAAGGCCTCGATCAGTTCGACCAAGTCGATGACCGGCCACATGCTGGGGGCTACGGGCGCGGTTGAACTGATTGCTTCGGCCTTGGCCTTGCGCGACGGAATTGTGCCGCCGACCATTGGCCTGCAGGAGGCTGACCCCGAGTGCGACCTCGACTACACGCCGCGTAAAGCGAAGCTTCGCGCATTGGATGTAGCCATCTCCAACTCCCTCGGATTTGGTGGACACAACGCATGTGTTGCACTTCGCAAATTAAATGATTAACTTTGTAGCAACAAATTTTACGTTTTATACCATGAAACTTCTCGAAGGAAAAGTCGCCCTCATCACGGGCGCAGCGCGAGGCATTGGTAAGGCTATCGCGCTCCGATTTGCAGCCGAGGGTGCCGATATCGCCTTCACGGACCTCGTTATCGACGACAATGGGAAGGCCACCGAGGCGGAGATTGCTGCGCTGGGTGTGCGTGTGAAGGGATATGCCTCGAATGCAGCCTCGTTCGATGAGTCGCATGAGGTGGTGAAACAGGTGGTCGAGGACTTCGGTCGCATCGATGTGCTGGTGAACAATGCCGGCATTACGAAGGATGGCTTGATGATGCGCATGACCGAGCAACAGTGGGATGCCGTGCTGACCGTAAACCTCAAGTCGGCATTCAACTTTATCCACGCCGTGACCCCCATCATGGCACGTCAGCGTGGAGGTTCGATTATCAATATGTCGTCGGTAGTGGGTGTGAGCGGCAATGCTGGTCAGTGCAACTACTCGGCCTCGAAAGCCGGTATGATTGGTCTGGCCAAATCCATTGCCAAGGAGATGGGCCCGCGTGGCATCCGAGCCAATGCCATTGCTCCGGGATTCATCATCACCGATATGACCGCTGCCCTCCCCGAGGAGGTGCGTGAGCAGTGGGCCAAGACGATTCCGTTGCGTCGCGGTGGCACGACCGAGGATGTGGCCAACGTGGCACTCTTCCTCGCCTCCGACCTTTCGGCTTATGTCAGCGGACAGGTCATTCACTGCTGCGGTGGCATGAATTGCTAATCACATTTGCAGATACAAAAAGAGGAGCGGTCGCATAAGTGACCGCTCCTCTTTGTTCTTTAGGCAGGCTTATTTTACAATCACCTGACCCGGGCCTGATGCGCTATAAGCAGCACCGTGAATCTTGTTGTCCGAGAGGTCAACCTCCGGCAGATTTACTTTGAGCGTACCGCTGAACGAGCAACCATCGAAGGTTACATTGGCACCACCATTGTTCCATACACCGGCGATACCACCAATCTCCTCAGCGCGTGTCGCACTAGGGGCATTCGTAAGCTCGATGTTACCGCTCGACGAGCAGTTGATGAACGAGTTACCATAGTGTGCGATACCCGTGATACCACCTACGTCGCAGGTCGAACCGCTTACGTCGATGTTCGACTTCACGTTGGTGAACGAGTGGCCTCCCTCACCCATGAAACCGATAACACCACCTACATAGGTGCGATAAGCCGTCTCACCCGATACCGAGTTAGCCTTCACATAGCTGCCCTTCTCGACATCTACGGTGATATCCTTCCAGCTGGCATAGGCGTTCTTACCACCTACGGCGCCTACATATGCGAAACCGTTTACCTCTACCAGACCGCTCACCTTGATGTTGTTGTACTTCGAGGTGTAGGGCGTACCGGCAACAACGGCTACATCCAGATATCCGCTTACCTTGGCGTTGTGAATGTTGAGATTCTTGATCTCGCCATTCGAGGTGAAGCCGAAGAAACCTGCATCCGAGTTGTTGCCCTCGATGTTGAGGTTGCTGACTGTGAAGCCCATACCGTCGAATACCTTCGTGAATTGCTTCGACGAGTTGCCAATCGGCGTCCAGTTCTCGTTGTTGAGGTCGATGTCAGCCAGCAGTACTGCCGACGGACCTGCGAACGAGCCCTCGTTTACGGCAGCAGCAAAGGCCTTCAACTCATCAGCACTCTTAATCAGCGCCGACTGAGCGGTAATCTTCGTGCCGTCGATAATGAGGTTCGGGCTGGCATTCTCGAACTCCGAGAGGTCGATCAACTCAATCACGCGCGATGCTACGGCACTGCGACCAGCCGACTCAACCGAGCAATTGGTGAACTCGATGGGCTGATTATTTACCGACGTAGTGTTGTAATAGCCATTCTTGAAGTCGATGTTCATATCTGCACCGAATACGCAATTGGTCACCGATGCCTTCTGGTAGAAGCGCAACATACCATAGTTGCCGTTGTTGTAGAACTTGGTGTCTTTGATGATAATCTCATCGCCGGCGTTGTCGTTACCGAAGCTGTTCCAACCATAAATCTCGCAGCCTTCGATATAGATATCGCCGGTACCACCCGTGTTGATACCATAAGCCCACGAAGCCTTGATGGTGCAGTTGATGAACTTCAGATCGCCATTCATGCTACCCTCGGTGCTGTAACCCTGATACAGGCCATTGACACCCTCGATGATGCAGTTCTCGAACGTACCGCTACCATTCAGGCGAATAGCAGCCTGCTGTTGAGCCTTGTCCGACTCTACCTGCTTGAACGTCGCGTTCTTCACGGTCAGATTCGTAGCCTCGATGACCTCGGTGCACTGCAAGACCGTACCCTCCTCACACTCGAGTGTAACGCCCTCGGCAACCACTGCGGGCATCTCATATGTGCCGGCTACTACGGAAACTGTCGTGTTGGGGGTCGATACGGCCTCCTCCAGCGAGGCAACATTGACGATGTAGGCACCAATCGTAGCCTCACCCGTACCCGAAACCGTAGCACCCTCGTTGCGACCTACAAAGCTGCCTACCTGGTGCTCAGCCTGCGTAGCGTAGTTCTTGTAGTTGTGCTCGTTGTTGATGAAGAGCTTCACGTCGGCACCAATCGTGTTGTTGGTGACGTTCGTCGTCGTTGTGTCGTCACCTGCATAACCGGCGATACCACCCAGGTCGCGATATCCCGTGATGGTCGTATTCTCTACCACGCAATCCTTAATCGTACCGACAACGAAGTACCCGACGATACCACCGGCCTTGTCGCCATTGTCCCACTCGTCATTGACAAACTCGGGCTCTACCGTTACCGAGCAGTTGCGTACCGTAACACCCTCAATCGTCGGGTTCTTGTCGGTCGTGCCGATCCAACCGGCCACAACACCTGCATAGTGGGTGTGGGCTACCGTGAAGTCCTCAATCGTGACGTTCTTTACGACAGCCTGACCGCCCAGACCACCGAACAGACCTGCCGAATTCTGCTGCCAGGGACCCAGGTTCACGGGCTTCACCGTAGCGTTCGAGATGGTGTAACCCTTACCGTCGAACGTACCCTCGAACATGTGGAAGTAGCCCTTCGTATCGCTCCAAGCGCACTCCAGACCACCCATCGGAATCCAGTTGTTGCCGGCCAGATCGATGTCGGCAGCCAACTCTACCGTGGCATTCTTCAGCGACTCCTGCGCAGCGTAGGTGCTACGCGCATCCGACGGGAGCACACCATTTACCAGGGCACCAACCCATGCCAACTCGGCAGCCGTCGAGACCGTATAGGTGTTCGTCGTAGCATCGTAAGCGGGCTTCGTGAGCGAAGCACCATCCCATGGCAGATAGTTGTAAGCCGGCTCGTCAAACTCCTCGTCAATCTCGATGACGAACTTACCGGGATCGGTCAAGAGCGAACCCATGATGTTCGTGCGGTGGTTGCGCTCGAAGGTGACACCCGTGAAGGTCGGAACGACATACGACTTGGCTTTGTTGGTCGTGTAGAAGGTGATGTCTACATCGTAAGCATCGGTCGGCATGGCCGGCAGGATGTAGTTCATCGATACATACTTGTAGGCCGTACCCTTGATCGTAATCGTCTCGTCAGCACCCGTCATCGGAGCGGCAGCAGCAAACGCAACAGCCACCTCCTGACCTGCGGGCATACCATAGTCGCCCGTGCCGTCAGCCTTCGAGTAGGCCTCACCACCGAAGAAGTTAATCTGGTCGTAGCTGTCAACCGACACCTGCGTCATAGCCAACTCAAAACCTGCCTTCTTAGCAGCCTCGAAATCCGAGATACCGATGTTGAGCTGTGCGAAGGGACGCTTCAGCGTGATGGTCTCCTGAATCGAGCCGTTTACCTCCAAAGCCTTGCGCACGAAGATAAAGGCATCACG
>JAGAPT010000045.1 GCA_017623115.1 Alistipes sp.
TCCGCCCTGACCGGCATCCTGACCAACCTCACCTTCCAGCGTGTCAAGGTAAAGAGCAGCAAGGCGGATGAAGAAGCCGAAGAAGGTGCCGGCGAGGACGAAGGAGTGTAATGCTTCCAGCTACTAGTGACTAGTGTCCTGCTACTAGTCACTAGTGTCCTGCGGACGATTTTTTAAAAGAAAACACCCACTCAAAAACTAAAAACATGAACAAGAAAGAACTTTGGCAGAAGATTCTGCATTTCGCCATCACGGTACTTACCGCCATCGCAACCACCTTCGGAGTGACCTCGTGCATGGGATTGTAGTCCCCCCACCCTGCGAATCTCGAAAAAAATGACTACCTTTACCCTGCTAACCAAACAACGCACCGATGATGAAAAGAATGATTTTCTGTGCCGTGCTCCTGATGGTGTGCATGGCGTGCAGCAGACAGGCCGAGCAGCAGCCGGCCGACCCCGAGTTGAGGTTCAACAACAACGGAAAGTTCAAAATAGCTCAGTTCACCGATACCCACCTGGGGTACGACCGCAAGGAGGTATTCGACGCTGCCGTGAAGATGATGAAGAACATCATCGAGCAGGAAAAGCCTGATTTAGTGATGCTTACGGGAGATATCGTGACGGGAAACCAAATGAAGAAGGCCTTCGAACATCTGCTCACACCGCTCGACCGGATGGGAATCCCCTTCCTCTACCTGATGGGAAACCACGAACGCGAGGGCGAACTGCCCGGCTGGGAAATGGCCGAAGCCGTGACATCCCATCCCGCATCGCTCAACACCCGGCTCAGCGGAAACCTGGACGATGTGGCCATCCGAGTGATGTCGGCCGACGGAACTCGCCTGAAAGCGGTGCTGTACGGCATGGACTCGAACGATTACTCCGTGGTGCCCGACCACTGGGACTACGGATGGATTTCGCATACACAGATAGACTGGTACCGCACCAAGAGCCAAGCCTTCACACGGGCCAACGGAAACCTGCCCGTACCCTCGTACACCTTCATACACATCCCCCTCACAGAGTATGCCGAGGCCGACAAGGACGGGCACCTCACGGGACTGAACAACGAAGGGGTATTCTCGGCCGAGCTGAACTCGGGCATGCTGGCAGCCATGGAGGAGTGTGCCGATGTGCACGGAGTGTTCTGCGGACACGATCATAGCAACGACTTCGTGTCGAAGCTGGGAGCCGTGGCTCAGGTGTACGGACGATGCTCGGGCGACGGGCATCCCGACCGCGGGGCCAGAATCATCGAGCTGACCGAGGGCGACTATGGCTTCCGAACCTGGATTCGCGAGCACGATGGCGACGTGGTGCAGGACTATACGTATCACTATCCCGTGGACTACCGACTGAGGAAGGCATCATCGGCCCAGGCAAAGGAACCCGGCGTGCGTTGTACCCGATACACGGGCGTGACATCCCTGGAGGACATCGAGACCCGAGGCAAGGCGGTTTCTACGCAAACCGTGGAGCATCCGCGTGTGTCGGGCAACGAGGGCGAGCCTACGGGATTCGTGTTCGAGGGCATGCTCTACGTGCCTGAGACGAGCCTCTGGACGCTTCACATCATGGCCGACGAGCACGGCTCGTTCACCATCGACGACTTTACTTTCCGCGACACCGATTGGCACCGAGGACTCAAGCGGGTGTACCTGGAAGAGGGATACCACCCCATCAAAATCAAGCTTTTCACCAAGGATTACCATGTGCTGAAGCTGCAATGGAGGCCGCAGGAGGTGGATAGGTTGACCGAGATTCCGAAGGCAAACTTCTTTGTGGAGTGAGTTCCCGCGGGGCTCTCTCCGCTTTTGCTATAATAGATTAAGGACGGGCGTAGACGGGCACAAGGCTCTCTTCGGAGGGCCAGTGCGGCAGGTAGAACAATGGCATGGGCGTGCCTCCCAAGCCCGACCAGTCGATGCGTCGCACGTGCTCGAAGCTGGGTGTGCCGAACTCGAACGACCGTCCGTAGAGCAGCACGCACCGCCTGCCCTCGTCCAGCTTCCACAGTCCGCCTCCGTACGGGCTATCTTCTCCCCATCCCAGCAGGTCCCGGTGCTGGTACACTCGCCCGAACTTCAACACTCCGGCATCGTTGATGATGAATTTCTGATACATGGTGCAAAAATAAAGTTTTTTGCTGTTTCGTGCAAGTCTGTCCCCCCGAACAATCCACGACCCTTGCTTCTTGCAAAAAACACGACATTTTCTTGCACCATACGCCCCAGAAGTCCTATCTTTGCCAACCGTAAAGAATTTGGAAAGATGAAAGAGAAGACACTGACCCTGATAATCCTGCACATAGCCGTGTTCCTGGCCGGATGGACAGGTATATTTGGCCGACTCATCACCCTGAGCGGATTGCCCCTGGTTTGGTACAGAATGATGACAAGTGTGGTGGTCTTGGCACTGGTGCTGGGATGCATGAAACGCTTGCACCACACCCCCCTGCGGGCCATCCTCAAGATAGGCGGATGCGGCATTCTGCTGGCCTTGCACTGGGTGGCATTCTTCGCCAGCATACAGGCCTCGAACGTGTCCATCGGCGTGGCGTGCGTGGCCACATCGTGCTTCTTCACCACCCTGTTCGACCCCCTCGTCAACCGCCGACGCATGCAGTGGCGGAACATCCTGCTGAGTTTCATTGCCATTGCGGGCATCCTGTTCATCTTCTCCATCGACGTGCGATACCGCCTCGGGATAGCCCTGGGGCTGCTTTGTGCGGCTCTTTACTCGCTCTTCTCCATCCTGAACATCAACGTGGCCAACGAGACCAAGGAAGATAGTGCCACGATGCTCCTGTACGAGCTGGTGGGTGGCGTGCTCTTCCTCACGCTGTGCATCCCTGCCTTCCGTTCCCTTTACCCGGCCCAGCCGGTGGTACCCGTGGGTAGCGACTTGCTCTCGCTCCTGTTGCTAGGCTCGGTGTTCACGGTCATCCCCTTCCTTTTCCAGCTTCAGGCCCTTCGGAAACTGACAGCTTTCACGGTAAACATGGCTTATAATCTTGAACCGCTTTACAGCATCGCCATCGCCGCCATCCTCTTTGGCGAGTTGCAGGAAGTAGGCTTCTCCTTCTGGGTGGGCATCTGCCTGATAGTCCTCTCGGTGGTGCTGCAAACGTACTTGGTGGTGCGGGAGAAAAGATAAAAGATGACGCCCTAATTTAGGGCGTCATCTTTTTTGCATCCACCACTAGCACACACGCGTAAACAAGTAAACAGTAAACAGAAAAAAGAATCCGGCACCCCAAAAAGGAGCACCGGATTCAAGATTCAAACATTTAAAGTCTATAAGGATAATTATCCTCCAAAGTTATCATACATGATAGAGCTTTCTTCCACGCCGAGGTCGGTCAACATAGCTACAACAGCCTTCGACATCGGGCCAGGACCACACATGTAGTATTCGATATCTTCCGGAGCTTCGTGATCCTTCAAGTAAGTGTTCAACATTACTTGGTGAACGAAACCGGCTGTGTACTTAACGCCTGCTGCATCAGCTGCTGGGTCAGGACGGTCAAGAGCCAAATGGAAGTGGAAGTTGGGGAATTCCTTTTCAATGCCCAAGAAGTCTTCCAAATAGAATACTTCGTTCAATGCACGAGCACCATAGAAGTAGTGCATTTCACGATCGGTAGTCTTCAAAGTCTTAGTCATGTGCATAATCTGAGCACGCAACGGAGCCATACCGGCACCACCACCAACCCAAATCATTTCCTTCTTAGAATCGAAGTGTGGGTGGAAGTCACCATAAGGACCACTCATGATTACCTTATCACCCGGCTTGAGCGAGAAGATGTATGATGAAGCGATACCCGGATTTACATCCATGAAGCCCGGACCTTGTTCTTTCGGTTTGAACGGAGGTGTAGCGATACGTACGGTCAACATGAACACGTTACCTTCAGCTGGGTAGTTAGCCATAGAGTATGCACGGATAGTCGGTTCTGGGTTCACACACTTCAATGGGAACAAACCGAACTTTTCCCATGCAGGCAAGTATTCGTCGCCAATCAAGCTCTTGTCGAAATCCTTATCGTAGTCGATAGAGAACTTCGGAATCTGAATCTGAGCATAAGAACCAGGGATAAAGTCCATGTGAGCACCTTCA
>JAGAPT010000046.1 GCA_017623115.1 Alistipes sp.
CTCCTGTAACCTTTGCTTGCGCTGCTCCGCTGGCCGATCCTGCAACGATTACGATCAAGGGCACGACCTACAAGTATGTATCGATGAACTACATCCTGCCGGCGATGCCGACCGATGCTTACGATGTAGACATCACCTTCTACACAACCAACAAAGCCAAGTCGTATGTCGTTCCGACCTTCACGGGTGTCACCTTCGAGCGCAACCACCGCACGAACATCATGGGTTCGCTCTTGACCGATCCCGGTAAGTTTGTCATCGAGATTGACGAGGATTTCGACGACGAGGATTACAATGTCGATGTTCCTGTTTCTGTGGCTGTCACCGTTCCTGACAACAACACTGCAGATGTTGTACTTAGCACCGAGACCGTAGCGATTACGGTTCCCGCCTCGGAAGCCTCGGATGGCGATAACTATAAGATGGTTGTCGGCAACGAAAGCATCGAAACCGACAATGCGACGGGCGAAACAACTGTTGCCTTTGACTTGACCATGTATAAGAATGGTGTAAAGGCCAGCGGTGGAACGATCTATGAAGTGGCATTGAATGTTGGAGCCGGTAAGATTATTGCAGAGGTTAAACACAACGGAACAACCTTGACCCAGGCAGAGACCGGTGCGGATCAGACCTACAAATATGATTCTGCTACTGGCGTTTTGACAATCTACACCGCATCGTTCAGTCCGTTTGCGGTTACCTATGCCAATTACAAAGATTATGTAAGGACCAAAAACTTTTTCTATGGCGGTTACATCAGCGTTAGTACAGGAAGTGACTTGTTGCCTATCGTAGCTATCATGCCGGAGATTACCAAGTACTCTGTTTTTGATGGAGATACCAGAATTACAGATGCGGTTACTTTCCGTTTTAGTGATGTTAAAAAAGAAACAATCAGCGAAAATTCTTACAAGGTTTCGATTCATCTGGCAATCAAGGATGACAAGGGCAACGATTTGGTATTGAAACCTGGTATGCCAAGTGCAATCAACGGAAAAGAATACCTTCACGTTTATATGAATCTGATTGAAGTTCCGGCAGGTTACGCTGTATCGGAAGTAAAAGTAAATGGTGCTGCTTTAACGCAGGTTCAGTTGACGAATGGCAATCCGGCTACGGGAGAGTATTGGATTGGCTATGAGGCAAAAGACATTTATTTCCAGTCTAAAACAGCAGGCCTTATCGAAGTTACCTTAACAAAATAGGTCCTATTGCCCAAAGGGGCTGCTGCATATTAAAAAGGAACGAGCCTGTCCAGCAAGTTGTGGACAGGCTCGTTTTTGTTTGTGGGTGGTGGCAGGTGAATCCTACTCCTCGAGCACCCGCATCTGCTGGCGAATCGACTCCTCGTGGATGGCCTGCATCACCGAGCGCATGAACTCGCGGTCCATGCCTCGCTCGACCGCCTGCCGTGCACGACGGGCCAAGATATCCTCGTAGCGTTGCGACTGCAACACCGAGAGGTTGTGGTCACGCTTGTAGTTGCCGATTTTGACCGAGACGGCCATGCGGCGTGTCAGCAGGTCGAGCAGTTCGTCGTCGAGCTGGTCAATCTCACGACGCAATTCATTCAAACTTTCGGTTGTGGTGTTCATATCACGAATAATCAGGTTGCGAAGAATGAAGGCGAGCGTCTCGGGGGCTACCTGCTGCGCCTTGTCGCTCCAGGCGGTGTCGGGGGCGCAATGAGCCTCGACAATCAGGCCGTCGAAGCCCAAATCCATCGCCTGCTGCGCGAGGGGGGCGATTAGTTCACGCTTGCCACCGATGTGGCTCGGGTCGCAGAACAACGGCAGGTTGGGGATGCGCCGCTGCAGCTCGATGGGGAGCGTCCAGAAGGGGAAGTTGCGATAGATGGATTTATCGACCCACGTAAAGCCGCGGTGGATGGCTCCCAGGCGACGAATGCCGGCATTGTAGATGCGCTCCAAGGCTCCAATCCACAACTCGAGGTCGGGGCTCACGGGGTTCTTGACCAGCACGGGAACATCCCGCCCCGCCTCGGCCAATGCATCGGCAATCTCCTGCATGGCAAAGGGGTTGGCAGCCGTGCGGGCTCCAATCCACAGCAGGTCTATCTCGGCACGCAACGCCGCCTCGACATGGGCACGGGTTGCCACCTCCGTGGCGGTGTACATCCCTGTCTCGGCCTTCACACGGCGGAGCCACGCCATGCCCGGCTCGCCAACGCCCTCGAAGCCGCCCGGCTTGGTGCGGGGTTTCCAGATGCCGGCACGGAAAATCTGGATGCCCTCGCGGGCAAGTGCATGGGCCGTAGTGAGCACCTGCTCCTCGGTTTCGGCACTGCATGGGCCGGCGATGATGAGCGGTCGGGTGCTATCTAAACCGGGTAATAAAATCGGTTGTAAATCCTTCATATCCATAGTTATATCGTTCGTTCGGTTATAATTCGGGGTTGGGGCATTCGCGGTATTCGCCCAGCGTGAGGAAGTCGCTGGTCAGCGGGCGCACGGCCTCGATGGCCTGATGATAGCGGTTCAGCGTATCGAAGGTGACATCGATGTAGAAGCGATACTCCCACTCGCGACCGATGATGGGCAGCGACTGTATCTTCGTCAGATTCACGTCGTAGAACGAGAGCACGGTGAGCACCTTCGAGAGTGAGCCCTGCGTATGGGGCAGGGTGAAGAGCAGTGAGGCCTTGTTGCTGTCGGCTGCCGGTTCACTCATCGCCTCGGGATGCGCCATAATCAAGAAACGGGTGAAGTTGTGTCGGTTGGTCTCGATGGCGTGGGCCAAAATCTCCAATCCGTACATTGCTGCGGCATCCTCGCCACAGATAGCGGCTACGCCCTGCAACCCACCTTCGGCAATCTCACGCGCCGAGCCGGCCGTATCATCACGTTCGACGATGCGTGCCTCGGGGAGCCGTTTCAGGAAGTTGCCGCACTGCATGAGGGCGATGGGGTGGGAGCGTACCTCGGTGATGTCGTCGAGCCGCTGTCCGGGCAGGGCACAGAGCATGTGCGAGATGCGCAGTTTCTCCTCGCCGATGATGCGCATGCCGCTGTGGCGCAGGAGTTCGTGGTTGGGAAGCAGCGAGCCGGCAATCGTGTTCTCGATGGCAGCGATGCCCATCAACTCTTGGTCGGCCTCGAGCCGTGCAAAGAGCTCCTCGAAACTATTGCACGGAACAACCTCAATGGGCTCATCCGCAAAAAATCGGTGGGCGGCCGTCTCGTGGAAGCAGCCGGCGATGCCTTGTATGGCAACTCGTTTCATGGTGTGTCTTGTTTCAATCATGCCCTAAAAAATCCGCCCCTCAAAGTAGAGGAGCGGATGTTTGCGTTGTATCAACTGATTCGGTTTTATGCACACACGCTGTTACGCTCCTCTTTTAGTGGTAAACGAGAAGTAATAATAGCCGTATGCAAAAAAGTTCGTCATATCTGTTTGCAAATATAGGCAAAAAAACGGTTGATGCAACTTTTTTACACGATTATTTTGCAAAGAGCGAGCAGGCGATACCCATCTCCAAGCCGCGCAACTCGGCCAGACCGCGCATACGGCCGTAGCACGAATAGCCCGGATTCGACTTGCGATTCAGGTCATCGCACATCTGATGGCCGTGGTCGGGACGCATCGGAATCGAACGCTCATACTTCTGCTGAATCTCGAGGAAGGCCTTCATCACCTCGTACATCGGTACGTCGCCCTCCAGGTGGTTATCCTCCTGGAAGTTGCCGTCGGCATCACGACGTGTCGAGCGCAGGTGCACGAAGCCTACACGCTCGCCAAACTCATGCATGATGGCGGGCAGGTCGTTGTCGGCACGCACGCCAAACGAACCGGTGCAGAGGCACAGCCCATTCGACTTATTGGGCACGGCAGCAATCAGCTTGCGGAAATCCTCGGCCGTCGACATGATGCGCGGCAGACCCAGAATCGGATACGGGGGATCGTCGGGGTGGATCACCATCTCGGCCCCTACCTCGTCAGCCACGGGGCATACCTCGCTGAGGAAGTAGATCAGGTTCGCGCGCAGCGTCTCGGCATCCACATCCTTGTAGCGGTCGAGCGCCTGGCGGAACTGCTCGATGGTGAAACTCTCCTCGGCACCCGGCAGACCGGCAATCATGTTGCGCGTGATGAGCTCCTTCTCGGCCTCATCCATCGCCTCGAAACGAGCCTTGGCACGTGCCTGTTCCTCGGCCGTGTACTCCGTCTTGGCAGCCTCGCGCTGCAGGATGAAGAGGTCGAAGGCCATGAAGGCTGCACGCTCGAAACGCAACGCCTTCGAGCCATCCTCTACCGTGAAGGCCAGATTCGTGCGTGTCCAGTCCAGGACGGGCATGAAGTTATAGGTGATGCACTTGATGCCACAGGCCGCCAGGTTGCGAATCGACTGCTTGTAGTTTTCGATGTATTGCTGATACTCGCCCTCGCGCGTCTTGATGTGCTCGTGTACGGGCACCGACTCTACGACCGACCAAACGAGACCGGCCTCGGCGATGATGGCTTGACGTTTCTGAATCTCCTCGACGGTCCATACTTCACCGTTGGGGATGTGGTGCAGGGCGTGTACGATGTCCGTCGCACCTGCCTGACGGATGTTGGAAAGGGTGACGGGGTCATTCGGACCATACCAACGCCACGATTGTTTGCAAAGATACATGCTTGTATGTGTTTTTTTAGGTTAAACGATTTGGGTTGGGAGTTTTGGGAGTTTTGGGAGATTTGGGAATTTTGAGAGTTTTGAGAGCATTACCAAAATCCTAAAATCCCCTTATTCCTATTATTCCCACAATTCTGGTTATCTGTTAGATGCTGAAGGCATCGAAACCGCCATCGACCACGATGACCGTACCGCTTACGGCCTTCGAAGCGTCCGAAGCCAGCCACTGCAGCGTGCCGACCAACTCATCGGGCTCGAGGAAGCGGCCATAGGGCGTGTGCGAGAGAATCGTGTGCGAGCGCGGCGTGAGCGACCCGTCGGGGTTGGTCAGCAGGGCGCGGTTCTGATTCGTGAGCAGGAAGCCCGGAGCGATGGCGTTGACACGCAGGCCGTCGCCGAATTTGATAGCCAACTCACCGCACAGATACTTCGTCCAGTTCGATACAGCAGCCTTGGCTACGCCATAACCGGCTACGCGGGTCAGCGGACGCAGGGCTGACTCCGACGAGAAGTTGATAATCGAGCCGCACTTCTTCTCGACCATAGCCTTGGCAAAGACCATCGTTGGGAGAATCGTGCCGAAGAGGTTGAGCTCGGTGCAGAGTTTCACGGCCTCGACATCGAGGTCGAAAATCGTCTGGTCGGGCTGTACCGTAGCACGAGCCATGTTGCCACCGGCTGCATTGAGCAGGATGTCGATGGTGCCATACTTGGCGATGATGTCGTTGTAGTTCTGCTCGAGCACCTCCTTGTCCAATACGTTGGTCGGGAAGAAGCAAGCCTCGCCACCCTCGGCCTTAATCTCGGCGATCAGTCCGTCGGCAATCTCACGTGTGCGCTCCAGGTCGAGCAATACAACCTTTGCGCCCTGCTCGGCAAAATGTTTCACGATGGTTGAACCCAGGATGCCGCAAGCACCGGTCATCACAACCACCTTACCCTCTACACTAAATAAGTTTTTCATGGTTTTTGGTTTGTTTTGTTGTTTCTATGTTGTTTTTCTGTTTCAATAACGGAGTTAGCCTCGTTTTCGTATCTCTTGGTGGAGGCACACACAATTCTCAACATACAAATATACATAAAATTTTCTCATCTGATATCGCCAAAAAACGCAAGATGAACCATAAAAAACGCAAATGGATAAAAATCCGTTAAAAAGGGATAGTTTGCGGATGGTGGAATGGGTGTTTTTTGGCTGAAAATTCCTGCGAGCGTTCGAGTCGCTCTGTGGATATTCTCTTAAAGTGGAGAGGAATTTGTTTGGAATTTTCTCTTTGTGGTACCCTTTTTAGAGGCTGTGTATTTTTTTTGCAAAAAAGTAATCTGTGCAACATGCTGATTATCAATGCTTTTACGGTTTTAGGGGGGGGTACGCCTTAAAAAAACTATTGCAAAATTGAAAAGGTTATGTTATTTTTGGAAATTGAAAAATACGACTTTTATCACAAATTTCATCCTATTTTAACTTTTTAACATTTTACGTATCCATGAAAAACTTACTGAAAGTTTTTGCAGTTGCTGTCGTCATTGTGCTGGCAGCCTGCTCGAAGGATTCGGTTGAGGCTCCTGCCGTTACGGCAGACGA
>JAGAPT010000047.1 GCA_017623115.1 Alistipes sp.
CCTCGGGCGACATATAGACGATAGGCATACCGATCGTCGTGTAGATCTTCTCGACCAACTCGACAGCGTCGCGGTCGCTATGCTCCACGTCGCAAAGCACCACCTTGCGACCCTTGAACGCACCCCCGACTGCCGCCTGCGGACCGCTATACTCGGTACCCCACATCGGGTGGGTAGCCACCAAACGACCACGACGGCGGTGCATCGACACCACCTCGCACAGTTCGCTCTTGGTCGAGCCCATATCCATAACCACCTGAGCGTCGGTTACTTTGTTCAAAATTTTGGTCGTCAGCAGAGGGATTTTATCAACGGGAGCAGCCAGCACCACTAAATCAGCCTCGGTCAGCCCCTCGTCCATCTCCACCGCGCGGTCGATCAGACCACGACGCACTGCCTCAGCCGCATTCTCGGCCGACGAATCGCAACCCAACACCTCGTCGCACAGACCGTGCTCGCGCAGGCTCAATGCAAACGAGCCACCGATCAAACCAACACCTATGATTAACGCTTTCATCTCTTCACTTTGTTTTTTTAGAAATTCTTTTCGATCGCTTCGATTGCCTCGGCCAACTGCTCACGCTTGGCGCACAGACTGATACGGATATAACGGTCGCCCTCGCTGCCGAAGATCCCGCCCGGAGTTACAAACACGCCACAACGCTCCAAGACGCGATCGCTGAACGCATAACAATCACCCTCGAACTCCGCAGGCAGCTCCGCCCAAATGAACAGACCCGCCTGTCCCTTGCGATACGAGCAACCCAGCGCGTCGAGCAGTCGATAACCATACGCCTCACGGGCGTAGTACTCCTCGTTCAGCTCCGCATACCACTCATCACCCAGCGCGAGAGCCGTCGCAGCAGCCTCCTGCATCGGCAGGAACTGACCCGAATCCATATTGCTCTTGAAGCGCATAATCTGGTCGATCCACTCCTTGCGACCACCGATCATACCGATACGCCAACCTGCCATATTGTGGCTCTTACTCAACGAGTTAAGTTCGATAGCACACTCCTTTGCGCCCTCGACCGAGAGCAGACTCAACGGCTCGGCATTGCGCACAAAGCTATACGGATTGTCGTGAACAAGCAGGATCGAATGGCGATGGGCAAACTCCACCACACGTGCAAACATCTCGCGCGTAGGCACCGCACCCGTAGGCATCTGCGGATAATTCAAGATCATCATCTTGACACCCTCCAAGCCCTCGCGCTCGATCTCGTCGAAGTTGGGGAACCAATCGCCCTCGGCATTCAGTCGGTACTCCTTAGGCTCGCCACCCGACAACGTAACCGCCGAGCGATAGGTCGGATAACCCGGGTTGGGAATCAACACACGGTCGCCTCGACGAAGGTAGGTCATACAGATATGCATCAGTCCCTCCTTCGAACCGATCAACGGAAGTATCTCACTCTCAGGGTCAAGCTGCACGCCATAGCGCTCGGCATACCACGCCGAGAATGCTCGGCGCAACACCGCCGCACCCTTATACGATTGATAGGCGTGAGTGTCGGGACGC
>JAGAPT010000048.1 GCA_017623115.1 Alistipes sp.
GGGTGGCGTGTCGGGTAATGCAGGTGTTTTTGCCAATACCGAGAGTATGGCCAAGGTGCTCCAAATGTTGCTCAATGGCGGTACGTACGGTGGCAAGCGCTACTTGAAGCGTAAGACCATCGAGGAGTGGACTTCGTGCCAATATCCCGACAATCGTAACCGTCGCGGTTTGGGTTTCGACCGTCCGATTTTTAGCAACTCGCCCGAGTTGTCGTTCGATGACGCTTATCCCGCACCGTCGGCAACGCAGAAGAGCTTTGGACACTATGGTTTTACGGGTACGATGTTTTGGGTCGATCCGGCTGAGGACGTGATCTATATCTTCTTGACCAACCGCGTCTATCCCAACCGTTCGATTGACGCGCTGGGTCGTGAGAGCACCCGCACCAAATGCCAAGAGGCAGTCTATGAGGCGATCCGCCGCTTTGAGAAATAGACTTTAAGTTGTAAAGAAAAATGTCGCGCCCGAACTTCGAGCGCGACCTTTTTTATTGTAGAGCGTAATCGTCTATTCGTATTTCATTGGAACGATCTCGCCGTCGAGAGCAGCCACTGCGTTGTAAGCCAGCGCACCCAACTCATTCTCGCCAGCCTCGATCACTACGGGGGCAATGAACGAACACATCTTCGAGATGTAGTTGCAAACGTAATCGCTATACGCAATGCCGCCCGTGAGGATAATCACCTCGGCTTTGCCTTCGAGTACGGTAGCCATTGCGCCGATCTGCTTGCCGACGGTGTAGCACATCGCGTCGAGAATCAACTTCGCGTGCTCGTCGCCATTCTTAATGCGGTCAAGCACTTCGAGAATCGACGCTGTGCCCAAATGAGCCATCATACCTCCCTTGCCTGCGAGCAGTTTCTCCAACTCCTTCGACGAATATTCGCCCGATTCGACCACAGCCTTCCAGCCGTCGGCAGGGAGCGTACCCGAACGTTCGGGAGCGATCGGACCTTCGCCCATCAGTGCATTGTTCACATCGACTGCACGACCCAAGCGGTGCGCTCCGACCGAAATGCCACCGCCCAAGTGAGCTACGATCAGATTCATCTCCTCGTACTTTTTGCCGATCTTGGCTGCATAGCCACGAGCAACGGCCTTCTGGTTCAGTGCGTGCCAAATCGAGCGACGCTCCACCATAGGCAGACCCGTAATGCGAGCCACAGGTTGCAATTCGTCGGTTACACAAGGATCTGCTATAAATGCCTTGATGCCATACTTTTGTGCAATGCCCAGTGCCAACAGACCACCCAGATTCGAGGCGTGGTGCATCGTCGGATTTTTCAAGTCGTGAATAATAGCCTCGGTAACCTCATAAACGCCCGATTGCAGCGGTTTGAGCAGACCTCCGCGACCGATTACGGCATTGAGATTGTTGAGTTCGATCCCCTGTTTGCCAAGCTCGTCGAGAATGACGCGCAGACGGAAATCGTATTGATCGAAGATCGTTTCGTAGGGGGCCAGCTCCTCGCGCGTATGGCGAACAGTGATCTCGGCGATGGGTTCCACGTCGCGGTAAAGACCCACCTTGGTCGAGGTCGATCCCGGGTTGATAACTAAGATATTGTAATTGTTTCCCATTTGGTTTTTTCGAAATGTTTAGGTTGATAAATAAGCAATCCGAAGCGTGTTCCTTGTTTGAGGGTTGCGCTTCGGATTGCTCTATGTTTCGGTTGAGTGTCGTCGTGATTACTTAGCCGACAAGCAAGCCAAAGCGATCGAGTAGAGTTTGGTCTTGCTCGAATCGCCACGCGAAGTCAGCACGCAGGGAAC
>JAGAPT010000049.1 GCA_017623115.1 Alistipes sp.
CTCGCCAACCGATGCACCGTGTACGCGGCGAATACCTATCTCGCGGCGGCGATACTGCGTCTCGAAGAGTACCAAGCCAAAGACTCCGATAATCGAAATTACAATCGAAAGGAACGAGAACAAGGTTACGAGTGTCGAGAGCTTATCCTCACGCTGATACACCATTTCCAACTCATTGTCGAAGAATTTTACATCAACCTTCTCGGGGTCGCTATTAGGCGAAATATCCAACACCGTATCGGTAATAAATTTTCTAACCTCGGCAATGTCAGCGCCTGCCACCGTGCGGATATAGGCAATTCGTGGCAAATCGAAACCATACTTACCATAAATTAGGAAGGCAAAAGGTCTGACATCGTAGTGTGCTGATTGGAAGTTAAAATCCTTGCAGATGCCTACAACCGGCGTTCTCGCCCAACCGACATGGCCATCAATAACGGTCTCTGTCGTTACCTCAAACTCTTTGGCTGCGGTTTCGTTGAAGATTAACGCTCCCGATTCGGCAAGCTCGTCGGAGGGCATAAAATCGCGTCCCTCGACCATCTCAATTCCCATCATCTGCAAGAAGTTTGTTGAAACCGCATGCACTCTAAACTCCGGATTTGAACCATTCGGCATCGGGCGTGTCCACGACATTTCTTGCTGCGTCAGCCGTCCACGGCTCATGGCTATATCCTTGATTTGCGGGTTCTGCATCAGGCGGTCAAGGAGTGCATCACGTCTGGTGTAATCCAAAACTCGCGTCCACGGACCATTTACCGCCTCATAAGGCAAGGTGGCAACCAATAGATTCTCCTTGTCGAAGCCCATCTCTTTGGTGAGCATATATTGGTGCTGACGATAGATAAAGAGTGAGCAGATAATCAGCGCAATGGAGATGACATATTGTACACCCACAAGCGTATAGCGCAAGATGCGACCGGACTTTGATGCCGAGAAATCACCCTTGATAACAAATGCCGGTGAGAACTTGGTAATGTACCACGCAGGATAGAGCGATACCACCACACCAATGAGAAGCACACCCAAAGCAATAGCACCTGCCAACGACCCATTTTCATCAATCGCCACCGAGGTTGAGATGTACTCTTTGAGGGGCGTGTCGGCAAACAATACCACAATAACTGCCGCCCCAAACAACGCTACGAGAATCAAACCTACCGTTTCAAATAGGAAATTCAAGCGCAATTTTGCGGTAGGCGCACCAAAGATTTTGTAGTTGTTCACCGCACGGATTCGGCTCGGGATAAGCGCAAAGAAGAAATTTACAAAGTTGATAAACGAGATAACAAGAATCAACACGGCAATGGCGATGAGCGTGTAGGTCGTTGTGCGACTGCCGTGCATCCACTCCGGTAGGGTGTCATCCGCGAAATAGAGGTCGGCAATCGGAGTCAGTCGAGGGGTAATAAGTTTAAGCTGCTGTTTGTACTCCTCCTCTGAAAATCCTCGCTGCTCGCAGTCGTTCTTCACATAGTCGAGCATCTGCTGCTCTGCCACCTCGCGCGAAGCACCCTCACGAAGTAACACATAGTAGGAATTGCCCCAGTTATGCTCCTCTTCTTGGGGGGTTTCGTCGGGCATAATCACATAGGCTTCGCTTTCGGCTATGGTGGAGGGCTTCGGGAAAGCTTTGTAAATACCCGAAATGATGCGTTGTGCCTGATTCACTGCACCACGACCATAGTTGATTCTGTCGCCAACTTTCAGGTTGCAACGCTTGGCCACGCTCTCCGAAATAATCATACCCATATTAGCCTTGAACTCCTCGTCAATGCCTCCCGCAATAAACTCGAAGGGGAATACGGCCAATCCGCCGAGCTCGGCACCACCGACACCGATGGTAAAATTCTCAATCGTCGAGTTGCGCTTTACGGAGTATTCATTTTCGTATTGCGGATTCCCATAACTACCCGTCATCGTAATCGCACCGGAGGCCTCCACCTCGGGGCATACGGCACACATCTCGGTTGGAATGCGTCGATTCCAGAAAAAGACCCACTGCCCATCATCCGACCACGAGGGGTGATCCAAACGATAGATACGCTCCGAGTTCTTGATGACACGGTTATACGATAGGTCAAACTTTACCTGCACGGCGATAAGATAGACTGCTGCAAAGGCTACTGCCATACCCACAATGTTCAGCACTGACGATGTGGTGTAACGGCGAAGCAGGGTTAGAAAATTACGAATATACATAACTTCGTTATTTATATTTTTTCATATTTACAATCCCTCCAAACCTCCCTTTGAAAAGGGCGGCTTTTGGGTTGCGCTAATTATACTTTACTTATTTAATATCAAAACCTCGTTTTCGCCAAAGTTGTCGTACGACGAAGTTATAACTTTTTCGCCAACTTGAAGGCCCTCGATCACCTCATAATACTGCGGATTCTGTCTGCCGATGCGAATCTCACGGCGGTAGGCCTTCTCGCCCGAAGCATCAACGACATATATCCACCTTCCGCCCGTCGCCTGATAGAACGAGCCACGAGGTATCAGAATTGCCTCGGCAGCCTCGCCCAACTGCAAGTTGAGGTAGTAGGTCTGACCGCTACGGATATTCTCGGGCGCAGCACCGCTGAAACGGAAGTCCGCCTTAAACTGACCATTTCGCACCTCGGGATATACCTTGCGGAGCTGCATCTCGTACTCCGCTCCCTGACGCTCAAACGATGCCACAAGACCCGTTGTTACGCGGTCGATATAGTGCTCATCAACCTGCGCCTGCACCTTGTAGGTCGTAAGGTCGTTCACTTGACCGATATTTGCGCCCTGCTGCAACGACTGACCGAGCACCACATCCAACATACCCACTTCGCCATCAATCGGCGCTTTCACTTTGAGGTTATCGACACGCTGGCGGATAAGCTCCATATTGAGTTGCATCGAGCGGAGGCTCTCCTCCATCTGCTCGACCTGCGAGGTGCGGTAGAGCGAGTCCTGCTTCTGTCGCTCCAAGACCAAATTACGCCTGCCAACAGCAAGTTCATAGTCCTCCTTTGAGCGGATATACTCCTCACGCGCCAAGAGGTTGTCGTTGTAGAGGTTTTCGTTCTGTTGATAGGTGCGGTGTAGGCGGCTAACCTCCAAGTCGAGTTGCAGTTTCTCCTGACGGAGTGCCAGACGCTCTTGCTCCATAGAAATCATCGTGTTGCGCAAGATGTTCTGCTTCTCGGCAAGGTCGGC
>JAGAPT010000050.1 GCA_017623115.1 Alistipes sp.
GAGGGGAGGGGAGGAGTTTTGGGAGAGTGGTAACTTCTACTTCTTCAACCATTATGATTTGACGACCGTTACCTTGTGGTAACGAGGCGTTGCGATTCGCTTTTTCGGGGAGTGTCGGCCGGAGCTGATACTCCCCGATTTTTTTCGTATATTTGTTGATTGAAATGCTAATTGCGTGGCGATGGATATCGTTGACTAAACGTCTATTCGACCATTGCGAAGGCCGCTTCGAAGTCGGCAATCAGGTCATCGGCATGCTCCAGGCCGGCCGAGATGCGCAACAGGGTCGGTGTGACCCCGGCCGCTTTCAGGTCTGCCTCGTTGAGCTGCTTGTGGGTTGTCGAGGCGGGGTGGGTGATGACCGTAATTGAGTCGCCAATCATGGTCATATGGGCCGCCAACTGCTGTGCCTCGACAAACTTCACGGTGCTCTCCAGTGTGCCTTTCAACTCTACGGTGAAGACCGCCGAGGAGCCGTAGCGGTAATACTTCTTGGCATTGGCATAACTCGGGTGATCCTCAAACCCTACAAAACTTACTCGCTCGACTTTGGGATGGTTGCGGCAATATTCCGCCAATCGCCAGGTGGTTTCGACCTCTTGCTTGACACGCAGCGAAAGGGTTTCGAGGCCAATCATCATCAGGTAGGCATCGAACGGCGAGGGGCAGCAACCGAAGTCGCGCAGCCCATCGACGCGGCACTTGACGATGAAGGCCGCAGCTCCGAATGCTTCGTGGAAATTCAGTCCGTGGTATCCCTCCGAGGGCCCATCAATCTGGGGGAACTTGCCATTGGCCCAGTTGTAGTTGCCGCCATCGACGATGACACCGCCCATGGCTGTGCCGTGGCCGTTAATCCACTTCGTGGCCGAGTCGACCACGATATTGGCGCCCCACTCAAAGGGGTTGCAGAGGTAACCGGCGGCCCCGAACGTGTTGTCAACGATGAAGGGAACATCCTGCTCGCGAGCCACGGCAGCCAAGGCCTCCAGATCGGGAACGGCGCAGGTCGGATTTCCCATGCTCTCGACATAGATACCCTTTGTGCGCTCGTCGCAGAGCGCAGCAAAGTCGGCAGGGGACTCGGTGGGAGCAATACGCACCTCGATGCCGAGGTTGCGCAGCGAGATGCGGAATTGATTGTAGGTGCCGCCATAGAGATAGGGCGAGGCGACAATGTTATCGCCTTGCTTGGCCAGGGCTGTGACGGTGAGCAGAATAGCCGACATGCCCGAGGCAACGGCCAATGCGCCAACCGCTCCATAGAGGGCTGCGATACGCTCCTCGTAGGCCGAGGTTGTCGGGTTTTGCAGGCGGGTGTAGATGTTACCTGCTTCGCTCAACTCGAAGAGTTTGGCTGCATAGTCGCAACTCTTAAAACGGTAGGCAGCGGTGGGGTAGATACCCACACCACGCGACCCATTTTCAATCGTGGGGTCGAGGCCGGCGTGAATCTGCCGAGTCTCGAAACGATACTTCTTGTAATCCATTATACAAAGGGAAGTTTAACCACCTCGGCTTCGATGAGGCGATCGCGAATGACAATGGCGAGTTTCGTGCCCACCTTGGCGTATGCTGTCTGCACGTAACCCAAGGCAATGCCCACTTTAAGCGTGGGGGACATCGTACCCGAGGTTACATGCCCCACCTCCTCGCCTGCGGGGGTGGCAATCTTATATTCGTGGCGGGGAACACCGCGGCCGATGAGTTTCAGACCCACCAATTTGCGGCTGACGCCCTCGGCCTTTTGCTGCTCGAGCAGCGGTCGGTCGATGAAATCCTTACCCTCTGTAAACTTCGTAATCCAGCCCAGACCGCCTTCGAGGGGTGAGGTCGTGTCGTCGATATCGTTGCCATAGAGGCAGAAACCCTTCTCCAGACGCAGCGTGTCGCGTGCTCCGAGGCCGATATTCTTCAGCCCGAACTCCTCGCCGGCCTGCCACATCGCCTCCCACAGACGATCGCCGTCCTCGTTGGCGACGTAAATCTCGCAACCTCCCGAGCCCGTATAACCTGTGATGGAGAGGATGGCACTGCATCCGGCCACTTCGGTCTTGCAGAAGGTGTAATACTCCATCTCCTCGACCGGAATTGTACACATCTTCTGCACGAGTTTCATGGCCAAGGGCCCTTGAATGGCCAGCTGGCAAATCTCATCCGAGGCGTTGTAGAGCTCCTTGCCGTGGCCGGCCTCCATGCCGAGTTTGGCACCCTCGGCGAGGATATGCTGCCAATCCTTCTCGGTGTTGGCGGCATTGACACAGAGCATGTAGGTCTCGGCATCAAAGCGGTAGACCAAGATGTCGTCGACAATACCTCCTCGGCCATTGGGCATGCAGGTGTACTGTACCTTGCCGTCGTAGAGTTTCGAGACGTCGTTGGTCGTTATGCGCTGCAAGAGCTCAATGGCCTTGGGGCCTTTGACCCAGATTTCACCCATGTGGCTGACATCGAAGACCCCGACCCCCTGGCGTACGGTTTGGTGCTCGTCGTTGATGCCCGTAAATTCGATGGGCATGTTGTAACCGGCAAACTCGGCCATCTTAGCGCCGGCGGCCACATGGTATTTGGTAAATGCAGTGGTTTTCATGGTATGGTTTGTTTTGTGTTAGTTCTCTTTTCGTTTCAGGCCGAGGCGCGGACAGCGTGTGAACTCCTTCTCGCGGTCGAACAGATAGCGGTAGGTGGTGTGTACCTTGTGGCAGGTGGCGCCGGCGTAACTGATAATCATGCGATTCATGACGGGGTTGAAATCGCCAATCCATGCCAGCTCGATATCCTTGTATTGGTTGTCGGGCGAGTAGACAAATTTCAGGTATTCGTACATGATGGCCGACTCGACACCCTTGCCTTGTGCCTCGGGCGTGATACCGAAGATGATGCCGAAGACACGGTCGCAAGATTTGCGTACCTTCAACTCCCACATGAGACGCAGTTTCTGCCACAGCCCGAATTTACCGCCAAAGCGACCGATGATACGGTTCAGATCGGGTACCGTGATGAAGAATCCAATCGGCTCGTCGTGTTGGTAGGCGAAGAAGATGATGCGCGGGTCGATAATCGGTTTCATCATCTTCATCATCGCCTGTGCCTCCTCCTTTTCCATCGGCTTGACACCCGAGAAGAGAGCCCATGCCTTGTTGTAGATGAGGCGGAAATTTTCGGCCGCCTCATCCAGGTGTTGCGTGTCGATGGGCTTCACGTGGTAGCCGGCATTGAGCGCATAAAGACGCTCGGAGCGGGTCTGAAGTCGTGATGAGGCCTCCGATGAAGCCACGTTCCAATTGTAGGAATTTTGGTTGAAATAGTTTTGGAATCCGTAGTTTTCGAACAAGGCCTTGTAGTAGGGGGGATTGTAGGGGTTTTTGTAGAGCGGCTGATAGTCGAAACCTTCGACCAGCAGACCCCACCAGTCGCGACGTTGACCGAAGTTGATCGGCCCATCCATCGCCTCCATGCCTTTGCTCTTGAGCCAGTCGCGTGCCGCATCGAAGAGCAGGTTGGCCACCTGTTGGTCGTCAATCGATTCGTAGAAACCGCACCCGCCCGTGGGTTGTCCGTTGGGGACCTTGGCCTCGATGTCGGCCTTCTCGCGATTGTAGAAAGCACCAATGCGTCCAACAATCTCGCCTGCGGCATTGCGCGCAACCCAGCGAATCGCTTCGCCCTCATGGAATAGTTCGTTACGAGCCGGGTCAAAGACCTCTTCAATATCCGTATCCAGTGGGCATACCCAGTTGGGATACTCCTTGTAGAGCCGTTTCGGAAAGTCGAGCCACGCCTTGATTTGTACCGGCGTCTGCACCTCTTCCAAACGATAGTGTTGTGTATTCATGGCGGGAAAAAAGTGTATTAACAGACAAATATACGAAAAAAGGTGGGAAATGAAGCTGTTTTTTATCGCTTTTCTCGCTGTTATCCTTTCGATGGTAGCGAAAAAAAGTATTTTTTTGCATTCGGACAATCGATTTTTCGTTATCTTTGGACAAACGAAGTTAGGCTATCGGTGATGAAATCCACAATCGAAAAGATACAGGGTGGTGAGCAGTACCGCTTTATGAAGTACCGCATCCACAAGATTTTGTTGGTTTGCTCCTCCTATGATGGATACATTTTGGAGGAGGACGGACATATCGAGTCGCAAATCAACCGCGAGTATATCGAACTCAACATGTCGAATCCGCCCGCCCTGCACAGGGTCAGCTCGACACGTGAGGCGTTGGAACGGCTGGAACAGGATGCTTCGTATGACTTTATCCTGACGATGTATAATGTGGGCGAGTTGGATGTCTTTTCGTTTGGTCGCATCGTGCGCGAAAAGTATGGGATTCCGGTTGCCTTGATGACCTCCTTCTCGAAGGATATTTACCGCCGCATCGAGGAGCAAGATCGCTCGGGACTCGATTACATCTTCTGCTGGCATGGGAATACGGATCTGATTATTGCCATCATCAAGCTGGTGGAGGATAAGCTGAATGCCGAGGAGGATATCCTCCAAGGGGGAGTGCAGGCCATCTTGTTGGTCGAGGACTCGATACGCTTCTATTCGACCTACCTGCCCGAACTCTACAAATTGTTGCTGTTGCAAAATACGGAGTTTTTGCGCGATGCCTTCAACGAACAACAACAGGTGCTGCGCAAGCGAGCCCGTCCGAAGGTGTTGTTGGCAACGAGTTACGAGGAGGCGACCGAACTCTATGGTCGTTATAAGAAAAACCTGCTGGGAGTCATCTCCGATGTGGGCTTTGTGATGCATCGCAACGATCCGCCCGAGAGCGAACGGCTCGATGCCGGCATCGAGCTCTGTCGCCAGATTAAGAGCGAAAATCCGTTGATGCCCGTGCTGTTGCAATCCTCGCAAACCGACTTCCGTCAGACGGCCTATGCGTTGGGTGCAGGCTTTATTGCCAAGAACTCGAAGACGCTGCTTCATGAGTTGCGGGACTTCATCCAAAAGGAGTTTGCCTTTGGGGACTTTATCTTCAAAGACCCTGCTACGGGTGCCGAGGTGGGGCGAGCCAAGGATTTGATGCAGATGCAGGAGATGATTGCGTCGATTCCCGATGCGGCATTTGAATACCACACCTCGCAGAACCACCTCTCGAAGTGGCTCTATTCGCGTGGCCTGTTCCCCTTGGCGGCTGCCATCCGCCAATATGATAAAAGCCATTTCAGTTCGACGGCCGAACATCGTCGTTCGATTGTCAATGCTATCCGCGACTATCGTACCCTGCTTGGTCAGGGCGTGGTAGCCCGTTTCGATACCGAAACCTACACCGATGCCGTTGCTTTTGCCCGTATCGGTGAGGGCTCGCTCGGAGGCAAGGCTCGAGGCTTGGCCTTTATGAATTCGATGCTCATCAAGCACCGACAGTATGACAAATACGAAGGAGTACGTATTCTGATTCCCCGCTCGGTGGTGATTGCTACGGAGTATTTCGATGTCTTTATCCGTGAGAATGGTCTTTCGGATATGCTTGCGCAGGAGCTGACCGATGAGGAAATCTTGGCCGAGTTTGTCGCTTCGTCGGTGCCACAGCGACTGCAGGAGGCACTTAAGGCCTATATTCGCACGGTGCGCACTCCGCTGGCCATTCGCTCTTCGTCGAAACTCGAAGACTCCCATTTTCAGCCATTTGCGGGTATCTATTCGACCTACATGGTCCCCTATACGCCCAATGCCGACCAGATGCTGCGCCTTGTACTACGTGCCATCAAGAGTGTCTATGCGTCGGTCTACTTTGCCGAGTCGAGAGCCTACATCCAGTCGTCGCAAAACCTTATCTCGGAGGAGAAGATGGCCGTCATTTTGCAGGAGGTGTGTGGTACGGGACAGGAGAACCTCTACCTGCCGACCCTTTCGGGTGTCGCCCGTTCGATTAATTACTACCCGATTGGTGATGAGCGTGCCGAGGATGGCGTGTGCAATATCGCCATGGGACTCGGAAAATTGGTGGTCGATGGAGGTCGCACGCTACGCTTTTCGCCTGCGACGCCCCAACGGGTGCTGCAGACCTCGACTCCCGAGTTGGCGCTGCGTGAAACCCAAAACGAGGTGCTTGCCCTTGACCTGAATCCGGCCTCCTTCCGCTCGTCGATTGACGATGCTGTGAACCTGCGCCGATTGAAAATTTCCGAGATTGGCTCGCTGCGTCATACCCGCTTTGTGACCTCGGTGTGGGATCGTGACAACGAGCGGATTTCGGACAGCCCGTTCGATAGCGGTCGTCGGGTGATTACGTTTAATAACATTTTGAAATACAACACCTTCCCGCTGGCGGAGATTGTGGCGGATTTGTTGCGTATCGGAGCCGAAGAGATGCGCTGTCCGGTCGAGGTCGAGTTTGCCGTCAATATGGATGTCCCGGCGGGGCAGGAGAAGATTTTCAACCTGTTGCAGATTCGCCCGATCATCGACAATCAGGATAATCGTTCGATCGATTGGGAGCAGGTGGCGATCGACGAGGCGCTGATTTATGGTGAGCAGGCACTCGGTATTGGCCGTATGCATGATTTGCAAGAGGTGGTCTATGTCAAGACCGAACACTTCTCGTCGTTGGTAACCGAGCGTATTGCCGAGGAGCTGCTGACCTTGAATCGTCGGATGCAGGAGGAGCAGCGCAACTATATCCTGGTAGGTCCCGGGCGTTGGGGTTCGTCGGACCCGTTCTTGGGTGTACCGGTGCGGTGGACGCACATTTCGGAGGCAAAGGTGATTGTCGAGTGTGGTATCAAGGAGTTCGACATCGAACCCTCGCAGGGTACGCACTTCTTCCAGAATGTCACGTCGCTGGGTGTGGGCTACCTCACCATTAACCCTTTCCGTGGCGAGGGGCTCTTCCGTCGGGAACTGCTCGATGCTCGTGAGGCGTGCTACGAGGGCGAGTACCTGCGGTGGGTTCACTTCGACGAACCATTGGAGGTGGCCGTCGATGGCCGTGCCAACCGAGGGGTGGTGCTGATAAAAAAGTGACGGTTGGCTCATTTTTTCGGCTAAAAAGTATCAGTTTTTCGGAAAAAAGTTTATATTTGTAAATGAGAATAGCACAAACCTAAAAACTTCATACCATGAATGTCGAAAAATTAATGCTGGAACTCGAGCGTCGCCATCCGGGCGAGAATGAGTATTTGCAGGCCGTGCGTGAGGTGCTGACCACGGTCGAAGAGGCCTATAATCGTTATCCCGAGTTTGAGGCCAACCGTATTGCCGAGCGTATCGTAGAGCCCGACCGCCAGTTCACCTTCAAGGTGGTATGGACCGACGACCGGGGTGATGTGCAGGTCAATACGGGCTATCGTGTACAATTCAACAATGCCATCGGTCCCTACAAGGGTGGGTTGCGGTTTCATCCTTCGGTGAACCCTTCGATTCTGAAATTTCTCGGCTTCGAGCAGATCTTCAAGAATGCGCTGACGACCCTTCCGATGGGCGGTGCAAAGGGTGGTTCGGATTTTAATCCCAAGGGGAAATCGGATCGCGAGGTGATGCGTTTCTGCCAAGCCTTCATGACCGAGCTATGGCGTCATATCGGCCCCGAGACGGATGTTCCGGCCGGTGATATCGGTGTCGGTGCCCGTGAAATTGGCTATCTCTATGGCATGTATCGCAAACTGGCACAAGAGAATACGGGCGTCTTGACGGGCAAAGGCATGACCTATGGCGGGTCGCTGATTCGCCCCGAGGCAACGGGCTTTGGTGCTGTTTACTTCCTGGTGCAGATGTTGGCTGAGCAGGGGATGGAGATTCGCGGACAGCGCATCGCGATCTCGGGCTTTGGTAATGTCGCCTGGGGTGCGGCGAAGAAGGCGACCGAGCTGGGTGCCAAGGTGGTCACCATCTCGGGCCCGGATGGCTATATCTATGATGAGGCGGGGCTTGATGAGGAGAAGATTGCCTACATGCTTGAACTGCGTGCCTCGAACAACGATGTGGTAGCCCCCTATGCCGAGCAGTTCCCGGGCTCGACATTCATCGCCGGCCGTAAACCGTGGGAGGTGGCGGTCGATATCGCCATGCCGTGTGCTACGCAGAACGAGTTGAGTGGTGAAGATGCCCGACAACTCTTGGCCAATGGCGTGAAGGTGGTGGCCGAGGTATCCAATATGGGATGTCGTCCCGAGGCGATTGAGGCCTTCATCGAGGCGAAGATTCCCTATGGTCCGGGTAAGGCGGTCAATGCCGGAGGTGTTGCTACGTCGGGTCTGGAGATGACGCAAAATTCGCAGAAATTGAATTGGACGGCCGAGGAGGTAGATGCCAAGTTGCACCAAATCATGTCGTCGATCCATACGGCCTGCATCGAATATGGTACGGAGGCTGATGGCTACATCAACTACATGAAGGGGGCGAACATCGCCGGCTTTATGAAGGTGGCCAAGTCGATGGTCGAGCAGGGGATTCTCTAAGTAGTAGCATCGTTCTAAAAACCAAAAGAGGACTGTCCTTGTGGGACAGTCCTCTTTGTTGTATCTACTCCTTGCGTCGATGCGTCAGTGTCAGGATGATGTCGCCGCCAATGGCCAAGAGCGAGGTGAAGCCGATGATGCGCAGCCAGTCGCTCCATGCAAGAGGTGTGCAGCGGAAAATCTCACCTCCGAACTCGACAATGAGCAGCTGCCCGAGGAAAATCAGTGCTAAAATGGCGAAAAATTCCCGACATCCGTGCAGCTGGGTAAAAGCCGAGTGGCGAGCCTCGAAACGCTTGGCGTTGAACATGTTCCAGAATTGCAGGAAGATGAAGGTCGAGAAGAAGAGTGTCAACTGATAGAGCGTCGGCTCGCCCCATGCGAAGAGCATGCCGAGCAGCACGACAATCATTGCTGTGCCACACCCCAAAATCATGCGCCCCATCGAGCGGGTCACGATAAACTCGTTGTGTGGGCGAGGGCGGTCGCGCATCACCTCACGCGAGGGGGGCAACGAGGCCATGGCCATCGCTGCAAAGGTATCCATGATGATGTTGACCCAGAGAATCTGTACCACCGTGAGCGGCATCTCCGAGCCGGCAATGGCACTCACCAGGCAGATGACGATGGCCACGAAGTTGATGGTGAGTTGGAAGAGGACGAAACGCTGAATATTGCGGTAGAGCGAACGCCCCCACATCACAGCCGTGGCAATCGAGGCAAACGAATCGTCGAGCAACGTGATATCCGAGGCCTCCTTGGCCACCGAGGTTCCCGAGCCCATCGAGAGACCGACATTGGCAAAGTTGAGGGCCGGAGCATCGTTCGTGCCGTCGCCCGTGACGGCTACCACCTCCCCTTTGCGCTGCAGAAGTTGCACGAGGCGTTGCTTATCCAGGGGGCGGGCACGCGACAGAATCTTCAGTTCGTCGATGCGTTCGAGTAGCTCCTCGTCGCTTGCTGCGGCAAACTCGGGCCCCGTCATGCGACAGCCATCGTGGTCGACACCCTCCTCCCAGAGCCCAATCTGGCGAGCTATCTCGGTGGCGGTAGCGGCGGTATCGCCCGTGACAATCTTGATGCGGATGCCGGCATCGAGACACGCGTGTACGGCCGGTGGAACATCCTCACGCACGGGGTCGGCAATCGCCACAATGGCCGCCAACTGCAACGTCGAGTGGGCAATGGCCTCGGCCACCTCCTGCTCCTCGGTCGGAGCATAGGCGATGGCAAGCGTGCGCATGCCACGCTGTTGGAATCCGAGCAGGCGTTGTTGTACCTCCTGCAGATGGGCGGAGGTTTTGCACATCGCCAATACGATTTCGGGGGCTCCCTTCACGCAGAGCAGTTGTTGCGCATCACGACCGCTGCGAATGACCGTAGCCATATATTTCGTGTGGGTCGAGAAGGTCTGGCGCGAAAGAATGGTCGCTGTATCGCGCAGGCGGGCATAATCGAATCCCTGTTGTTGCATCCACTGCAACAGGGCACCTTCGGTCGAACTGCCCAAGACCCGACCCTCGCCATCGAGGAAGGCCGTTGAGTTCAGCGCAATCGATTCGGCCAAAGCCTCGTCGGTGAGGGCACCGTAGCGGATCATCTCGGCGACATGCATCCGATTTTGGGTCAGTGTGCCGGTTTTGTCGGTACAGATGACCGTTACGGCTCCCATCGTTTCGCAGGCGTGCATCTTGCGTACGAGGTTGTTCGTGCGCAGCATGCGTCGCATTGACATGGCCAGCGACAAGGTAATCGACATTGGAAGACCCTCGGGTACTGCCATCACGATGATGGCCACCGACAGCATAAAGAGATCGAGAATCTGCTCAACGATGGTCAGCCACCCCTGCGCGAGCAATGCCTCGGCAAAGAGGGCTTTCAGCAACAGGATGATGAAGATGGCGGCAGCCAATCCGATACCAATCTTGCCGATGAGTTGCGAGAGGCGTTCGAGTTGGCGGTTGAGCGGCGTCTGCTCCCCGCTTTCGACCGTTGCCTGCTCGGTGACACGTCCTGCCTCACTCCGATCGCCTACGGCCGTGATGACCATACGCCCGTAGCCGTCAGTGACGGTCGTACCGCGCAGGGCATGGTTTGTGGGGTAGGTGGCTTCGGGGTCAAATTGCGTGGGATCGGCACTCTTCTCCGTCTCGGGCTCACCGGTCAGGGTCGACTCGTTGATGCGCAACGATACCGCCTCGACCAACACGCCATCGGCCGGTATGGTCTCCCCACTCTCAATGCAGACCAGGTCGCCCACGACCACCTCGCGACGAGGTATCTCACACATCTGCCCATCACGCATCACCTTGACCGGCAGGTCGTCGTTGACGCTGTTCAGCCGACGGAAGCGACGTTGCGCATCCCACTCAAA
The DNA here is from genome assembly GCA_017623115.1 of Alistipes sp. Taxonomy (GTDB): domain Bacteria; phylum Bacteroidota; class Bacteroidia; order Bacteroidales; family Rikenellaceae; genus Alistipes. The sequence goes on from JAGAPT010000050.1 coordinate 10,781, forward strand.
CCAGAACCCGACGAACGTCGCCAGGATGATGGCTGAAATGATGCCGATGGACTCGGTCAAATCGTGTTCGATGATGCCGATGATGAGCGACAGGGCTGCCGCAAACAGCAGGATGCGGATAATTGGATCACGGAACTTATCAAGCAAGAGCTCCCAGGCCGAGTTGTCTTTGGCGGGCGTGAGGACGTTGGCACCGTGTCGGGCACGGCTCTCCTCTACCTCCTGAACGGAAAGACCATTGGGATGATAGGGTATCATGCGGTGTTAAAGTTTTTGGAAGGAGAATTGACGGGTTGCGGCATCCAGTCGGATGGCGATAAAGAGTAGTATGGTAAAGGCAATGAGCGATGAACCTCCATAACTCATGAAGGGGAGCGGAATACCCATCACGGGCATCAGGCCGACCGTCATGCCGATATTTACCAAGACGTGGAATAGCAAAATCGAAGCAACGCAGTAGCAGTAGATGCGCCCAAAGGGCTCTTCCTGGCGTTCGCCCATGCGCATCAGTCGCAGAATGAGCAGGCACAACAACCCCAACATGATCGAGGTACCGATAAAGCCCCACTCCTCGCCCACGGTGCAAAAGATGAAGTCGGTATGCCGTTCAGGTACAAAGCCGTTTTTAATTTGGGTGCCTTGCAGGAATCCCTTCCCGAAGAGACCGCCCGAGCCGATGGCAATCTTCGCCTGGTTGACGTTGAAGTCGGCTCCTCGCGGGTCGTTGATGACACCCAGGAAACTCAAGATGCGTTCGCGTTGGTGAGCCTTCAAGACCGAGTTGAAGAGGTAGTTGGTCGTCGGCAGGAAGACCACCGAGCCAACGAAGAGGGCCAGCGTAAGGAAGGTCGAAGCAAGGTTGGCGCGGAAGGCGTAGACGGCAACGCCGATGGAGGCTGCGATGCTCACGATAAGCAATGCCTCATAGCCATCCAACCGTCCCGGGGAAACGAGGGCTCCGAGACTGAAGAGCAGAAGAGCCGAGAGGAAGAGTGCAGCCAAGAAGATAAGGCGTGAGCGAATCTGCCCGCTGACCATCATCTCCGAGCCCGTGCATATCAGAATGAGCAGGATGAGCAGTGCCATCGGGGAGAGCAGGAACGAGGCGATGAAGAGTGCCGCTACGAGCAACACGGGGATACAAAGCCATTTATTCAGCCCCTCGCGGTAGAAGACAAAGAGGAACGAGCCGAGCACAATACCCGAGCCGGTATCGTTCTGCAAGATGATGATGAAGAGTGGGAGACAGATGATAAAGCCAATCTTAATCAAATCGCCCGTGCGCGAAATCGAGAACGAATATTCACTCATGACACGCGCTACGGCTAATGCCGTGGCGATTTTTGCAAATTCGACCGGCTGAACACGGAACGACCCAAACTCGAACCACGCCTTGGCACCGTTGACCTCCTTACCAAAAGCCAATGCCCCCAGGAGGAGCAACAAACCACCGATGTAAGCCGGATAGGCCCACATATGGTAGTAGCGTTCATCGAGCAGCAAGACCACGATAGCCACTAACCAGGCTGCGCCCATCCACACCAACTGTTTCATGTAGAAGTGGGAGAACGAGAAGAGGTTGGCTGCCGACTCGTCGTAGGAGGCTGCCGTGATAGAGAACCATCCGGCAATGACGATGAGCAGATAGAGCAGCACCGCCCAGCGGTCAACTCCATCGAACAGCGAGTTGTGTCGATTAGCGGTCATAGGCAGGGTAATAGATTTTCATATCCTTGATACGTTTTACCAATTCGGGGCGGCGTATCGTGTCGGTCAGGTACAACTCTTCGAGTAGCGAGGCGATCGGCAGAGCCACCGTGGCTCCAAAACCACCATTCTCGACATAGACCGAGATGGCAATCTTCGGGTTGTCCTTGGGGGCAAACGAGAGGAAGGTCGAGTGGTCTTTACCACGCGGATTCTGTGCCGTTCCGGTCTTGCCGCAGACGTCGTATCCCTCCAGGCGGGCAGCCGTTGAGGTACCTCCGACATTCACACCCTGCCACATGCCCTCGACAATCGGCTCGAAGTGTTTTGCGTCGACCTTCGTGTAGTGTCGCTCGTAGAAGCGTCGGTCGAGCGAATCACGCCCATCGACGCTTCGCACGATGTGAGGGATGTAGTAGTAGCCACGATTGGCCACGATGGCGGCCAGATTAGCCATCTGCAACGGGGTACATCCCAACTCTCCTTGTCCGATGGAGAGCGAGAGCACGGTCAGCGATTTCCAATATCCGTTGTGGATGCGGTCGTAGTAGGCACGGTCGGGCACATAGCCGTTGCCCTCATCGAGGAAGTCCGAGCCCAATTTGCGCCCAAAACCGAAACTCTCGACATACTCCTTCCACACATCATAGCCATTCTTCACACCGCCATATTTTCGGTTCTCGAGAATGTCGCGAAAGACGTAGCAGAAGTAGGCATTACACGAGGTAGCGATGGCAAAACGCAGGTCGGCCGGTGATTCGTGTGCGTGGCATCCGACGTGCAGACGTCCCACCGTATAGCCCATACGACACGGATAGCGATCCGACGGATGCAGTACCCCTTCCTGCAGACCGATGAGTGCCTGCACCAATTTGAACGTCGAGCCCGGAGGATATTTACCCTTCACGGCACGATTGAACATCGGGTTACGCTTGTTGCGCAACATCTTCATATAGTTGTTTCCGCGCTCACGGCCGACCAACTCCTCAGGGTCGAACGTGGGGGACGAGACCATCATCAGAATCTCGCCCGTCGAGGGTTCGATGGCGACCGCAGCACCTACCTTGCCCGCCATCAGCTCCTCACCCAACAGCTGCAGGCGGGCATCAATCGTGCTCTCCAAATTACTGCCCGGCACGGGGAGTGTGTCGAACAAACCATCCATGTAGGAGCCTTTGATGGCACCATGGGTATCACGTTCACGCACCTTGACCCCTTTTGTGCCACGCAACAGCGGCTCATAGGCCGACTCTACGCCGCCGATGCCGACATAGTCGCCCGGTTTGTAGTAGGGATTTTTCTTTAGAAAAGCCTCCGACACAGAGCCCAGACTGCCCAGCAGGTTGCCACCGACATGGAGCGGATAGTGGCGCACAGTGCGGTAGACGGTGTGAAAACCGCGATAGTTGGCTGCATCCAGACGCAGTTTGTCCTCCTTGTTCACATAGTTAGTCACCAAAACAGGCATGCGGGGGCTCATGCGGGCATCGGCCAGTTTCTGTCGCAACTGCTTTTTGGAGATGTTGACAATGTTACACAACTTGGCCGTATCGAACCCTCGCTTATCCATCTCGCGATAGACCACCATCAGGTCATAGCACTCACGGCTCTGCGCCAGATACTCCCCACGACGATCAAAGACCTCGCCTCGTGGCGGATATTGCACCTCGCGGCGCATGACATTCGTGCGTGCCAACTCCTTGTATTGTCGATCGAAGAGTTGGATGTAGGCGATGCGTAGCCCCAGTACCAGAAAGATAAAGAGCACGATGAATTGCAACGTGCGCATGCGGGCAAACCCCTCTTGGCGGTCGATCATAGCATTTGAGAGGATGAGGAGAGTTTGAGGGTAAAGAGACGTTCGGTAAACCCTATGATCAGCAGAGTGCCGGCACTACTGAGCAGGATGCGTAGCAGGGTGCGTGGCAGGTGATACCACGACAAGGCCTCGAGCGAGAAGAAGAGCGTGTGGTGAAGCAAGATCATCACCACTACGTAACTCCAAAAGAGTTGTTTACCCATTCGCTCGGGCGAGGGGAGGCCATCATCGCGCATATCATCGCGAGCCGAGAGCAGACGGATGATGTTGGGGCGCAGAAAGGCCACCGGAAGCGTCGCAATGGTATTGATGCCGGCAATGCCCATCGTGGCATCCATCACAATACCCATCAAAAGTCCCAGCCCCAGCATCAGAATAGGGGTGCTCTCCAGGGGCAACAGCACCAGGAAGGTGAGGTAGACCAACGGGCAAAAGAAGGTGCTGATGGCCAAATTGTTGAAGAGAAAGATCTGCAACAACGCCATCACGATGAAGAGGAGTATGTAGGAGGGTGTACGATGCATGGGGTTAGTTCATTTCAAGTTCTCGAATCGCTTCGCTGTGTTGCAGATTGTCGATTTCGCCCTGGTCGAGGTTCTCGATCAACACCAGATTGCTCATCGTGTTGAGGTCGGCTGCCAAACGAATCCGCACGGTGTAGGAGGTGCCTACGGCATCGAGCTGAGCCTCTTCGACCGTACCAATCAGCAACCCTTTCGGAAAATAGGACTCAAAGCCGGTCGTAACGATGCGGTCGCCCGGTTTCGGCTCGGCATATTTCGGCAACTCCTCGAGCAGGATGTGGTGTGGGCTCGTGCCATCCCACGAGAGTGAGCCGTAGTGGTTGCCGCCTTCAATCGTGCCACTGGCACGGAACGAGCTGTTGAGAATCGATATCGCCACGGCATAACGCTCCGAGCAATCCACCACATAACCGGCAATGGCTCCTTCCGGCGTAGTAACAGCCATGCCGCTCAATACGCCATCGCCACGCCCCCGATTCAGTGTGATGTAGTTGCGTGAGCGACCCACCGAATTGCCGACTACCGCGGCTGCCATCATGCGGTATTGCGACGAGCCAAGGTTGCGTAACTCCTCTTGGAGGGCTACTTCGGTTGCTGCCTCCTGGTAACGGGCCAACTGCTCCTCGAGTTGAGCGATGCGCTGCGTCAGCTGGCGATTCTTCTTTCCGAGTGAGAAGAAGTTGCCCACGCCACTCACAGCTTGATGCAATCCTCCGACGATACGGTTTGACTGCACCAACAGCCGTGCCTCGGTGTAGGCGGTCGAGCGGGCATAGTAACTCAAGGCTGTGAGCTCCAGTAAGACAAAGAGCACAGCTACATAGACCGCTCGGATAAATTCGACAAGTTTACGCATGGCCAGAGAAAAGAATTGCGGGCTTTCAGTAAGCTCGCAATCCCCTTGTTTGGTGTTATCTCATCAGGAACGAGAAGCGATTGATATTCTTCAGTGCGACTCCCGTACCACGCACGATGGCACGCAATGGGTCTTCGGCAATGTGTACCGGGATGCCGGTCTTGGCATTCAGACGACGGTCCAGACCCTTAATCAACGCGCCACCTCCGGTCAGGTAGATACCATTCTTGACGATGTCGGTATACAACTCGGGGGGCATCGACTCCAGTACCTTCATCAAGGCGTCATCCAACTTCACGAGTGAGTTCTCGAGGGCGTAGGCAATCTCGCTATACGAGAGTTTGACGGTCTGCGGCAGTGCCGTGAGCATGTTGGGTGCCGTAACGACATAATCTTCGGGCTCCTCCTCCAACTCCGATATGGCTGCACCGATGGCAATCTTAATCGACTCGGCTGTGCGCTCACCGATGCGGATGCTGTGTTGCTGACGAACGTAGTTCTGAATGTCTGAGGTGAAGACGTCTCCTGCTACGTTAATCGACTCCGAGCAGACAATACCACCCAACGAGATGCAGGCAATCTCCGACGTACCACCACCGATGTCGATGACCATGTGGCCTTCGGGAGCCTCGACATCGAGGCCGGCACCCAAAGCAGCCGCCATCGGCTCGTAAATCATGTAGACCTCGCGACCTCCGGCATGCTCGGCCGAGTCGCGCACGGCACGAATCTCGACGTTGGTCGAACCCGAGGGAATACAGATAACCATGCGCAACGACGGGGCAAACAACGACCCCGAGGTCTTCACCTTTTTAATCAAGCTGCGCAGCATGAGTTCCGTAGCGTTGAAGTCGGCAATCACACCCTCTTTGAGCGGACGGATAGTCTTGATGTTGGGGTTCTCCTTACCATGCATCTTCTGTGCCTGCTCGCCCACGGCAATCAGGCGACCCGTATGTACATCCAATGCGACAATCGACGGCTCGTCAACCACCACCTTGCCGTTGTAAATAATGAGCGTATTGGCCGTTCCAAGGTCAATCGCCAACTCCTGTGTCAATGAAAAAATACCCATCTGCGAAATGTGTGCCCTATATGGTTTAACTTATTATATATCAGTTGATTGATGTGTTCCTGCGACGCCTCGGTTTTCGAGGGTGGGTTACACCTCTACAAAGGTACGAATTTTATTAGGATTTTTATCAAGAAAAAATAGAAGTTTTTTGCAAAAAAAACAGTCCAACCCGAAAGGTTGGACTGTTGTGAAACAAGCGACTTCTGTGGTCGTTTACTGTGCAGCCGGTGTAGCCGTCTCCGTAATACCCAGCTCCTTCTTTACGAGGGGGGTAATATCGGTCATCGTAGCCTCGTCGAAGTAAATCAGCGAGCCGCTCTCGAAGATGGCCGTGTAGCCACCTGCCTTGCTGACGGTCTGGATAGCCTTCTGTGCCTTCTCGACAATCGGCGTCATCAGCTCCTGCTCCTTCTTGCCGAGGTCCTGCTGGGCCATCTGCTGCAACTCGTTACCACGCGTGCGGAGATCGTTGAGCTCCTTCTCCTTAATCTGACGTACGGCATCCGACATCGTGTTGAGGTTCTTCTGGAACTCCTGCAACTTGTTGTTGAACTCGACGTTGATAGCCTCGAGATTCTCCTCCCAATCCTTCTGTACGGCCTGCAGGCTGGTCTGCATCTCCTTCGTCTCGGGCATGGCGAGAATCACCTCCTGCGAGTTGATGCGACCCAGTTTCTGTGCAAAGAGCGTCGTGCTGCTCAGCACCATAGCGACCGCGAGGGTCAGTTTCAATACTTTCTTCATAGTTGTTTGTAGTGATTATTTTTTGATGAATTGTTGTTTGCTATTTCAGGCTGTCGATCAACTGTTGTGTGCGCTCCACCGAGGCTGTGTTGTACAGCAGGGTGGGGTTGTTCGACGAGTCGATAACCACTTCGGCTCCCACCTGCTTGGCATAGGCTTCGATGGCCTTGAAGACGCGCTCCTGAATCGGCTTGATCAACTCAACACGCTTCTTCATCAAGGTGCCCTCCTGGCCGAAGAGCGACTCCTGGAACTCCGTAGCCTCCTGCTCCTTTTGCAGAATCACCTGCTCGAAATTCTGGCGGGTGGCGGCACTGAGTTGTGCGCGCTGGCTCTGGTAGTTGTTATAGAGCTCCTCGACCTCGGCAAATTTCGTATCTACCTGCTGTTGATATTGCTCGGCCAACTTATCCAATTCGGCGATAGCCGTGTTGTAAGCGGCAATCGATTTGAAAATCTTCTCGCTATTGACAACGATGGTGTTCTGAGCTGTGGCTGCAATTCCCATGAGGAGCAGGGCCACCGTGAAAATCAACTGTTTCATAACGCGTTTCTTTTATGTGTAACGTAATTCTTTTTTCGGTTTGCAAGAAGCGTACCTGCAAAGAGAACGTCGGAATACCTTATTTTATTATCTATATTAGAATTGCTGACCCATGACGAAGTGGAATTGGCTGCCGCTCTTGTCGGTCTGGCCGGCCGGAGCATCGAAGCCGTAACCCCAGTCGATGCCGAGCATACCCACCACCGGCAGATAGAGGCGCACACCGAAACCGGCCGAACGCTTAATCTTGAAGGGCGAGAACGACTTCCACGAGTCGAAGGCGTTACCACCCTCGAGGAATCCGAGTACATAAATCTGCGACGAGGGCTTCAGGATGACCGGATAGCGCAACTCGGCCGTATATTTATTATAGGCAATCGAGTAGTAGTCGTTCACGGGGTCGAGGGCACCATCCTCGTAACCACGCATCGAGATGATGTCGATACCGTAGATGTTGTAACCCGACATACCGTCACCACCGACCTCGAATCGCTCAAAGGGCGAGGTCTTGTGTTTGTTGTAATGACCCAGATAACCCATCTCGGCCTTCACCATCAGGACGAGGTTTTGGTTGGGCGTGAGGGCTTGGAACCACTGCGATTTGAGCTGCCATTTGTGGAACTCGATCCACTCGTAACGCTCGCTGTCGCTCATCGACTCGTCGGCATAATCCTTTCCATCCCACAACGAGTAGGGGGGCGTAGCCTGCACCGAGATGCTGAAATCCGAACCACGACGCGGATAGATGGGCTGGTCGACCGAGTTACGTCCGAAGACCAATTTGAGCGAGAAGAGGTTGGCGTTACCATTCGACATGACAAACGAGTTCCAGTTCTTCAGGTTGTAACGCTCGTAGCTGGCCTCACCATAGAGGGTGAAGTAGGGGTCGGGCCACGTCAGACGCTTACCCAAACCGACGGCCACACCGAACGTGCGGAAGTGCATCGTCGAGGTCTGCCATACGTAGTAGGCGTTGTTCTGCTCCGACCAGTGAGCCGAGATGGTCAGCGAATTAGGCTTCTTGCCACCCACCCAGGGGTCGGTGAAACTGAACGAGAAGGCTTTGTAGTAGGTACCGTTCGTCTGTGCCGAGAGCGAGAGACGTTGGTTCTGTCCCATCGGATAGGGACGCCAGGCTCCCTTCTTGAAGGTGTTCTTAATCGAGAGGTTGTTGAAGGTGATGCCGACCGAGCCGACAAAGGTACCCGAGCCCCAACCACCGGCGATGTTGAACTGGTCCGAGGCTTGCTCCTCGAGCGGCCAGTTGACATCCACCAATTCGTTGGATACAGGCTTGATGTCGGGCATGATGGCCTCGGGGTTGAAGTGGCCCATCTGGCCGAGCATGCGGATCGTCTGCATGAGCATCGAGCGGTCGTACAACTCGCCCGGGCGGGTGTAGAGTTCGCGGCGAATCACCTCGTCGTCGACACGCTGGTTGCCGGTGATGCCCACCTCGTTGATGGTAAACTGCTTACCCTCGAAGACCTTGACCTGAATGTCAATCGAATCGGCTCCGATGATGGTCTCGGCCGGCTCAATTTGCGACATCAGATAACCGCTGTTCTGATACATCGACTTGATGGACATATCTTCGGGGTTCTCCTCACGACCGATACCGAGACGCTTGTGCATCGACTTCTTGTCGTAGGTGTCGCCCTTCTTCACGGCAAAGCGGTTCTGCAAATCTTCGGTCGAGTAGACCGAGTTGCCGACCCACGAGACATCGCGGATGTAGTATTTGTTGCCCTCCGAGACATTGAGGTCGATGGCGATGCGGTTTTCAGCCGTGGGATAGATCGAGTCGCGGAGAATCGTGGCATTGCGATAGCCCTTCGAGTTGTAGAAGTCGATGAGCAACTCCTTATCCTCGGCATACTCCTTTTCGTTGAGTTTCGTGCCCTTGAAGAAGTTGATGCTCTTCTGGTGGGTCTTCTTGAAGGTGCGGCGCAGACGTTTGGCCGGGAACACCTCGTTGCCGATGAAGTTAATCTTGCCGATTTTCACACGCTCCTTCTTGTCGATGATGAAGGTTACCGTAGCATATTGTGCACGAGCCGAATCCTGGTCGATGCGCCATGTCACCTCGGCATTGCGGAAGCCCTTCTCCTTCCAATAATCCTTGATTAACTTTTGGTTCTTGTCGAGCACATAATCCGAGAGCTCGCTGTTACGACGCAGTTTGAGTTTTTCGATCAGGTCCTTCTTTTTGCCATTCGAGATGCCCTCGAATTTCCACTCGTAGACACGCGGACGCTCTTTGAGGTAGACCTGCAGGTCGATGCTGTCGCCTTCGATGTCGGCACCAATCTTCACGTCGGCAAAGTGACGCTGGCTCCACAAGCGGGTAATGGCATTCGAGATGAAGTTGCTCGGCAGGTAAATCGAGTCGCCCTCGACCAATCCGGCCGAGGCCTTGATGATGTTGCCATCGAGGTGCTCCAATCCGGTGATGTTGATTTTGCGGACATAGTAGAGTTGCTGACTGTTTGTGCGCTCGAACATCGGAGCATCGTGGGCAAAGGCCGGAGCCGTAGCCACGCTGTCAGCCGCTTCTGCCACGGCCGGTTCTTGTGCCATCAGCGTTGTGTGACCTGCGAGTAACGCTGCAGCGAGTATCACTAATCTCTTCAAGTAATTCATCTATTTCGAAAAATCTTCGTTAGCTGTTACAATTTGCCGAAACGCCGGTTGCGTTGGGCGTAGACCTCCAAAGCATGGGCGAAATCCTCGGCCGTAAAGTCGGGCCAGAGCACCTCCGGAAAGTAGAACTCGGCATAAGCGGCCTGCCACATCAGGAAGTTGCTCAGTCGTTGCTCACCGCTCGTGCGAATGATGAGGTCGGGGTCGGGCATGAAGGCCGTATCGAGGTGTGCAGCGATGCACTGCTCGTCGATAGCCGCTGCGGTCAAGGTGCCGGCGGCTACCTCAGCGGCCATACGTTGGGTGGCACGGCGCAACTCGTCGCGCGACGAGTAGTTCAGTGCCAAGACCATCGTCAGCCTCTCTCCCTCGGCCGTCTCCTGCTCGATTTGGTCGAGGAAACTGCGCACACGCTCCGAAAAACGGGTGCGCTCACCGATGATACGGACACGTACTCCTTGTGCCTTCAATTCGGGGGTCTCCTGAATGATGCAACGGCACAGCAACTCCATCAACGCCTCGACCTCGGCCGTGGGGCGACCCCAGTTTTCGGTCGAGAAGGCGTAGAAGGTCAGGTAGCGTACACCATGCTTGATAGCAGCCTTGATACAGGTGCGTATCGGCTCTACACCGGCCATGTGCCCTTCGGCGCGCTCTTTACCGCGCAACTGGGCCCAACGACCGTTTCCATCCATGATGATGGCGACGTGTTGTGGAATACGTTCTTCGAGGCTCATAATAGGGTGCAAATATAGGGATAAAAAATGAAATAACAGGAGTTTTCTGCGCTTTCTTTCCCGATTTTTGCATTAGTTGGCTTAGCTGCGCGGGTCAAGACCCCACATCATCTTATTGCGTAACGTGTCGTAGAAGGAGATATTGTGCGGTACGGCCAGGAAAATTGCGTGTTCAGCCTTGCGGATTTCGAAGGTGGCATCCTTGCCTGCGGCATAGGAGCGGTTGTCGAGTGTGGCGAAGGCTTCGTTGTGGCGCATGCGGATGCGCAGACGGATGTGGCTCGTGTCGGGGATGACCACGGGGCGCATCGTCAGGTTGTGCGGAGCCAGTGGTGAGATGACGAGGCAGGCGCATGCCGGAGCCACAACCGGGCCACCGGCACTCAAGGCGTAGGCCGTCGAGCCGGTAGGGGTCGAGACGATGACCCCGTCGCCGTGGTAGGTGGCGACCATCTGCTCGTCGACATACGTTTCGACCGAAATCATGCCGGCTCCATGTCGCTGAATCGAGAACTCATTGAGTGCCAACGAAGAGTCGGGTTGCTCGGCAAAATCGCCACTGACGTGGAGCAGGGTGCGTCGCTCGACCTGAAGATGCCCTGCGGCAACCTCCGCAAAGAGGGCCTTGAGTCCTTCGTTGGGAGCACTGGTCAGGAATCCCAGATGTCCGGCGTTGATGCCCAGCACGGGGATGGGTTCGTGGCCGAGACGGTGTACTCCCTCGAGGAGGGTGCCATCGCCGCCATAGCAGACCATTACCGTTCCGGCAGGTTGCGGGCCGACCGTGAATCGATATTGGGATGCGAGTGGAATTTTCCACCCGATTTGTTCGGCAAGGATGGCTGCAAACTCCTCGTTTACAGCATACTCGAATCCGAATTGGTGTGCCGCATCACGCAACGCAGCGAGCTCTTCGCTGCTGTGTTTGAGTCCTTGACGGGAAAAAAGTAGGATTTTCATCGGCTCGAAACAAAAAAATGAGTAACTTTACCACTGCAAATATAACGAAATTGTGACAAAGTTAAGCGTAAACATCAATAAGATTGCCGTCTTGCGCAATTCGCGTGGCGGTAACTGCCCCAATGTGGTGCAGGCAGCCCTCGACATCGAGCGTTTTGGTGCCGATGGTATTACGGTGCATCCGCGTCCCGATGCACGCCACATCCGCTACGACGACGTGCGGGATTTGAAGCGGGTCATTGCGACCGAACTCAACATCGAGGGAAACCCCATTCCGAGCTTCATCGACTTGGTGCTGGAGGTGATGCCGGCACAGGTGACGCTCGTGCCCGATGCCCCCGATGCCCTCACCTCGAATGCCGGTTGGGATACGATGCAGCACCGTGCGTTCCTGACCGAGGTGACGGCTCGTTTCCATGAAAAGGGCATCCGGGTGTCGATTTTCGTCGATCCCGATCCGGCGATGGTGGCCGGGGCCAAGGCGTGTGGGGCTGACCGCGTGGAGCTCTACACGGAGTCCTATGCCCGTCTATACGGAGGCGGCCGTGAGGAGGCTATAGCCCCCTTTGTGGCGGCTGCCGAGGAGGCTCGCCGTCAGGGGTTGGGGCTGAATGCAGGCCACGACCTCTCGCTCGAGAATCTGGCCTACTACCACGAACGTATTCCCTGGACCGATGAGGTGTCGATTGGCCATGCGCTGATTGCCGATGCCCTCTACCTCGGATTGGAGGAGACCGTGTGTCGCTATCAACAACAACTTAAATAGCCCTCCTGCGTGCCACTTTCGCATCCGATATTTCGCCGTATCGCCCGCCTGGCTCGTGAGCAGGGGGTCGATGCCTATGTCGTGGGTGGGTATGTCCGCGACTACTATCTCCGTCGCCCGTCGACCGATATTGATGTCGTGGTGGTCGGCAGCGGGGTGGCGTTGGCCGAAGCCTTGGGGCGTGAACTGAAGACCAAGGTGTCGATTTTCAAGACCTTCGGCACGGCGATGTTGCGCACCCGTGATGGCATCGAGGTGGAGTTTGTCGGGGCGCGACGTGAGAGTTATACGCGTGATTCGCGTAAGCCGCAGGTTGAGGCCGGAACGCTCGAAGATGACCAATACCGTCGCGACTTCACGATCAATGCCCTCGCATGGTCGCTTTCCGAAGAGCGTTTCGGTGAATTGGTAGACCCGTTTGGGGGGATGGAGGATATGGAGGATTGCCTGATTCGCACCCCGTGTGACCCCGACATCACCTTCTCGGATGACCCCTTGCGCATGATGCGTGCCGTGCGGTTTGCCTCGCAGCTCGGCTTCATGATTGAGGAGGAGACCTTTGAGGCTATTGAGCGGAATGTCGAACGAATGGCTATCGTTTCGCGCGAACGTATCATTACCGAACTAAATAAGATTGTCCTTTCGCCTGTGCCATCGATGGGCTTCGAACTGCTCGAACGGTCGGGGTTGCTCAAACAAATCTTCCCCGAGATGGAGGCTTTGAAGGGGGTCGAGCGACGAGGCGCACATGCACACAAGGATAATTTCGTGCATACGCTCAAAGTGCTGGATAATGTGGCTCGACGTTCCGATGACCTCTGGTTGCGCTGGGCGGCCATCTTGCACGATATTGGCAAACCCCGCACGAAGGGGTATGACCCCAAAATCGGTTGGACCTTCCATGGCCACGAGGTGGTCGGCTCGAAGATGGTGCCCCCGATTTTCCGCCAACTGAAACTGCCGATGAACGAGCATATGAAGTTCGTGCAGAAACTCGTCTTTCTTCACCTGCGCCCGATTATCCTGTCGGAGGATTTGGTGACCGATTCGGCGGTGCGTCGTCTGCTCTTTGAGGCGGGTGATGATGTCGAGCAACTGATGCTCCTGTGCGAGGCCGACATCACATCGGGTATCGATGCCAAGGTGAAGCGTTACCTGAAAAATTTTGAGTTGGTACGCCGTAAGATGAAGGATTTGGAGGAGCGCGACCGCATCCGCAACTTCCAACCGCCGATTACGGGCGAAATCATCATGCAGACCTATGGAATCCCTCCGTGTCGGGCCATTGGCGAGATTAAGGAGCAGATCAAAAATGCCATCCTCGATGGCGAGATTCCGAATGAATATGAGGCCGCCTACGCACTGATGGAGCGGCTGGCCGAAGAGCATGGTTTAACGAAACAAACGACTGAACATGAGAAATAATCGTGATGAGGAGCGCGCACAGCGTCCCCAACCCCAACAACCTACGGCTGCGATGAAGGCGGCCGTGGAGGAGACGGTCGAGGTGCTGAAACGAGGCGGGCTGATTCTCTATCCGACCGATACGGTGTGGGGCATCGGATGTGATGCCACGAATGAGGAGGCTGTTGCCCGTATCTATGCGTTGAAGCAGAGCGAAAACAAACACGCCATGCTTGTGTTGTGCCATTCGGCCGAGCAGATCGTCCGCTATGTGAATCGCGCTCCGGGCATCGCCTTCGAGGTGATGGAGATGGCGACATCGCCCCTGACGCTCATCCTGCCCGGGGCTGTGGGGGTTGCACCGAATCTGATTCCCGATGAGGGTACGCTTGGGGTGCGTGTCCCCGACCATGAGTTTTGTCGGCAGGTGCTGCGGCGACTGGGTCGGCCGCTGGTCTCGACCTCGGCCAATATCTCGGGCGAGAAGACCCCGAAAGGGCTTGCTGATGTAGCCCGCGAAATCGTCGAAGGGGTCGACTATGTCGTTCATCCTCGCTTTCAGGGGCGGCCGACCGGTAAACCCTCCTCGATTATCGCCTTCGGCGAAGGGGGTGAGGTACGTGTAATCCGCTAAGGGCTTTCAGTCCGGCCTGGTAGCCGATGACCGTCAGGACGATGCCGATGAAAATCAACACCAAGGCGGTGATGTTCGTGGCGTCGAACGAGGCTTGGTGGCGGTAGAGGGCCAAAGCACCGGCGATGAGGGGCTGGATGTAGCGGTAGAGGGCCGTGTGTACGGCCGTTAGATGCTCCGTGCCCCGATAGAGCAACCACATCGGCCAAACCGTGCCGAGTAGGAGTACATACCCCAATTCTAACAGGGCTCCGAAGGGGAGTTTCAATAGATCGAGCGGGTGGAGGTATTGCCCGAAAAAGGGGTAGGTGATGAGCACTCCGATGAAGTAGTACCACCCCATAACCACCCGTGTGCCGAGTCGTTCGAGTTGTGGCTTGATGAGCACCGTGTTGGCGGCAATCGCTACGACGGCTCCCAGGACCAACAAATTTCCCCATCCGCGTGACCCGTGGGTCAGGACAAATCCTTTGTCGAAAATCAACAACCAGGCTCCGATGAAGATAGCCACCACGCCGATGATGCGTGAGCGGTTGAAGGGGTCGTGTCGGTGGAGCAGGCGGTCGATGAAGAGGGTGAAGGCGGGCCCCAGGGTGGCGATGATGGCGGCATCGATGGGGGAGGTGTAGGAGGAGCCCCACAGCAATAGATACATCCATCCGTAGACAACCAGTATGGAGACGAGCAGAATCCGCAAGGCATCGTGCCATGAGAGGCGGTAGGTGCGGGGTGAGAAGAGTGCTCCGGGGATGAAAAAGAGGGCGGCAACCAACACCTGCAGGAGAAATAGGAGCCTGAAATCGAGGTAGTTGCGGATGAGCGATACGTAGAATGAAAAATTGGCACCGAACAAGATGTTCGCTGCAATCAAATCCCAATGAAAAAGTCCTTTACGCACAAGGTCTGTGTGCGCAAATTTTAGGCCAAGCAAGGTGATAGGGTGGTCGCTGTGTGTTTAGTGGGTAACCGATTTGGAGAAGAGGTTGATGATTAAAACTCCTGCCAAAATCAGGACCAGACCGATGACAGCCGGCAGATCCAACTGCTCTTTGTGCAGGGCCACACCCAACAGGGCAATGAGCACCATGCCCGAGCCGGCCCAGAGGGCGTAGGCGACACCCACCGGCATCGTTTTGACGGTGAGGGTCAGGAAGTAGAGGGCTCCAAGATAGGTGATGAGCGTTACTATGGTAGCCCACGGGCGCGTGAACTGCTCGGTGTATTTAAGCAGCACAGCCCACGCTACCTCACACACAATGGCGGCAGCCAGATAGAGATAACTTTTCCACATCGGAGTATGCCTGTCTTTATCTTCTCACGGGCAGAATCTCAATCCAATAATCGTCGGGGTCGTTGATGAAGTAGAGCCCCATCTGGTGATTCTCGTAGCAGAGACACCCCATCTCGCGGTAGTATTCGCGCAACGCCTCGTAGTCCCCCTCGACACGCAGACAGAGGTGACTCTCGTTTTCGCCCAACTCGAAGGGGCGGTCGGCATGATCGCGCAGCCACGTCAGTTCGAGCATGAAGTTGGTCGTATCATCCCCCATAAAGACAATCTCGTAACTGCCGTCCTCGGCCTTCTTGCGGCGAACCTCTTTCAAGCCGAGTGCCTTTTCGTAGAAGGCAATGCTGCGGTTGAGGTCTTGTACATCGATGTTGAAGTGGTCAAATCGTGCTCCTATTTTCATGGTCATAACGATAAGGTTTGAGCAAAGATACGAATTTTCAGGTTTAATTTTCATTTTTCGTTTTTAATTGTGTAATTTTGCGACACGAACGAAAATATAAACGAATAAAATAGTATGGGAAGAGCATTTGAGTATCGCAAGGCGAGAAAGATGAAGCGCTGGGGTCACATGGCCCGCGTATTTACGAAGCTGGGTAAAGAGATCGAAATCGCCGTGAAGGCAGCAGGTCCCGATCCTTCGGCCAATACCCGCCTGCGTCTGTTGATTCAGAACGCCAAGGCGGAGAACATGCCCAAGGAGAATGTCGAGCGTGCCATCAAGCGCGCTACGGAGAAGGATTCGGCCGATTATAAGGAGGTGGTATACGAAGGTTATGGTGCACACGGCATCGCCTTCCTGGTGGAGACCGCAACGGATAACACCAACCGCACGGTAGCCAACGTGCGTATGCACTTCAACAAGTGTGGCGGTACGCTCGGTAACAGCGGCTCGGTAGCCTTCATGTTCGAGCATAAGTGCGTCTTCAAGTTCCGTGCTGCGGAGGGTGTTGATCCCGAGGAGCTCGAGTTGGAGATGATTGACCTGGGTGTTGACGAGTTCTACGCCGAGGAGGATGGCATCACGGTATATGCCGCTTATGAGTCGTTTGGCGGTATCCAGAAGTGGCTCGATGACCAGGGCTACGAGATTGTTTCGGGTGAGGGTGTTTACATCCCGACCGATACGAAGGAGCTCGATGCCGAGGGCCGTGAGTCGATCGAGAAACTCGTGGAGCGTCTCGAGGAGGATGACGACGTGACGAACGTCTACCATACGATGAAGGAGGCCGACGAGGAGGAGTAATTCATCTTGGTCGAGGCACCTTTTAGATAGGTCCAATGGAAGAGGGTGTCGTGTGTGGCTCCCTCTTCTTTGATTTGATTGATATAAACACGAATCGGAATGAAAAAGTGGATGATGTGCATCGCCATGTTGGTGGGTGCGATAACAACCATGGAGGCGCAACAGGTGGGGCAACTCTATGACCGTGGTGGGGTGCGTGGTATTGTCGTGAAGACGACAGCCGATGGCCGCCCGGCAGTGCTGATGTCGCTCGGCAGCTGCAACGAACGCTACTACGAGAATAAGGAGTTGCAAAATCCGCCGATGGCCAGCCATCCGAGCGATGGTCGTGCCAATATGCAGGCCATAGAGCAGTACAAAGCGCAATATGGTGGGTCGTTCCCGGCCTACGAGTGGTGTCGCTCGTTGGGCCCGGGATGGTATCTCCCTTCGGTCAATGAGGTGTATGATGCGTGGATTGTGGCTTTGGGTGGCGAAGAGGCCCTCGATAATTACGATCAGGATCGCATGATGGCTCTGCGTGAGGTAATCCAGCAGGTCAAAGGTGATAAGGTAACCTGGGATAAGAATCAGCCCATTCCGTGGATGTCGTCGACGCTGGAGCAGATGACCGGTGGCAAGAAGAATAAAACGGTCTATGTGTTGCGCACGGTGGGTCTGAAAGAGAGCAAGGGTAGCACGGCCGGTTCGCTGGCCATCATTGCGTCGCCCTTTGGCCGTAGCCGTAAGGGTGGTAAGATTTCGACCCTCTATGCAGTTCCCTATATGAAGGGTAGCGATGCAGCCGGTGTGTGGCGTGCCTTCTATCGTTTGGAGGAGGATGCCTATGCCGGAGGTATCTATGAGGCTCCGCAGCCGACCAAGGGAGCAACCTCGAATATCGGTGCAGCCCCGAATACCCGTTTGGTGGCAGCCGATGCCGCTCCCGCACCCGCTCCTGCACCCGCTCCTGCACCTGCACCCGCACCGACTGTGAAAACAGCTCCTGCCCCGACCTATCAGGCACCGGCTCCAAAGGCTGCACCCGCACCGACCTATCAGGCTCCGACTCGGGCGCAAGCACCTGCTCCTGCTCCGGCACCTGCAAGTCAGCCGGCGTATCAACAACCTGCCCCCTCGGCTCCGCAGCCGGTGATCTATGCCAACAATACGGGGTGGGATATCATCATTGCCCCCGGGCAGGATATTCAGTGCAAGGTGATTCGGGTTGGCCAAAAGGAGATTGAGTATAAGAAGGCCGGCTTCCTCGATGGCCCGACCTACACCATCTCACGCAAAAAGGCCGAGCGCATTATTTATGCGGACGGCCATGAAGAGGAGGTGAAGATTTCGACCTTCGACTTCTTGAAGAAGAAGTAAGCGCAAGCCGAAAATCACCACGCGTTACACTAAAAAGGGTGTGTTCCAAAAAAAAGAGTGGAACACACCCTTGTTTTTGCGCTATCGAACGAAGATAAATCGACGTGCATCGGTCAGGCAGTGGGGACAAAATCGGTCGCAGTGGCTGGTCGTATAGAGATTCCCACATTCGGGGCAGACGAAAAAACCTCCCTCGTTCGAGAAACCGTTGAGGTGCTCAAGAAACCATCGGTGGCGCAGATCGGCCGCCGAGGCCCAGATGAGCATGCGTGCAGCAAGCCGATTGCCGGCGTGCAGGTTGCGTGCAATACGGGCACGATGCGTCGAGTCGGCACTGCGTGCTTCGTAGTGGATACTGCGCTGAATATTTCCTGCGGTGGTGCCCCGAAAGAGCAGCATGCGTCCGGGAGGTTGATAGCGACCTCCGAGTTTGGTGATAATTAGCGCACATTGCGCCTCCTGCACCCGCTCGGAGTGCGCCATGGCACGGAAAAGACGGGCGGCCGAGAGGTGTGCTTCCTCCTCGGCAATGGCCGCGAAGTGGTCGTACTGGGCCGATTTGATATGTTTGCGGCGGCAGCAATCGTCGAGGTCGGCCAACACCTCCACATCCCGGTGGTTGACACGCTCTAAAACGGGACGTGTAACCGCGTAGTACATCCAGCCGAGCATGCCGACAGACCCTACAAAGAGCAACAATATCAATATCAGTCGTGTTCTCATTCTCCATGGCCCCTACGCATGAGTCGGGAAAGGGAGATGATGCACATACAATACCAAAAAACTCGGGAGGTGCATCACCTTCCGAGTTTTTTTTGAGAGCGGTATGTCTGTTACAGACGAGCCTTGATGGCCTTCGAAGCCTCCTCATAGCCCGGCTTGTCCAAGAGGGCAAACATATTCTTCTTGTAGGCCTCAACGCCCGGCTGGTCAAACGGATTGACACCGAGGATGTAGCCGCTGATGCCACACGCCTTCTCGAAGAAGTAGAGCAGGCCGCCGATGGTCTCCTCGTTGATGGTCGGAATCTCGATGCGGATGTTCGGCACGCCACCATCCACGTGAGCCAACTGCACGCCAAGTTCGGCCATGCGGTTTACCTCCGAGATGCGCTTGCCGGCCATGAAGTTCAGACCGTCGAGGTTCTCCTCGTCAGCCTCTACGATGACCTTGTGCTTGGGCTCGGCTACCGAGATGATGGTCTCGAAGAGCGTGCGCTCGCCCTCCTGAATGTACTGACCCATCGAGTGCAGGTCGGCCGTCAGCGTTACGCTGGCCGGGAAGATACCCTTGCCCTCCTTGCCCTCCGACTCACCATAGAGCTGCTTCCACCACTCGTTGATGTATTGCAGCTGCGGCTCATACGAACCGAGAATCTCGATCTTCTTGCCATCGGCATAGAGCAGGTTGCGCACGGCGGCATAGATGGCGGCAGGATTCTCCTCGAACGCCACGCCCTCGGCCGTTGCGGCCTCCATCTGCTGGGCACCCTTCACCAACGCGCGAATATCGACACCGGCAACAGCCAGCGGCAGCAGACCTACGGGGGTCAGCACCGAGAAACGACCACCTACGTCATCGGGAATCACAAAGGTGGGGTAGCCCTCATTCGTAGCCAGGGTCTTCAAGGCACCACGAGCCTTGTCCGTTACGGCAGCAATGCGCTCGGCAGCACCGGCCTTGCCATAGCGAGCCTCCAAAGCCGCTTTGATGATGCGGAAGGCAATCGCCGGCTCGGTCGTCGTACCCGACTTCGAGATGACGATGGCACCCACCTCATGCTCTTGGGCGGCCTCCATCAGGTTGTAGATATAGTCCTCCGAGATATTCTGTCCGGCAAAGACTACGGTCGGATGCTCCTGCTTCTTTTTGAGCAGTTGGAAGGGGTTCGCCATGGCCTCCAGCACGGCTTTGGCCCCCAGGTAGGAGCCTCCGATACCGATGCAGATGACCAGGTCGCACTTCTCGCGCAACTTGGCAGCAGCCGCTTCGATGACTGAAAGGGCCTCGTCGTCAATCGACGAAGGGAGCTTCACCCAGCCCAAAAAATCGTTTCCTTTGCCCTCGCCGGAGTGCAGGAGAGCGTTGGCAGCCAAAGCCTTGGCTTTCATCTCGGCCGAAATCTCGAGGCCGGTCTTTGCGTAATCTACTTTCATGATTGTATAGGTGTTTTAGATTAATTTGTCAGTCAGTGCCTTCATCTGCTTGCGTGCCGAGGCCTTCTCGTAGAGCACTCGGTAGACCATTTCGGCAATCGGCATATCGATTTTGTGGCGGAAGTTGATGTGGCGGATACAGTCGGCTGCAAAGTAGCCTTCGGCCACCATCGTCATCTCGTTCAGGGCCGTTTTGACCGAGCATCCGTGGCCGATGAGCAGGCCAAGACGGCGGTTGCGGCTGTGTATCGAGTAGCAGGTCACGAGCAGGTCGCCCAGATAGGCCGAGGTGAGCGTGTTGCGCTCATAGGGGTAGCTCTCCTCCAGGAAGCGCGTTAGCTCGTTGGCGCAATTCGAGATGAGCACGGCGAGGAAGTTGTCGCCATAGCCCAGACCGATGGCCATGCCGCAAGCCAAGGCGTAGATGTTTTTCAGGATGGCGGCATACTCCGTGCCATAGAGGTCGAGCGAGTAACTCAGGTGGATGTAGGGTGCAGCCAACTTCGACCCCACGATTTGGGCATTCTCGGAGTCGGTGCAGACCACCGTTAGGTAGGAGAGGCGTTCGCGAGCCACCTCTTCGGCATGGGTCGGGCCTGTGATGAGTCCGATCTGCTTGTACGACAAGTCGTAGTGGTCGTGCAGATATTCGATGACGGTCTTGTAGTCGCCCGGGATGATACCCTTGACGGCCGAGATGATGAACTTATCCTTGAGCGACTCGGTGAGCGGCTCGAGGAAGGTGGTCAGATAGGCCGAGGGAACGGCCATGATGATGATGTCGGCATTGCGCACCACCTCGTTGAGGTCGTCGGAAGGGGCAATGTACTCCTGGTCGAATTCCAAATCACTCAGGTAGCGCACGTTGCGTCCTTCGGTAAGCAAGGATTCGAGCACCTCGGGGTTGCGGACATACCAGCCTACGCGCTCTTTGTTGGAGGCCAATACGCCTACCAATGCCGTAGCCCAGGTGCCGTGGCCGATGACGGCACAACGTGCCGATGTATTGAGTTTGTACTCCATGTGGGTCTGTTTTTTCATGATAGTAACATACAAAGATACACTTTTTCGCGAAAGAAACCACCACTCGACCCAAAAAAGTGACCCAATCGAAGAGATACAACCTTGAAAGGCCTCGCCCTCGAGCGCGCCTTTTGTTACATTACCTTATAATATTATAAATAGGTATGGAGATTAGCCGAGCAAGTTGACCAATTGAATCTCGAGCGCATTACAGATGATGCAAAGCGTCTTGATGGTCATATTGCTGCGGCCTGCCTCAATACGGCTGAGATTTGAACGCTCGATGTTACATCGATAGGCCAATTCTTGTACCGATAGCCCTTTTTCGGTACGAATATGTTTAATTGCTTGAGCAATTCGGACAATTTCTATCTCATATTGAATCATAGGTGCGAAAAAAAATGACAAAAAAAATTGCTAATGCAAAGTTTAGTCTTTATATTTGCACCATGCGTATCATATAAGATACGGTTTGGAAGAAAGCAAACGATAACGTTACTAACTCTATATCAATTTTTTATTAATAATTATTTTTCAGTATGAAATCTTTTCTTCAAAAGATGTTAGCCATGGCTGTGATTGCGGCTATGGTGGGAAGCGTCGCTTGTAACAAGTATGACGACGACATTGACGGTTTGAACAACCGTTTGAATGAGCTGGAAGGTAAGGTGGCCTTGAAAGCCGATTTCGATGCGTTGAAGAGTACGGTGGATGCTCTGAATGCTATTGATTTCGGTTCTTTCGCTACGGATGCCGAGCTCCAGGCAGCTATTGCTAAATGTGCTTCGAAAGAGGATATTGCTCAATTCCTCTCGAGTGAAGACATCAAAGCCCTTATCGCAAAGGCAGTGGAAGATATGACGAAAGTGGTAGAGGAGGCTGATGGTAAGTTGCAGCAGCAGATTGATGCTGTTGATGGTGCCATGAAAGGTCTGGATGCTGCTTTCAAAGCCTTCGACGCATGGACTAAGGTACAGGGTAACGTGCAGGCAGCGATTGCTGAGGCGCTGAAGCCCTATTTGTTGGCTGAAGATGCATTGACGATTGCCGAGGTGAATGCTGTTATTGCTGAGGCCGTAAAAGATGCATTGACGGTTGAGGATGTTGAGAAGACAATCGAGGCTTGGATGGGTGCTAATTTCGCCAAGCTGATTGAGCCCTACAACACTTCGATTGCAACTGATTTGCAGGCTGAGCAAAATGCACGCAAGGCTGCTGACGAGAAGTTGCAGGCAGATTTGGAGAAGCAGTTGGCTGCCGCAAAGCAGGCACTCGAGGAGGCAGATAAGACGGCTGCCTCTAACCTGCAGAAAGAGGTAGAGGCTCTTGAGCAGAAGATTGAGGAAGCTAAGAAGGCTGCTGCCCAGAAAGATGCTGAGATTCTGGGTGAGATTGCTAAAGTAAAGGAGGCTAATAACTCGTTGAAGACCGACCTGCAGGATGCTATTGCTGATGCAGTTGAGGAGCTCGAGGGTAAAATCGAGGCTTTGGATGCTGTTTATGCTAAAGCAGAAGATTTGAATAAGGCGATTTCGAAGTACGATGAGGCTATCCAGAAAATCGAGGAGGCCTTAAAGAAGCTCCAAGAGAAGGTTGATGATCTGGAAGAGACTATCAATGCCCTGATTCAGAACATTACCTATGTCCCCGACTATGCAGATGGTAAGGCTACGGCTGTGCGTTTGGTTCGTCCGATTCCGGGTGCTACGACTTTGGCAGCTACGACGCTGACTGCAGAGTTTGACATCACACCGGCTGAGGCCGCCAAGGATGTTGTCGCTATGTGGGGCGATGAGAACGAGAAGACTTCGGTTTACATGAAGATTCAGCCCGTACAGTCGCGCGCTGCAGCCCCGATTATGGTTGAGGAGGCACAGCTGACGGTAGCTCTTGTTGAGGGCGTTGAGGGTCGCATTAAGGTGACCGCCAAGGTGAAGGATATGCCGGAGGATTACAATAGTTACATGTTTGCTTTCTGCGTGAAGAACGCCACATCGGAGGCCGCAAGTGACTATGAGGGTATTGTATTCGACGATGTTGTGGAGTATGGATATGCTTGGGTAAATGCCGAGGGTAAGTCCTATACGGAGGATGCTCGTTATGATGAAGAAATCGGCTGGATGATGTATGGCAAGAAGTGGACTGAGGCTGCTGATTCGGGTATTACCTTCATGGAGGGTTACGAATTGGAGATGGTAGATGCCGAGGGCAAGCACTTTGCCATTGCTGATATTGAAAAGCAGTACAACCTGGTTGAGGGTGCTTTGACACCGAAGTTGGGCTGGAGTCATTTAGGTTATGCAACCGGTGATGCCTTGTGCTTGAAGGGCGAGCAGACTGACTTAACCTTGTATATGATTTCGGAGAATCCGATTGAGATGATGCCGCACATCGGTTGTATGAATGTATTCCAGGTGGCTGCATTCGATGCGTATGTGCCGAACGTATTGTGCGCTTATGAGATTCTCGGCTCGAAGGTTGAGAATGGTACATACTATATTGAGGAGGCCGGTGACCTCTATTGGCTCTCGAAGGTGGGTCAGTATGAGGCTGCGTACAAGAACCCCGTGATTGAGTTTACGGAGGGTGCTACATTCGATATGGCCGCCTTTACCGAGGATTACGAGCCGATTCATGTGGCGTATGGCGTTATCAATGGTAATAACGCTGTTGTGAAGAACCTGACGGTCGAGGGTACGGAGAATGTAGGTGTATTCGGTTCGCTGATTGCTAACATTTCGAACCTGAAGGTGATGGACTCGAAGATTTCGGGTAACCACTGGGTAGGTGCTATTGCCGGTACGGTTTATGGTAACATTACGAACTGCGACGTGGAGAATGTCGAGGTGCTTGCTACGCCGAACGAGGTTTCCGGTGCATGGGATAATGGTGATAAGGCCGGTGCTGTGATCGGTTATCTGCCCTCCAACGATGCTGCTGGTCAGTCGTGCTTCGCTATTGAGGGTTGCGATGTAGTCAATGCCAAGGTAACCGCCTTCCGCGATGTTGCCGGTATTGTAGGTGCCGCTAATACGCTCGAGGGTCTGATTAAGAATAATTCGGTAACCGGTTCGCAGATTTTGGCCGATCAGCGTGCTTCGCAGTGGCCCGGCTATGTGAAGGATGCTAACGTAGGTTACATTATTGGTCGACAGTTGACGCCTGCAGAGCCTTATGACTATGCCGCCACGAATAATACATGGGGTGGTACCACGTTGAAGGTGCTGTATGCTGAGGGTGCTGAACACAACCTGACTAATCTTGAGAATCCGGTTCTCGAGCTTAAGTCGGCCAACGGTTTGGCTTGGTTCTCGAACAACGTACAGAATCCGCTCTTTACCGATGTTCAAATCATGAACGATATCGACTTCGGGGGTAAAATGGCATTCGAAGAGGCTACCTTCAAGCCTATCAATAACTGGAATGGACAGCATTATCGCGCATTCTCGTTCAACGGTAACGGCTACACCATCTCGAACTTCACGATTGAGTCGACCGAGAAGGATCAGGCTTTGTTCGGCTCGTTTGTGGGTGATATCAAGAACGTGAAGATGAACAATGTCGAGGTAACCGGTTTGGGTCGTGTTGCCGGTATTGCTGCCCAGTTGTGGGGTAATATCGACAACTGCTCGGTAACGAATGGTGTATTCACGGCTGTTGTAACGAACAATGACGATGGTGATAAGGTTGGTGCTATTGTTGCACAGATGCAGGATCCCAACACGATTACGAACTGCGTGGTTGACAATGTTGAGATCAACGGTTATCGTGATATGGGTGCTATTGCCGGTATGGCTAATATTGCAGCCTGGGATGGCTCGAACAAGGTGACCAACACCACCATCTGGATCGACCAGACGATGACTTACGCAGGTACACACACGCCGTTTGCCAACGAGAGTGAGTATGTAGGTCGTCAGACCGGTGTTGAGGTCCCGGCCGATGCTGGTGAGACGGTAAATGTCTACAATGTCGTTTACAGCGACCTCGGCAGAGAGTTTACTACCACCGCTGATGGTAGCGCACGCCTGAACAATGCTGCTGCATTCCGTCGTTTCGCTGAGGTTTACAAGAACTACTCGAGTGCATTCCTTTCGGGCCCGATTGCTCTGGAGGGTGAGTGGACTCCGATTGGTGATTCGTTTGCCAATGCTTACCAGGGTACTTTCGATGGCCGCAACTATCCGATTACCGGCTTGAAGGTGACGCAGGTTACGGAGAATTCGGGTCTGTTCGGTGTTGTACGCGGTGCGATTAAGAATGTATATGTTAAGGATGCCGAGATTTATGGCTCGCACTGGGCTGCAGTAGTTGTAGCTACGATGTATGGTCCGGTTGAGGGTTGCACCGTTGAGGGTGGCCAGGTGATTGTCTCGCCCAACCAGGTAGGTGGAGTATGGGACAATGGTGACAAGGCCGCAGCGTTGGTAGGCTATTTGGCAGCAAATGGTGCTGGTGACGACAAGGTTATCAACAACAAGGTGGATGGTGTGAAGGTAAAGGCCTTCCGTGATTTGGGTGCCTTGGTAGGTTGCGCTAACAATATCGATGCGATGAGTGGCAACATTGTAACGAACAATGTAGTTATCGTTGACCAGCTCACGGGTCACTATGAGGGCAAAGCCGAGAATATCGGTAAACTGGTAGGTCGCCTGGATGAGACGACTTCGGCTGCAAATGTCTCGAATAATGATTCGACATCGACGATGCTCTATCGCGTGAATGCAAGCGGAACGCAGGCATTGGCTGCAGATGAGGTGAAGGAGATCGGTACGCTTTAGTCCGATTAGCCTTTTCGAAAGGTAAGGGTTGTCCGACGATATGTCGGACAACCCTTTCTTGGTTGAGCGTAGAACGTTTGGTTTTTGGGGTGAGGAAATATCGAATAGAAAAATTCCAAAACGGAATAGAGCGGTTTGAAAAAAGTGGAGAAATAGCCCTCAGAGGCGCAAAAAACGCCATTTTGGGTTTGAAAATACAAAAAAGGGGGTTACCTTTGTCTACCTTAAAACTGAATCTTGGAGTCTATGAACACCCATCTAAATTTAGACACTGCGATTACAGCCTATACGTTGGCCGACCTGGCAAAGTATTCATCCATGCCGGTCCAGATGATGTCGCACGAGTGTCATGCAATGGTCGATGGCTCCTTGTTGCCATTATTCCACTCGCCGGGGCGGGTCGATGCCTACTTGATTGGCGTATGTACAGCCGGTGAAGCGGTTGTGTCGATTAACATGCAGGAGTATACCCTCAAACCGGGAACCCTTTTCACCTTGGCACCCGGCCATTTGTTCCAAATCCATGAGATGGAGCAGGCACGAGCTCACATGCTCAATGTCTCCTCTTCGTTCTTCGCACGTATCCATGTCGACACGAAACAACTGATGCCGCTTTCGGTGCTGGTTGGCAAGCCTTGTCTGCCTATCGATGCTGAAAATCAGTCGATTTTCGCGGATTGTATCCGTGCTCTTTCGCGTGAATTGAACTTTACACAAACCGCCTTTACCAACGATTTGATTGCTTCGATGATCTCCACCACGATTTATAAGGTGGGCGACATCATCCACCGTGGCCTGCACCTTGCACCGCAGGTCGGTGCGCCGGGGAATCGTGCCGAGGACTATTTCAAACAGTTTATTGACCTGCTGGCTATCTATTTTATTCGTGAGCGCACGGTTAGTTTCTATGCCGACAAACTCAATATTACGCCTAAATATCTCACGACACTTATCAAGCGTGTCAGTGGACGTTCCGTCTCGGAATGGATTGATAGCTATGTCATCGTCGAGGCTAAAATGATGCTGAAGTTCTCCGATCGCAGCATTCAGGAGATTGCCTCCGAACTGAACTTTGCCAACCAATCCTTCTTCGGCAGTTACTTCCGTCGCAATACGGGCATGTCGCCGTCGCAGTATCGAGCCAAGAATTAGGCTCAATTTGCTAAAAGGGGCTGCCATTCGGGCAGCCCCTTGTTTTCTGTCGCCGCTTGTCGTGGTTAGAAGGGATAACCCACGCCAAAATTCAGTGCTGTGTTGCGCCAACTGAATTTGCGAATCCAGCGGTCGCCACTCGGGCGGTTGGGGTTGTGTAACTGGACACCCCAGTCGAGGCGCAGGACAGCAAATTTGATGTCGAAACGGATCCCCAGACCGGTGTTGAAACCCAACTGCTTGTAGAAATCCTTTACGTGGAAGACGGCAGCTTCGGAGTACTCTGCGGGATTCGACTTCATATACCAAATGTTACCCAAATCGAAGAACGTCGCTCCATGGATAATGCCCCATACGGGGAAGCGCACTTCGAGGTTAGCCTCGAGTTTCATATCACCGAGCTGGGTCGGGAACGAGGAGGTTACCTCGGGCACCGAACCCGGACCGAGGGTGCGGGGTGCCCAACCGCGCATGCTGTTGCTGCCACCGGCATAGAAAAGACGGTCGAAAGGCACTGCGTCGGCATTGCCATAGGCCTTGGCTACACCGCCATAGATACGTCCGGCAATGGAGCTCTTTTCGCCCAGCATGATGCGACGGCTCAGGCTTAAGTCGGTGCGGAAATATTGCGAGTAGCGAATACCGAAGATCTCGTAGTGGTCTTGTCCCGACTTCTTGTTGGCAAAGAGGTGCATGAGGCCATCGATGAGGTTGCCCGAGGTCTCCGCATTGAAGCGGATGACCGTTGCGTTTCCGCCCAGATTGCGCCGTTGGTTGTTGAATCCATAATTGAACGAGAGGCCGGCGATGAGCTGGGTGGTGTAACTATTGACCAGATATTGATTCTGGGTCTGATTCAGGAATTCGGGGTCCAGTCGTCCTACATTAATCACATGGATGTCAATCGGTCGCAACATGAAGGTCGAGTAGCGGTGGTTGCTCCATTGGTAGCTGAACGTAGCACTGGTCAGTGTGCGACGATAGTAGGGACGGTTTTGGAAGTTGACCGAGAGTTCGAGTTTGGTCTTGGGCTGTACGATGGAGGTGTAGCGGCGATTGCTCGGGAGGAGCAGGAAGCGCGGGAAGGTCAATCCGGCCGTGATGCCGACCTCTGTGGCACGGCTCATCGAAGCATCCTTCGCCTTCATAAACTCATAACCACCCGTAAACGAGAGGTCGAGAGATTCGGCTCCTCGGAAGATGTTGCGATTTTGGTAACCTACGGTGGCTTTCAGTCCATAGAAACTCGATGTGGTCGACCCCTCGAGTTCGATTTTGGCACTCTGACGCAGGGTCGGCGTGCAGTAGATGTCGCAGTCGAGGACCCCTTCGGTGGAGTGGCGAATCAGCTCCTGCTCGCCATAGTCGTCGACCACGCGAATGGTATCGGCAACGGCAACCCGCTCTGCCTGCTCGGTAAATGAAATTTTGGCACTGCGGAAGAAACTGAGTGCCATCAGGTCGGAGTAGGTGCGGTTGATGCTTTCGACGCTGTATCGGTCGTCGCTGTCGAGTGTGACGGCCTGGCGCAACACCGAGGGACGCAGGTTGGGCTTTCCGTGATAGAGGATATTCAACCCGTCGTATCGCAGCGTGTCGGCTGCGGGTGCCGGCTGGTCGGTGGTGGAGGGATTGTAGTCGGTGTGAATGTTGATGCGCCCATAGCGATAGATGGTGTTAGGCTCTAAAATCGCCTCACCACGCGCATTGTAACCCGCCAGATGGGGCTTGATGACCATGCGCAATCCCACTTGCCGTGCTTTGCCCAGCGTGTCGGCTACATACTCGATATTCCCGACCGAGAAGTCGTAATAGCCTTGCTCCTTCAGCGAGGCGGTGATGCGCTCACGCTCGGCGTCGAGCACCGTGATGTCGAAGCGGTCGCCGATATGCAGCAGCGTGTTGACCGTGTCGGCCAGGACGAGCGGTTCGAGATTCGCATCACGGAACTCATAGTCGATGCGGTCGATGCGATAGGGTGCATGTTGCGCTACGCGGTAGGTTACCTTGGCTCGTTTCGGGCGGGAGGTCGTATCTACCTCAAACGAGGAGGCGGAGGCAAAATAGCCCTTCGAGTCCATGAAAATCTTCAGGTTCTGGGCACTGCGTCGGGTGTAATCCATGTTGAGCAACACGGGCTCTTGTCCGACGCGACGCTTCCAGTTGTTCCACCCGTTATGCTTGGCACTATCGGCCTGCTCGTAGAGCCAGACGTAGAAATTCGTGCCCAGCAGTCGTTTGTTGGGGGTTTGGCGGATGAATTTGGCAAGTTCCTCCTTCGGGATACGCTCTTTGTGATGTGTCTCGTGGTCGGTTTCGATGTGTACCTTGCTGAGCAGATATGCCCCCTCGGGGATATGGCGCGTCACGCTGCACGCTGACCCGATAAGGGCCATCGCACAGATGAGCAGGTAGAGGCAAAGGCGACGCATCGACATCACAACTATTGGTTGAAGAATCCGCGCTCTTTGAGCAAGGCGAAATAGCTCTGGGAGAGGTTCAGATTATCCTGTGCCGTATAGCGACGCTCGGTGAAGATTTGCGCTAGATTGGGCAGTCCATTCTCCTCCAAGAGCCGTTTCGTCAGTTCCGACTCCTCACGCTCGGCCCACAACTCGTCAATTTCGGCGGCCGTATAATCTTTGTACTTCTCGTAGTGTACAACAGCATCCATCGGCAGACGGTCGGTCAACTCGGGCTTTTCGTCGGGATAGCCCAAGACGATGCTCGTCAGCGGAATCACCCCCTTGGGGAGTTCCAAGGTGCGGACTATCTCGCCGGCCGTATAGATGGTTGTACCGAGGAAGCAGATGCCGAGCCCCTCCTCCTCGGCTGCGAGGGCGAGGTTCTGGGCCGCTAACATGGCGTCGATGGTAGCCGTAACAAACCAACCGAAATTGTCGTAAGCGGGTTTCGCATCACGCTGCTCGCACCACATCGAGAAGCGATGGATGTCGGCGCATACGGTCACGATGCAGGGAGCTTCGACGACCATCTGCTGTCCAAAGTGGCAGGGTAACAACTGCTCGCGCAACGCCTTGTCGCGTGTAACAATGAGTGAGTAGAGCTGCATGTTGCCACAGGTTGAGGCGCGCGATGCAGCCTCCAAAATCTGCTGCAACAGCTCTTCCTCGATTGGATTCGATTTGAATCGACGAATCGAACGGTGCTTGAAAATCGTATTATTCATGGTTATAAATGGCTATTGTATGGTCTTGAGAAAGGCTTCATATTGTGCAATTTCGGCCTGGCAGGGCTCTTCGTGCTCCATGCCCACGATGCGCTCGGTGTCGATGTCGAGCGTCAACACTCCTTCGGCCTCATAGGTGGCATTGCCCGAGAGCGAGGTGGTGATGCTTGCCCCCTTACGATGGCAACAGCATCGCACCATGCCGCCGCTGTTGCGGACACGTATCGGATGCTCTGTGCGACAAAGCCCCAGGAGGCAGGCCGTTGTGCTGCATGCCGTCATGGCAGTTCCGCACGAGGAGGTGAGCCCTACGCCACGCTCATAGGTGGCCGTGTAAATCTCCTCTTCATCGATGTGGCGGAAAAGACTGACATTGACCCCATGGGGTAGGAGTTCGGGTAAGGTCTTCACCTGCTCACCAAGGCGGGTCAGCGTGTCGAGGTCGATGTGGGCGCACTCGGCCGTGAGGTGAGGATTCCCGAGGTTGAGGAAGGTGAACCGCAGGTCGGAATCCAACTCGGCAATGGGACGCCCAATCCACCCTTCGGACTCGGCTGATGGAAAATCTGCCGAGGTGAGTTGAATCCGAATATCGACCCGATAGGTCGGAATCGACCCATAGATGGGCTCCTCCCGACGAATGGCGTGGCGCACGCCACCCGACCAAAGCGGAAACTCCGCTACCTTCTCGCCGACATAGGCTTGTGCCTGTCGTGCTACACAACGGATGCCGTTACCACACATCTCGGCCTCCGACCCATCGGTATTGAACATCCGCATGCCATACTCGTTGCCGACGCGTACCGTGAGCAACAGACCATCCATGCGCTCTTGGTGGGTGCAAAGGGCCTCGATGAGTGCAGGGTGGTCGGCCAATGCTTCGAGTTGCGGATGGGCAACCGCGTCGAGCATCAGAAAGCGATTCCCCGAGCCGTGGCATCGTATGTATTTGACAGATAGCATCTTCCTAACTTATCCGGCGCATTGGCGCACATTATCGAATTTCAAAAGTACAAATAAAAACAGGAAATTTCAAATCCATAAGGTGCAACTTTCATCGTAAAAGGGCTGGGATTCGAAAAAAAATGCGTAACATTGCAATCACTAATCAGATAAGCAATGGTAGAAAAATTTATGATGGCCGGCTCGACACCGGTACATCTGTGTGATTCGGGTGCCGGAGAGCGTTGTGTGGTGTTGCTGCACGGCTATTTGGAATCGATGCTCGTGTGGGATGAGTTTGTGCCACTCCTCTACAAGCAGGTGCGGGTGGTTACGATAGACCTGCCGGGGCATGGAATCTCGGTGGTTGATGGGGAGTGCCATACGATGGAGTTCCTGGCCGATACGGTGGCTGCAGCCATGGCGGCCCTCGGCATCGACCGCTATACGGTAGTCGGCCACTCGATGGGCGGCTATGTGGCTTTAGCGATGTGTGAGCGTTGCCCCGAGCGATTGAATGGTGTGGTGCTGTTGAGCTCTACCCCGAATGCCGATACCCCCGAGAAGGCCGAGCATCGTCGTCGCGAAATCGAATTGGTGAAGAGCGGCAAGAAGGAGATGCTGGCCCGAGTGGCTCCGGCAGCCGGTTTTGCCGAGCAGAATCGTCGTCGCATGGCCGATGCCATCGAGGACCTCACCGAGCAGGTTTTTGTAACCGAGGAGGAGGGCATCGTCGCCCTGCTCAATGGCATGATTCAGCGTCCCGACCGCAATGAGATGCTACAGCAATCTCCCGTGCGTCAGCTCTTTATCTTGGGACGTAAAGATGGCTATATTCCGCTCGAAGTGGCCGAATCGATGGTGGCACGTCATCCGCAGGCGCGTGTCGTGTGGCTCGAGGAGTCGGGGCATATGGGATTCCTCGAAGAGCCGCAACCGTGTGCCGAAGCGTTGCTAGCGTTTGTGTAGCGAGCTATACAACTGCAAACGAAAAGGGTGTGTTCCAAAGTTTATTGGACACACCCTTTTGTGTTGTCAGGAGTTTGCTTTACTCGGCCTTCTCCTCAGTTTTCTCCTCGGCGGGCTCCTCTGCAGCCTCCTCAGCCTTGGCAGCCTCGGGGTCTACGTAGGGAACTACGTCGATGAGCTCTACCTCGAACTCCAACGCCTCGTTCGGGCCGATGTCGCGGCCGGCACCACGCTGACCGTAAGCCAGCTCGGCGGGAATCCACAACTTAATCGTACCGCCCTTACCTACGAGTTTCATACCCTCGGTCCAACCGGCAATCACGCGGTTCAGCGGGAACTCAACGGGCTCATCCTGGCTGGCAGCCTCGGGATTCTGTGCCAGAATCATCTCCTGCTGCTCCTTCGGACGGTTGGCGAAAATCGAGGTGTCGAACACCTTGCCCTCGCGCGTGCGACCCGTGTAGTGTACCTTCACTACGTCGCGGTCATCCGTAGCCTTGAGCTCCTCGCCGGCCTTGATGACCTTGTAGAGCAGACCCGATTCGGTCTTCTCGACACCCGACTTCTTCTCAATTTTCGAGAGCCACTTCTGCGAAGCCTCCAGATTCTTGGCGGGCAATACCACCATGAAGTAGTTCTGCAGGAAGTTGTTTACGGCGTTCTCGTCCATCTGGGCGTTGCCCTCGATAGCCTCACGGAAACCGTTGCAAACCCACAATACCTGCAACTCGTAACCGCTGTTGCGCAGGTTTACGCCGATGTCCTGACCAAAGGCATACGAGATAGCCTCGCGCTCCTCCTCGCTCTCGAACATCGCCTCGTCGGCTACCGGATACTCCACCTTGGTCGTGTCACCCTCGGCCAGACGGATGCTGTCAGCCTCGGCACGCTTCTTGGCAATCTCCTGGGCACGAGCACCACGCTTGGTCATGAAGTAATCACGCAACTGCTCGATAGCCTCCTCGTGGGTCTGCGAAGCCTGCTCGAAAGCACCCTCCTCGATACCCTTCGTGATAACGGCTACATCGAACGGCACGTCGGCCATCTGATAACCGATGCCGGTAGCGATGTTGGCACCCAATGCATACGACAGGGTATCCATCTTCGAGGCGTTACCCTTCGTCAGTTTTGTGTCGTTGCCACAGCAGGCAACGAGCACCGCAGCAACTGCTACGGCAAAAATGCTTCTTTTCATCTGTTTAGTTATGTTTGATAAGTAAAAATTGTTGGCTTTTTGCTTTTTCGTCGCAAAGGTATAAATAATTGTGCATTTATCCTTCATTTAGCGACGCGAATTCTTGCGGCGGTTCCAATCGGCAAATTTGTCGAGGGCCACCAATTCGATTTCGAAACAGGCCGTTTGGTTGGGTTTGATGGCGTACTCGGCATTACCTTCGCCACCATATCCTTGCGCAGAAGGAATCCAAGCCTCGATTTTGCCGCCCTCGCCAATGAGTTTCAGACTCTCGATGATACCCGGGGCGCAATCGCCGAGCATCAACTGCAGGGTGTCGTTGCGCTCATACGAGGAGTAAAGCTCCTGCTCATTGAGCGAACGGATGCGCATGCGGATGGCGATGCTGTCTCGGTCCGAGGCGGGGATGCGTTCTTGGTCGCCCAACTCCGCTACGGTGTAGGTGACGCCTGTTCGTGTGCGGGCATACGAACGATTCGACTTGGCCAGGTCGGCCAGGAACTGCTCCTCGTAGGCACGTGCTTTCTCGGGCAGCGCAAAGTTCATGTAGCGCAGGTAGAAGGCTTGAGCCTCCTCCTCGGTGAAGCGACTCTTCTGGCGGAAGACATCCCGGATACCTTCGCAGAGGGCTGCGACATTCATCGTCGAATCCATCTGCATGAGGTTCCAGCCGACATTCATGCCGATGACATAGGCGACCGAGTCGGTGTCGCTTTTCAGACGGGCACTGTTTCCCTCCGAATTGTTCGAGCAACCGACGAAGGCTGCCGCAACGAGTAAAATGGAGAATAGGTATTTCATCTTCATAGGCTATTTTTCGTTTGAGCGGAGTGCTTGACCGCACAATTTCCACAGGATGCGGGCTCCGACCACGGCGTCGGTCGTCTCTTCACCTCGAGGGGCTACCTCCACCACATCAAATCCGATGATGCGTCGACCGCTCTCGCCCAGGCGTTGGAGCAGGTAGATGGCCTGGTTGTAGCTCAATCCACCCGGCACGGGGGTTCCCGTGTGGGGGCAGTAGGGGAGGTCGAGTCCGTCGATGTCGAAACTTACGTAGACCTCTTGGGGAAGCGCATCGATGATGCGGTCGCAGGTTGCAGCCCACGTTTCACCGGCAAAGGCCGCGGTGAAGAGTTGGTGATCGTCGAACTGCACGACCCGACCCGACCGTTCGGCGGTTTGTCGCTCCTCGGCGCTAAAGTCGCGCACGGCAACCTGCACGATGCGTTCGACCTCGGGCACGTCACGCAGGAGGTTGTACATAATCGAGGCGTGCGAGAACTCAAACCCTTCGTAGGCTTCACGCAGGTCGCAGTGAGCGTCGATGTGTAAGATGCCAAACGAGGCGTGTCGCTCGGCCAATGCCTGCACCAAGCCATAGGGGGTCGAGTGGTCGCCACCGACCAATCCGACCAATTTCCCCTCGGCCAGCCAGCGGGATGCTTCGGCACGGATGTTGGCATTGAGCTCGGCCGAACCGTCGTTGACACGACGAATCTTGCGAACGACATAGTCATCCTCGGTCGAGCCACCCTGCTCGAGGTGCTCGATGACGCGACGAGCATCGACGCGCAGTCGCTGCGAGAGTTCCTGCAACGAGTAATCGATGTCGGCTGTGGCAATACCGCGACGCCACGCCTCGGGAGCCGCCGGATCGTAGAAATCGAGCTGGGTCGAGGCCTCGATGAGGGCATCGGGGGCATAGGAGGTGCCGGCACCATACGATACGGTAACATCCCACGGTGCCGAAATCAGCACCAAAGCGGCCTCTTCAGGGGTGAAGGGCATGCCGAAATAGGTACCTGTGTCGATACCTACGCCATCGGGGTTGAAGTTCAGTTCGCTCATAACTTGCGGAAATCTATCCGACAAAAATACGAAAAATTATAATTTTCTCTATATTTGTTGCCATGAAAAAGCGTTTCTCGATGAAAAAGAGTCTTCCTGTGGTGGTCGTCGACCGTGCTATCCCCTTTCTAACCGACTTTTTAAGGGGGCGAGCCGAGGTTGTCGCCCTACCGGCCGATGCGATGGATGCTGCTACGGTGAAGGATGCCGATGCCTTGGTGGTCCGCACCCGTACTCGGTGCGATGAGGCATTGCTGGCCGGCTCACGGGTCAGTTTGGTCATGACGGCCACGATTGGCCATGACCATATCGACCGAGCGTGGTGTGCCGAGCAGGGGATTCGGGTCGAGACGGCTGCCGGATGCAATGCACGAGGGGTGTTGCAGTGGGTAGCAGCCGTCTTGGCCGATGCGGCACGGAGCGCGGGTTGGCACCCCTCACAACGCACCTTGGGCGTGGTTGGCGTGGGGCATGTTGGCTCGTTGGTCAAGGCCTATGCCGAAGCGTGGGGCTTTCGGGTGCTCGGTTGCGACCCTCCGCGTGAGGAGCGTGAGCAACTCGGGTTTTTATCGTTGGAAGCGGTGGCTGCCGAGGCCGATATCCTGACCTTTCATACACCGCTCGATGCCGCGACCCGTCACCTGTGCGATGCGGCTCTTCTGCAACAGATGAAACCCTCGGCTTTGATTCTGAACTCGTCACGAGGCGAGGTGGTCGATGGCCGTGCGGTACTTGCATCGGGACACCTTTATTGTTTTGATGTCTGGGAGGGGGAGCCCTGTCTTGATGGCGAGGTGCTACGGAATGCCCGATTGGCGACTCCGCATGTGGCAGGCTACTCGGCACAGGGGAAGGCCAACGCCTCGATGATGGCGGCACGCGTCTTGTCCGACCATTTTGGCTGGCCGTGGGAGGAGTGGTATCCGACCGAAGTGATACCCCCCAAGCCACGTATGCTCACCTGGGAGGAGTTGCTGGCAACCATAGATGGCTATTACGATATCGTCACCGAGAGCGCCTTATTGAAGCAGCATCCGGAGCGATTTGAGGCGTTTCGGGATGCCTATCGTTTCAGATTGGAATATTTTTAGTATCTTCGCACCATGTTTCGTTATGTGCTTCGACCGATACTCTTTGCCCTCAAAGCCGAGCAGGCACACCGTCTGGTGATTTGGCTGCTGCGGTTGGTGGGGTGGTTGCCGGGTGGCCGTTGGTTGCTCGGACGTTGTTGTGCGGTCGAGGATCCCGCCCTCACGCGAGAGGTCTTCGGTGTGAAGTTCCGTAACCCGATCGGGATGGCGGCAGGCATCGACCGCAATGGTGAGGTGGCTGTCGAGTTGGGTGCGATGGGTTTTGGCTTTGTCGAGGTGGGCACGCTGACACCGAATCCGCAATCGGGAAATCCCACGCCACGCATGTTTCGCGACGAAGCAACACGCACGGTGCGCCATCATACGGGACATGCCAACCGAGGGCTGAAGAGTGCCTTGCGCCACCTGCGTCGTGACCATAGCGGCGTGGTGGTCGGATGTAATATCGCCTGCAACGCCTCGACGCCTCCCGAAGAGGCTCCGAAGGATGTGCTGAAACTCTTCCGCAACCTCTATCAGTATGTTGACTATTTTGCTGTCAATGTCAGCGGTGATGATATTCGCGACGAGGAGGTCTCTCACTCCGAAGGATACATGCGAGCCTTACTCGAACCGCTTTTCGATTTCCGTCGCGGACAGAATCAATATCGGCCCATCCTGTTGAAAATCTCGCCTGACCTGACCGATGAGGAGGTTGACCGCGTGGTGGATATTCTGATTGGAACCCCGCTCGATGGTATCGTGGCCGCTAATGGTACGGCTCGTCGGTTGGCAAACGAGCAGCATACGCTCGGTCGTCGGTGTGGCGAGGGACTGGCGGCACGCTCCGTGGAACTGGTACATCGCATCCATACCCGTTCGGGGGGCACCTATCCCATCATTGGTTCGGGAGGCATGATGTCGCCGACGGAGGTGCAGGCGATGTTCGAGGCGGGAGCCAGCCTGGTACAACTCTGCACGGGGCTCATTTACGAGGGCCCGAGCCTGCTCAAAGAGGTCTGCCAGTCGCTCTTGCCGACTCCGCAACCCGAAACGGTATCCGAGGTTCCCTCTACGGCCGAAGAGCCTTCTACACAACCTGACGAAGGGGCATAACGTCCTTTCGTTCTTTTTTTTCGATAATTCGATAACGAGATGAAAGCAACCATCCTTACCATTGGCGATGAGATTCTCATCGGCCAGATTGTCGATACCAATTCGGTATCCATTGCCAAACACCTCAATCAGGCAGGTGTTGTCGTGCACGAGAAGTGCTCCATCGGTGACGATGCCGGGGAGATTACCCACACGGTACGTCGTGCGATGCAGGAGAGCGAGGTGGTGATCATCACGGGAGGCTTGGGCCCCACGAAGGATGATATTACGAAAAAGACCTTGGCGCAACTCTTTGATAGTGAGATGCGCTATGATGAGGCCGTGGCTCAACATGTCGAGCAGATGCTCACCTCGCGCGGTATCGAGTTCAATGCCCTGAATCGCTCGCAAGCCGAGGTCCCCGTAGCGTGTACGGTGCTGCACAATGCCCATGGCACGGCCCCGGGTATGTGGTTCGAGCGTGAGGGGCGGGTTGTTATCTCCCTGCCGGGTGTTCCCTATGAGATGGAGCACCTGATGGAGGATGAGGTGATGCCCCGCCTGAAGGCCCATTTTTCGTTGCGTCAGATTGTGCATCGCACCCTTATCACCTCGGGGTTGGCTGAGTCGATACTGGCCAAGCGTATCGAGCAGTGGGAGGAGGCGTTACCGGCTTATTTGAAGTTGGCCTACCTGCCTTCGGCCGGTATCGTGCGTCTGCGCCTCTCTGCTTACGAAGTGGAGGGACGGCAGGTGGCCGAGGAGATCGAGCACCGCTTTGCCGAGCTGCAACACCTCATACCCGACTATGTGGTCGGTTTTGAGACGGCAACCGTGGAGGAACAGGTGCATCGTTGTCTGATGGATCGAGGACAAAAGTTAGCCGTGGCCGAGAGTTGCACGGGTGGTAAAATCGCCTCGAAGTTTACGGCGATGGCCGGGGCGTCGGCCTACTTCTTGGCGGGCTTGACCACCTACTCGAATGAGGCGAAAATCAAGGTGCTGGGGGTGCAAGCTTCGACCATTGAGGCTTATGGTGCCGTGAGCGAGCAGACGGCTCGCGAGATGGCCGAAGGGGCGCGTCGTGTGACGGGTGCCGACTATGCGGTGGCGACAACGGGTATCGCAGGCCCGAGCGGTGGCTCGGCCGAGAAACCTGTTGGCACGGTGTGGTTTGCCGTGGCCACTCCCGAGGGTATCACAACGGCACTCCATCTATGCGGTACGGATCGTGGCCAGGTCATCGATCGGGCAACGGCCTATGCCATTCGGATGCTGCGCGATGCCTTGAAATGGGGCTAAACTGCTAAATTGGTGTGAAAAAGTGAATAATTTTGCATTTTGAATTTTGATTTGTGAATTTATTCGTATATTTGCACTCCCTTTCGGGAAGTATAATTAAACAAAACTAAACGACAGATGAAAGTTTGCGAAATCACCGGTAAGGTGGCGATTGTGGGCAACAACGTCTCGCACTCGCACCACAAGACCAAGCGCAAATTCAGTCCCAATCTGAAAACCAAGCGCTTCTGGTCGGAAGAAGAGGGCCGCTGGATCACCTTGAAGGTATCGGCTGCCGGCATGAAAACTATTAACAAGAAGGGTCTGGCTGTGGCTCTGCGTGAGGCTGCCGCTCCCAAGAAAATCTACTAAAAACAATTAGTTAGAAATGGCAAAGAAAGGTAACCGAGTGCAGGTCATTTTGGAGTGCACCGAGCAGCGTGAGAGCGGCGTTCCCGGAATGTCGCGTTACATCACCACGAAGAACAAGAAGAACACGCCCGAGCGTCTGGAGCGCAAGAAGTACAACCCGTACTTGAAGCGTGTAACCGTACACCGTGAAATTAAATAGTAGTAAGACACTATGGCAAAGAAAGTAGTAGCAACCCTGAAAACGGGTGCAGGTAAGCAGTACACGAAGTGTATCAAGATGGTGAAGTCGGAGAAGGGCTCCTATATGTTCAAGGAGGCTGTTGTTCTGAACGCCGAGATCAAGGATTTCTTCGAGGAGAAGAAATAGTGTTTTAAGAGGCAACTCTTAAAAACAAAGGGTATCCGATGAGGATGCCCTTTGTTTTTTGTGTTTTTGGGTAAAAATGGATGGTTGTTCGTATATATATTATATAAGTATCGTTCAAATGCAAATTATATGAAACGCCTCCTTGTGATTGTGTCAGCCTTTTGGGTTGTTGTGTGTGATTGGTCGGCATATGCTGAAAATAAGATGGATAAAGTACCGGTGACAGGCTGCTATTGGATGTGGATGAATGGAAACATCTCAAAGGAGGGAATCACCAAGGATTTGGAGTATATGAAAGCGGCGGGTATTGAGTCGGCTTTTATCATTGATGTGGCAGTTGGTGTTGAACGAGGTACAGTGGATTATGGATCGAAAGCGTGGGTCGATGCGGTGAAACACGCTTGTCGGGAGGCTGCTCGTTTGGGCTTGACACTGGGGTTGCATAATGCCCCGGGCTATACAGCGACGGGAGGCCCGTGGATTCGCCCTGAAGAATCCATGAAGGAGTTGACGTGGAGTGTCTCGGAATCGTGTACTCCACCTGTCCCGGTGCATAAAATGGGTTTCTATCGTGATATCAAGACCTTTGAGGTGAATGCCGCCGATGAGATGCAGGAACTGGCTTGCCGCTTAGAGGCAGATGAATCGGTGACCATCACATTGAGTAGAGAGAAACCTTTGGTGGGATTTAATCTTTGGCGTGGAGCGCGAGAAAAGCCGCTTCATCCGCATGATGGCCCTCGGGATTATGCCCCACGCTTGCGTGTGGAGGTTAGTTGCGATGGAAAGATATGGCAACTGCTTGGTATCGCCTCGGGGCCTGCTTTGAAGGCGCGTGACATACCTATATACTTTGCTTGTGCAGCCACCCCTTGTCGCTATCTTCGGTTGACGAGTAATCGGGGAACCAATCTGGCTCGCATCGAACTATTAACCGAAGAGGGGTCGGGGCGAGCGTATCGTCGATTGGGGTACACGACGAACGGACAAATGGTGACAGCTGCTACCGAGTCGGGGCTGGGGCTTGAATGTGATAAATTGTCTCGACAGGGTGTTGAAGCTCACTTTAATCGATTTCTTGGCCCTCTGCTTGATGAGTTGCGCCCTTATTGTGGGCATGTGTTGACGCATATCCTCATTGACAGTTGGGAGGCTGGTGGTCAAGATTGGACGGAGTCACTCGGCTTAGCATATTTGACCACGGGTGAAGGAAAGGACTGGTTGTATGGAGGTATCGGCAAGCGGACCAAAACGAAAGAGGAACTTTTTATGTCGGAGTATTTGTTGCCGTTGAAGGAGATGCTCAAGCCTTATGGACTGCAGTTGGCCGGTGAACCATATGGTAATGGCGATTTCGCCCGAAAAGAGTATGGCTATGCCTTTGATTTGCCGATGAGTGAGTATTGGGCTCGGTCGCATTACGGGACAATCGAGCGACCGCGCTTTGTGTCGCGTTATGCCCATTCGGCCGGTAGATCGGTAATCGGTTGCGAGTGCTTTACGGCTTATCCGGGGGATGCGGATATCCCTGCAACGCTGGGTAGTTTTCGCTGTGATATTGATGCACTCTGCGATGCCGGTGTGAACTTCTTCGTGTTGCATTGTGTGGCGCATCAGTATGATGATGAGCATCCGTTGACGATGGGACCCTTTGGTACGCGCTTTGATCGTCTGCACGCTCATGTCGATTCGGTGCGTATGTTGACCGATTATATGCGTGAACGCGTTGCTTTGCAATGTCGCCGTGCCGAATTTGACTATATGACCGGCGAGGAGGGAGCACGAGCCTACCTGCGTCTGCCGCGTGGCCACAAGGAGGTGCGAGCGGTGCTCTACTGCCACCAGAATATGACCGAGGAGGTGCTTTTCCGCAGTCGGGAGTTTTGTCGGGCGATGGACAGCCTCGGTGTTGCCATGGCCTTCGTGCAGCGTGGCTCGCAGAATTGGGATGTTACGAAGGGGTGCCAGGAGCGTTTTGAGCAACTCATGAAGTCCTTTGCCGAGGGTACCGAGCATCCCGAAATTGCCTTGGCTCCCATCATCCCCTTCGGCCATTCGGCGCAAGCAACCTTTCCGTGGAACTTTGCGGCATGGAATCCCGAGCGCACGCTCTGCGTTATCTCTTACCATGGCGACGCTCCGCGTACCAACCTCTGCGGATATGGTGGGCCGAATCTCGAATGGGGGCGTACACGCAATATTGACCGCATCCCGGGGTTGATGATTGAGGGCGAGTATGAGTGGTGGGAGGCCCGTGTGCGACCCGCCCTGGCCTTCCGCATGATGTACCCCGATAGCCGTATCTCCTTCCTCTGCGATGCCCAAAAGGGGCATTTCGACCTTTCGCTCGAGACGCAGGCCTATATGGCACGATTTATTGCCAAGGCGTTGGCCAACCCACGTCCCGAGGGTGGATGCTACTATTCACGCTGGTACGAGAGTGGCTTCGAGAGCCCTGACCCTCACGATCAATTCTGGTATCAGGATGAGGAGATGGTACGCTTGACGCAGGCGCGCTATGTCGCGTCACGTGGCAAAAAGATGCAATATCTTTCGGCACGCATCTATGGCGAACAACTGCGCTATGAAGCCGACAAACACATCAAGATGAATGCGCTGTGTACGACCCACGAATTTACGGTCGAACCCTTCTTTGTCGATGCCGACCGCACGTCCGAGAGCGATGCGCATGCTGCTGTGCGACCGCGCGTGGTACTGATTTCAGGCCCCGCGATTCAGACGGGTGAATACACCTTCCGACTCGACCCCGACTATTTCGGGCATGACCCCAAACGGTTGTGGAGCGGTATCACGCTCTGCCTCGAGGCGGATGGCGATGCGACCTACAAATCGGCGGTGCAGGAGGTGAATCTCCAAATCCGATTGCCCTAAATTTTTTCCGGCGATATTTGTGAATTTGCAAAAATATGTTTACTTTTGCAAAGAGATTAAAACGATTTAACAACCTTACACCAATAACTATTTACCTAATACTTTATGATTATGAAGACAACAAAAATGTTGGCACTCGTTGCTCTGGCGGTGGCGGTCGTTCTGCCGACAAGTGCGCAGCAGCCCCAAAAGGCAAAAATTTCAAACCGCTATTCGATGGAGCTCATCGAGAACGGCGATGGTACCTATTCAATAAAATATCCCAATAAATATAAGTTTATCGACCTTGCTGAGGTGCCGGATTTGTTGACGGTCTATGAGCATCGCCCGATCGCATCGAGCAAACATTATAAGTCGTGCATCAGCGAGGAGTATGTCTATAAGACCTATCCCGAGTATGAACTGAAGCTGATTGTCGATCGCGCTGTGAGCACCACGCCGGCTCCTTTTGTGGTGTGGATTCATGGTGGCGGTTGGACGAAAGGCAGCAACACGGCTTTCCGCGTTTCGTCGCAATTCCTGGCCGTGCAGAAGGGGATTGCCGGTGTCCGCATTGCTTATACGATGTCGCATCAGCCCAATGCCCGTATCGACGTGACGATGGAGGATATCCGCGATGCTGTGAAGTGGGTGCAGAAGCATGCCGAAGAGCTCAATATCAATCCCGACAGCTTCGGCTTCTGTGGTCAGTCGGCCGGTGCTCACCTCTCGGCGCTTTCGGCGATGACCATCAAGGGAGCGAAGGCGATGGTAGGTTATGCCGGTCCTTATAATTTCCTGACCGCAAACAATGGGGTGGTGAAGTCGCCCGATAAAAAGCGTGTGCGCTATTTCCATAACCTCGAGGAGGATGCGCTGAAGGCCTGCTCGCCTATTTATCAGATTCCGAAGAAGGATATTCCTGCAACGATGCTGTGCCATGGTACGGGCGATTGTCTGGTGGACTATACGCAAAGTGTGGAGTATGCCGAGGCGTTGCGTGCAAAGGGTGGTGAGGTAGATTTGCAGATCTATCCCTACTATGACCATAATTTGCATAGCAAGCGTAGTGATATCGGGCGCAAACTGTTGCTGCTGACGGCCGACTTCTTTGTCAAGCACCTGAAATAAATTTGAGACAGCCGAGCTGACTTGAATGTTAGACTTCATACAAAGATAATCATCGTTTTTTTACAGCCGGATTTATGAAACAATCGAAGAAACGAGCAGGCCTTTGGTCTGTCATGTTGTGCCTGACACTGCTGTGGTCGGGTGCTACGGCGATGGCGCAAGAGCACAACATCGTGGGGCGGGTCCTTTGCGAAGGCAGAGGGGTGGCCGGCGCTGTGGTATCGGATGGCGAGCAGGTGGTGGTA
Organism: Alistipes sp.; assembly: GCA_017623115.1. GTDB lineage: Bacteria > Bacteroidota > Bacteroidia > Bacteroidales > Rikenellaceae > Alistipes. The sequence continues at coordinate 54,778 of JAGAPT010000050.1, forward strand.
ACGGATGCCGAAGGAGCCTACGGCATGCACTCCTCGAAACAGTGCGGCTATGTCTTTCTCTCGATACCTTCGGGGTATGAGGTGGAGGCCGACGGTATCATTCCACGCCACTTCGTCCCCGTGACACGTGGGAAGGGGCTCGAACAGGCCGATTTCCACTTGAAGCGGGTCGATAACAGCCGTTATACACTCTTTGTGCTCAACGATATCCACCTCTCGAATACGGCTGCGGATGAGGATATTCGCCAGTTTTGGGAGAAGTTCGTCCCCGATTATCGGGAGATGATGCAGACCACCAAGGGGAAGTGCTATGGCTTGACGCTGGGCGATATGACCACCGACTCGCGTTGGTATCGCAACAACTACGGTCTGCCCGAATACCTGAAGGAGATGGAGCGCATCCCGTCGATTCCGCTCTTCCACGCGATGGGTAACCACGACAACGATCCGAAGGGTAAGTGGACACCGGAGGAGTGGGACTCGGTGGCGGTGAAGACCTATCGTCGCATTGTGGGCCCGAGTTACTATTCGTTCAACCTGGGTGAGGTGCACTATGTGATGCTGGACAACTTGGTCTATCTCGGCCCTCGCAAGGTGGGCAAGAAGACCCGTTGGGATTTCCGTGTCGAGATTGATGAGGTGCAGATGCGCTGGCTGTATGAGGATTTGCAGCACGTGAAGCCTTCGACCCCTCTGATCATCTGTATGCATGCGCCGATGTGGGGATGCAAGGGGCTCGAAGCAGGCGAGCCGATGTTGAATTGCGCGTTCACCGATGAGCACAATGCTAAAAGGTTGTTGGCCATCGTCAAAGATTTCAAACGAGTTTACTTCTTAAGTGGACATACGCATGTCAATCGCCACTACAACTACTCGAAGCGTATCACCGAACACAACAACATTGCCGTGGCTGCGTCGTCGTGGAAGTTGGATGGCGAGGGGCGTCGTCACCTCTCGAAAGATGGTACGCCGGGCGGATATGCGATTTATCGGGTAGATGGCAAGCGTATCGAGTGGAGTTACAAGGCACTCGGCCGACCGATTGACAGTTGCCAATTCATCGTCTATGATATGAATACCGTGCCGAAGAAGTATGGCGGCCTTGCCGACTCGAATGAGGTGTGGCTCAATGTCTACAATTACGACCCGAGTTGGCGTATTGAGGTGCGGGAGCATGGGCGCAAACTTCCTGTGGAGCGCATCCGTAAGCGTGATCCGCTCTATCGGTTGGTGGCGGATGGAGTCTTTGGCTCGGGGAGTGCCTTCACGCCGGCCTTGACCGACCACCTCTTCCGAGTGGTGGCATCGAGCCCGGCCTCGACGCTTGAGGTGACCGTGCGGGATGGTTTTGGCCATTGCTGGAAACAGACGGTCGAGCGACCCAAGGCCTTCCATTGGCAGATGCAATAAGCGGGCAGGGCGGTATCATCATAACAGACGGGAGCATTCAACGAATGCTCCCGTCTGTTGTGTTGTCTGCTCGATTAGAACGGCAGGTCGTCGACTTCGGCAGCCGGAGCTGCAGCGTAGACAGGCTCGGCGGCGATGGGCGGCAGGTCGGGCATCGGAGCCTCGGGGGCAGGCGCCTCTGCCTGCTTGGGTTGCAGACGCCAAGCACGGATGTCGGTGTACCAACGGCCGTTGTATTCGCGCGACTCGATGTTTACCGAGACCTGATAGGCAGCTCCCTCGCGGAGTTTGCTTACATCGTCGGGACGGTTGAAGAAGGTGACGCAAATCTTGCGTGAAAAATTGCCGCCGTCGTTGTAGTCGAAGACGACGTCTTGGCGTTGCCAGGGGCCACGGGCCGATTCGCCCTTCGTGGCGGGCAGGATTCTGTATACGGTTCCTTCGAATTCCATATGTTTTGGTGTTGTTTTGAATTGTAGGGGCAAAGATAGTGTATTCGACCGAAAAAGTGCAAGCCGAGCCCGGCTTTTTTTGAAAACTGCTATTTTTTGTTGGTCTGTGCTAATTGGCTGAATGTGGGGGTGTAATAGTTCGCTCAAAAGGCTTTTTGTGAGGTTGAAATGACCTGTTTTTGTTTGGCTGTCTTAATTAATTGTTGTACCTTTGCGCCGGAATTTTGTAACCAATTCTTTGGCGAAGAGCTGAAGAACCATATTATTAACTGTTTGTCATGCAAAGATTTTTAACCAAATCGCTGTTTGCAGTCGTTTTGTCGTTGCTCTCCATGAGCCTCTATGCGCAGGGGGAGAAGGTGACTGTGAGCGGTGTGGTGACCTCGGCCGAGGATAAACTGCCGTTGATCGGTGTGGCCGTGGTTACGGAGGCGATGAGTGGCGTGACCACCTCCATCGATGGCGATTATACCATCGAGGTAGAGGCCGGTACGAAGCTCACCTTCCAGTATGTCGGCTACCAGACGACCGAGTGGTTGGTGCCGACGGGTCAGAGCAGTGCGACCTTCAACTTAGAGATGTTGCCTGAAGCACAGGCCGTGGAGGAGGTCGTGGTCATTGCCTATGGTGTCCGCAAGAAGGGCACGGTGGCCGGTTCGGTGTCGACCATCAAGGCCGAGAAGATCGAAAACACGCCGACGGCAGCCTTCGATCAGGCTCTGCAGGGTCAGGTGCCGGGTCTGACGGTCTTGTCGAATACGGGTGAGCCGAGTGCCGCGGCTGTGATGACGATTCGTGGTACGAACTCGATTAATTCGGGTACGGCTCCGCTCTATATTTTGGATGGTGTGCCTATCTCGAGCAGCGACTTCAACACGATTAATCCGGCCGATATCGAGTCGTTGTCGGTCCTGAAGGATGCGTCGTCGACCTCGATTTATGGTGCTCGTGCCGCCAATGGTGTGATTGTGATTACCACCAAGCGTGGCCGCATGGCCGATCGTCCGCATGTCGAGTACCGCATGCAACTCGGTATCTCGCAGGTGGCACACGGCAAGTGGGATCTGATGAATACAGCCGAGCGCATCCAGTATGAGAAGGAGATTGGCATGACGGCAGGTCAGAACTATGCACTGCTGAGCCAGACGGATGTCAACTGGATGGAGGAGGTCTTCAAGTCGGATGCCATGCTGCAGAGTCACGAGATTTCGATGTCGGGAGCCGATGAGAAGACCAACTACTACCTCTCGGCAGGTTATTACAGCCAGGAGGGTACCGCCGTTGGGTCGCTCTTCGACCGCTACTCGTTGCGCACGAACATCGAGCGTCGTGCCACCGATTGGCTCAAGGTGGGTACCAACACGATGCTCAACTACCAGGAGATACAGCAGGCTGACGAGGGTAGTTACACGCTTGTAACGCCCATCTCGGCCGCCCGTTTCATGATGCCCTATTGGAGCCCCTATCGTGCTGACGGTTCGTTGGCTTCGGTGTCGGATGGCTCGTGGAAGGGTACGGGTCAGAACCCGCTCGAGTGGCTGGAGAACAACCCCGTCGAGTATAAGAAATACAAACTCATCTCGACCCTCTTTGCCGAGGCTACGCCCATCGAGGGGCTGACGATTCGTTCGCAGTTCAGCCTCGACTATGGCCATACGACCGGCTTTGGTAAGTCCTATCCGAGCTATGCTCCGAACCAAAACGACGGTTCGGCATCGCGTAGCACGACTGACAGCCACACGCTGACCGTTACCAATACGATTAACTACCGCTTCATGAAGGGTACGAAGCACTCGTTCAACCTCATGGTGGGTCAGGAGGGCATCGACTACCACTACGAGGCCTTCTCGCTGATGACCAAGGGTCAGAACAACGACAAACTGACCAATCTGTCGACCGGTACGCGTGCCACCTCGTGGAGCGATACGACCGACTCGGATTACGGATTCCTCTCCTTCTTTGGTCGCGGTGAGTACAATTACGACAACCGCTTCTATCTCGAGGGTGCCGTGCGAGCCGATGCCTCGTCGCGCTTCGGTGCTTCGCGCCGCTGGTCGGGCTTCTGGTCGGTGGGTTTCATGTGGAATCTGCGTAACGAGAAGTTCATGGAGTCGTGGTCGCGCTGGCTGACCAATGCCCAGATCTCACTCTCGACCGGTACGTCGGGTAACTCGTCGATTCCGAACTACGAGCATCTGGCCTTGATTACGGGCGGTATGGATTATGTCGGCGATGCCGGCCTTTCGCTGGCTCAGCCCGGTAACGAGAAACTGGGATGGGAGAAGCCGTGGACCTCGAACTTCGCCCTCAAACTCGGCTTCTGGAATCGCCTGAATGTCGATTTGGAACTCTACTACAAGAAGACCTCGGATATGTTGATGGAGGTGCCGCAGGTAACCTCGGATAAGGGCTACGGCTACTACTGGGACAACGTCGGCTCGATGGTCAACAAGGGCTTTGAGGTGAATGTGATGGGTACGCTCATCCAGACCGAGAAGTTCCTTTGGACCGTCAATGCCAACGTCTCGTACAACCACAACGAGATTACCGAGCTCTACAACGGCGTACAGGAGTATGAGCGTTCGAATACGAATACGAAACTCGTCGTGGGTCATCCGCTGGGCGAGTTCTACATCAACCGTTATGCCGGTGTCAACCCCGCCAATGGTGATGCCTTGTGGTACACGAAGGATGGCGAGCTGACCAACGAGTTGCGCGATAGCGACAAGGTGCTGGTTGGCAAGAGCTATATGGCACCCTGGCAGGGTGGTTTCGGTACGGCGGTGAGCTGGAAGGGTCTCTCGCTCAGCGCACAGTTCAGCTGGGTGGCCGATCGCTGGATGCTCAACAACGACCGCTATTTCGACGAGTCGAACGGTCGCTTTGCTTCGTACAACCAGTCGAATCGCTTGCTCAACCGCTGGAAGCAACCGGGCGATTTGACCGATATTCCGCGCCATGGTGTCTACACCGAGTTCGACAGCCGTCTGCTCGAGGATGTCTCGTTCCTGCGTCTGAAGAATGTGATGTTGAGCTATACGCTCCCCACGGAGTGGATGAAGAAAACGCGCGTCTTCAGCGGTGCACGCCTCTATGTGCAGGCGCAGAACCTGCTCACCTTCACGAAGTTCTCGGGCCTCGATCCGGAGGGAACGTCGAATATCTATGCAGCGCAGTACCCCATGTCGCGCCAGTTTACTTTCGGTTTGGACCTTAAATTCTAATGCGCACCATGAAGACGTTTTTACGCAATATGAAACTTTATGCGATGTTGCTGATTGCAGCAATCAGCCTGACATCGTGTCTGGATAAGGTTCCCGAGTCGGCACTGCTCGAAGAGGAGGTGATGCAGCCTACTCCCGGGAATCCGAATAAGTCCTTCAACGAAGCCGAGCAGTTCCTCTCGGGTATCTATGCCCGCATGATGAGTGGTGCGCTGTGGAGCGGTTACCTGACGCTCGTGCCCGAGATTCAGGCCGACCTGGTCTATGCCGTAGATGGCTACTCGAATACCTATGGTAATATCTGGCAGTGGGATATCCGCCCGACCAATGCCGAGATTGAGGCGGTTTATGCCGCACTCTATGCGGTGATTGCCAACTGTAACTTCTTCCTCGAGCGTATCGAGGGGGTGATTGGTTGCCAGACCAATGACGAGAGCATTGCCTACCTTGAATATTATAAAGGCGAGGTCTATGCCATTCGTGCTTTGTGCTACTCGGAGTTGATCAAGTGCTACTGCAAAGCCTACGATCCGGCTACGGCCCAAAACGAGCTGGGTGTTGTGATTCGCACGAAGTACAGCGAGCCGGAGTCGTCGCGTCGTGCGTCGCTCTACGATTCGTATCAGTTTGTCCTGGAGGATCTGACCGAGGCCGAGAAGTTGCTCGATGTCGAGAACGACTACTACGGAGCCCTCTATATGACCCATGCTGCGGTGTGTGCCCTGCGTGCCCGCGTGGCCCTGCATATGCAGAATTGGGAGGAGGCCGTAACCTATTCGTCGAAGGTGATTGACCATCCGAACGACGCCTTTGACCTGGCAAGCGCCTCGACCCTCTACTCGGGTTCGATGAGCTACTTCGACTACATGTGGAACTACGACCAAGCCTTTGAAATCATCTTCGAGGTGGGCTTTACGACCACGTCGTATGGCGGTGCGCTGGGTCAAAGTTTCCTCAATATCACCCGTACAACCAACAACATTTTCTACTATCCCGACTATGTGCCGGCACAGTGGGTGTTGAATCTCTACCAGTCGAGCGACCTGCGCTACAATGCCTACTTCACTTCGTTGCAGACTAGTCACGACCACGGCTTGATATGGCCGTTGCTGACCAAGTACTACGGCAACCAAAATTTCATGCAGAGCATGATTTACCATGTTTCGATGCCGAAGGTCTTCCGCTTGGCCGAGCAGTATCTGATTCGTGCCGAGGCCTACTGCCGTCAGGCTACGCCCAACTTCTCGAAGGCATCGGCCGATTTGACCACGTTGCGTCGTGCCCGCTTTGAGGCCGGTGGCGGTAATATCTCCCTCTCGGCGGACAACTACATCCAGCAGATTGCCGATGAACGTGTCCGCGAACTCTACATGGAGGGTTTCCGCCTGTGGGATTTGAAACGCTGGGGAAACCTCTACAACAATGGTCAGGGCTTCGAGCGCAAACCGCAGTCGAATACGCTCAAAGAGGGTAGCTCGCTCAAGGTAAGCATGGATAATCCGCTCTTCACGTGGCCGATTCCGCAGCACGAAATCGAATCGCCCGGTTCGGAGGTTGAACCTAATGAAAGCAACAAATAGCAACCCATAAAACGATGAAAAAGATGATGAAATATAGCTTGGCGGCCTTCGTAGCCCTGGTATTCGCTGTGGCGGTTACCTCGTGCGACGAGGAGTACACCACCTATTCGGATGCCGAATATGTGATGTTTGCCGATACGCTCTCGACCAACATGGTGTTAGCCGATACGGAGTATTTCACGGTGCCTGTTGCCTCGACCGTCGCCTGTGGTTACGACCGCACGTTCGGTATCGAGATTATCGACAAAGGCAGCAATGCCATTGAGGGAAAACACTACCGCCTGCTCTCAAATTCGGTGACCATTCCGGCCGGAAAATTGGCGACCGATGTCAAGGTGAAGGGCCTTTATGAAAATATCGAGCCGACCGACTCGTTGGGCTTCATTCTGCGTCTGGTGATGCCCGAGCAACTCGAGTGGAACCTCTATAAGGAGTGGACCGAGACGAAGGTGGTGATGTATAAGGGTTGCCCGTTCGACATGAACAACTTTGTGGGCCCCTGCATCCTGACCTCGATGCTGCTGCGTGATTATCCGGGTGAGAATGCTTCGTATCAGCGTCTGGCGCGGACGGAGTTGCATCCGACCCGCTCCAATACGGTCATCGTGCGCAATGCCTTCTACGATGGTTATGATGTGGAACTGACCTTCGACCCCTCGAATCCGGCCAATCCGCTGGTGACGATGCCGAAGGATCAGGTGCTGAATGCCTCGTCGCTCATGTTCGGATTGATTCACGGCGACAATAAAGTGCTGTGTACCCATAGTGCCTACTACGACTCCTATTACAATTCGTGTCAGCGTTTTGTCGAGTTGTGGATGCACGTCTACATCGAGGATTTGGGTGCAACCGTCGGTACGGTGGGTGACTATTATAATATCATTGAGTGGATTTCGGAAGAGGAGTATGACCGTCTGAAGAAGGAGGGTCTGTAACCAACACCGACAGCGAAGAAAAATGGATATGAAACAGATGATTTTCCGATATTTGGGGATGTTGCTCTGCTCTGCGGGCCTGTTCGTGGCCTGCTCGGAGGATGAGACTACACCCGATGTGGCCCCCGAATTTCCGGCGCTGACGACGGCCGAGGTGTCGGCCGGTGAGGTCTATACCTTCACCATCACGCCTAACACGACGTGGAGTCTTGCGCTGACCGATGCGTCGGTAAACTTCTTTGCCCTTCTGGATGGTCAAAGCGAAGTTTATCGCCTGCGTGGCGAGGCCGGTACACATGAAATCAAGGTGCGTGTGTCGACCCTCGAGGAGTTTGATACTGCTCGCCAATGCGAGGCTGAATTGACCCTTGGTACAGGTTCGCTCCAGGAGACCCGTACCATTTTGCGCCTGACACGCAAGAACCTCGAACGTGGCTTGTCGCTCTATCTGGCTGCATTTGATGCTACGGCCGATGACTTCAAGTATGACGAGGAGGGAGCCTTCCTCTATGAGGAGACGGCTGCGACCACGATGGGCTATTACTACGATGCCTACAACTACCTCTATCGCCAACGCTTTGCCGTGGAGGCTAACTTTACGTGGGTATTTACCGAGGTGCCGGCTTGGTTCGGTACGAATGAGGTGCTTGAGGGTGGCGTAGGTCGCACCGAGCTGTTCTCGCGCGTAGAGCCTACTGCGCATCCTTTCGAAGATACGACCTTTGAGTTGGGCTTCCTCGATGTGAGCAACCCGAACAATCCGGTGGCTGCAACTACCAAGGTGGAGGTGTCGTTACCCGGTTGTGAGGACTTCTGTGTCGTGGAGCGTGTGGCCTCGACGGTGGAGTTTGATAAGAATGGTGCCTTCGATAACAACGGCTCGCTCGTGGAGACGGGTATGATTGGTACCTTCAGCGCACCGATGGGTGCTCGTCTGCTGGTGGCTGCCAAGGAGGAGGACCGCTATACGTTCGCTGCCGAGAAGACGGCATGGGTGACCATTACGGAGGAGCAGCACGAGGAGTTCTCGACCGAGTATGGTATCTGGCCGCGTAACTTTACGTTGACCGTAGCCAAGAATGAAGCGGCTGCCCGTGAAGCGATTCTGGTGGCTGTGCCGCAAACCGTGGCCAAAACACTGACCGACCCTGCAACACTCTTGACGGAGGATGGTACGGCCTTGAAGGAGGCTTCGTATCTGGCTTCGACGTTGAAGCAGAAGAGTGGTCTGCCGGAGGATTTCAAGGCGATCGAGGCGGTAGATCCGGCCACGTTGAAGGCATGGGGCATCACGTTTGATGAGTTGTCGAGTGGCAGCTGGCCGTGGATGGGCTCGTGGGCCTCGATACCGTATGCTTATCAAGTGAACTACACGAATGTCGATGCTATTGGTGACTTCTTTGTGCATGTCGATTACGCTTCGTATCGCATCTTTGGCTTTGATGCGTGGGATGAGGAGTACACCGATTTGACGAGTTGCTGGATTGCCCTTGAAGAGGGTCAGCAAAGTGGCTCGACACGTATCAAGATGCGTCTTGGCGAGAGCTATACGGCTCCTGATGGTTCGACGAAAACCTATGAAAACACGTTGGCCGGTGATGGCGGTGAGAACGAGGCTACGATTGTCTTCTATGATGAGCAGGGTGTGGCCCAGGTGATGGTATATTGTACGTTGACTGAACCTTCGACGCCGGGAGGTGATATTGTGGATGATGGTTCGGTGTCGTTTGTCGATGCCGCTGCAGCTAATGCAGCCGGTGTCTACCTCAAGCCGATTGCTACGACCGATGAGGATTATAGTGCCGAGTTGGCTTATATGGGTGTTCCGCAATACTATGTCATCTTTACGAAGGCGGCTACGGTGGCACTCCAAGTGCCGGCTTATGTCTATGGACAGGCGTATGGCGAATGGCTCAACTTCGAGCAGACGTCGGAGACGGTGGCTACGTTGACCGCTACAGCAACCACCGTAGGAGCCAAGTGTGGTGTCTCGATTTACGCCTCGATGGGTATGATGGGTGCCGAAGAGGGTGCACACCTGACCTGTATCTACAATCCCGACTACCAGCCCGAAACGGGTGGCACGCCCGAATATGATCCGAATGGTCCGGTGACCTTTGTGGATATGGCGGCTGCCGAGGCCTTGGGGGCTACGTTGCTGCCGATTGTTGAGGGGGATGATGCCTGGGATGCCGAGTTGGATTACAAGGGTATTCCGCAGCTGCGCCTGACGCTGAAGAAGGCCGGTACGCTCCTCTTCAAGGTTCCTGCCTTTACGCGTGCTATCGAGTACACATGGGGCGATTGGATTCTGGTAAGCCCCGACTGGTCGGAGAACGAGGTAACCGAATTGTCGGTTACGATGAACTCGAAGGGCGGAGGTGCGCAAAATAGCCGCATTACGCTCCATAATGGAGATGAGACGCATGTTGCTACGATTCTGTGTGTGCTGACCAACGAGGAGTAGCGAAGTGAAGAAAAAAGAGAGTTTTACAGCATAAGATGTTTACGATGAAACTTTTACGGATTTTAGCATATGCGACGTGTGTGCTGTCGATGGCACTGACGGTAGGCTGCTCGGACGATGAGCAGATCGACAACCGCGAACACGACTACGGCTATGTGCAGTTCAAATTGTACAAGGAGGCCTCCTACGAGCCACAGAGCACGGAGGCTGCTGCCTCGGGGCGAGGTGTACAGTTGCCGCTCGACTACCTCTCCGATGCCACCAAGATTCAGGTGGTGTTGGCTTATGGCGAGACGACTGTTAAGCAGACCCTGACGTTGCAGGCTGCAGAGGGCGAGGCTGCCGAGTATGGTCTGCGCAGTGAGAAACTCAAGTTGCAGACCGGCCAATACCGCGTGCTGACCTACACGCTCTATAGTGTCGAGGATGAGCCGATTTACCATGGTACGTTGGACTCGGCGCAGGAGTTGCAGATTGTCGCGGGTGGCCTGACCGTGCATGACCTGACGGTGGAGGTGGCTGAACGTGGTACGTTGCAGTTCGGGCTTAAAAAGGAGTTCGATGGCGGTCGTGCCGCAACGCGCGAATACACCTTCGATGAGATTAAGCAGGTGACTATCTCGGTACAAAACAAGCGCACGAATCGCAAACTGACGTTTGAGAAGTTACCGGCTAAATTCTCGGTTCATTTTGATGAGGGAGATGACACGGGATTTGGCTATCAAACTTCATCTATCGAGTGCGATACCTTGTTGTGGGTGCCGGCTGGTGATTATCGCCTGTTGTCGTATGAGGTGTACGATAACAGCAAGGTGCTGTTGGAGATCAACACAAACCCCACGCAGACCGAGTTCACGATTAGCGACAATCAAAAAACAGCGGTTGATGTGCCGGTATTGTTGCGCGAATCGGATGAGTATATCAAGGATTATGTAGCCTTGCGTGCTATTTGGGAGGCGCTCGACGGAGAGAATTGGTACTATGTGGGTGAGAATTTTGCTACGGGTGTCAATTGGGACTTCAATAAGGATGTCGATTTGTGGGGCGACCAACCCGGTGTGGAACTGCACTCGAATGGCCGTGTGGCACGTCTTGATATCAGTAACTTTGCTTTCCGTGGCGCAATGCCTGAGGCGTTGGGTCAGTTGACGCAACTCATTGAGCTCTATCTCGGCACGCACAACGACTCGAATACGATGAGTTATGATCCGACGATTGCTAAACACGAGACCATCGGTGCCTTGCAGAAAAATCGCATGGAGCGTCATAAAGCCTATTTGGCCACGCTCTACCCCGGTCCGCAACTCTCTGAACCTTGCGCCCGCGCTTTGAAGGAGCACAATATCTCGATACCGGCTACTCGTCTTTACGAGACCATGACCGAAGGCGAAATCTTTGATTTGCAGAGTGGCGCACAGCGTATTCGTCGGTATGACACGTTGCATGGTACGCTTTGTAATGGGTTGACCTCGTTGCCGGCTTCGATTGGCAATTTGGTGAATCTAACCACCTTTAATGTGGCGAACAGCACCATTGCGGAGCTGCCGGCCGAGATGGAAAAGTTGGTATCATGTACCGACCTGGAAATCTACAACTGCCCCAATATGAAACAGTTCCCGATGGGTATTACCAAAATGCCCGAACTGGTGTCCTTGAATCTTTCGAACAACAAGCAATGGTCGGCTGAGGAGATTTACAAAGGTCTGGTAGGATTAGCCCAAGGTCCTTCGAAGGAGAAGATACAGATTCTCTATGCCCGCGAAAACTCGCTCGAAGAGTTACCGGTGGAGATGGCTGTCATGGAGAAGATGAGTCTCTTGGATGTGGCTTATAACAACATATCGAAATTGCACGCAATGGGTAAGAAATTCTCTCCCGTGCAACTCTATCTCGACCATAATAAGATTGAATCGATGCCGGTTGACAATGAGGGGTATTTCTGTGGTTATGCCGATTCGGAGGCCTTCTCTGTCGCGTTTAATAAATTGACCAAGGTTCCCAATATCTTCTCGGCGAAGGCTGCTTATACGATGAAGTCGGTCGATTTTTCAGGCAACGACATCACGGGTTTCGAGGGTGAGGAAACCAATTCGTATCGCGGAATCCGCGTTGAGACGTTCTCCTTGTCGCAGAACCCCAATATGAAGAAGTACCCGATGGCTTTAGCACAGTCGAATTCGATTGTCGGCTACATTATTCTGCGTGCATGTGGTTTGGAGGAGATTCCCGAGGGTGCATTTAGTTATACGAATGCCATCGACCTCATGTCGTTCGACTTGTCGTACAACCATTTGACCAAGTTGCCGAAAGATTTCCATGCGGGAAATCTGCCCTATCTCTATGGCATCGATTTCTCGTTCAACTCCTTCAGCGAGTTCCCGTATCGTCCGCTTGATGCAGCCGGTTTGACCGTCTTTGCTATTCGTTCGCAACGTGACAAGGAGGGGCGTCGTTGTCTGCGCGAGTGGCCGACGGGTATCTATCAGCATGTTGGCTTGCGAGGCCTCTATCTTGGCTCAAATGACCTGCGTGTGATTGATGATACGATTTCGACCCTTTGCTACTACCTTGATATTAGCGACAACCCGAATATCGTCTTCGATGCTTCGGATATCTGCTATGCTTGGCAGTCGGGGGCTTATATCCTGATTTATGATAAGACGCAGAACATCATCAACTGCGACCTGATGCTCGAATAACGGAACATGATGCTTATGAAAGAGATAAAATACCTTGCTGCGACACTCTGTCTGGTGATTGCAGCCTCCTGCTCGGATGACCATACAACGCCCGACTTTACGACCGACCGCGACCTGATTCAGTTGCCGGCTGTGGGCGGTTCGGAGCAGGTTCTTGTCAGCTCGGGGGATGCCTGGGTGGCATCGACCGACCAGCCGTGGATTACGATCTCTCCGGCCAATGGCCGAGGTTCGACTCCCTGTCAGTTTATCATCGACTCGGCGCTGACGGCCGAACCGCGTCGTGGCTCGGTGCGTGTCGAGAACCTGGTGACCTTCGAGAAACGCGATATCGTGGTCGAGCAACAGGGTTTTGATTACACCATTGAGGTCGATGATGCCTCGATAGAGGTGGGGAACTACGATAAACTCGAGAATCGTTATTTCGAGGTCGTGGTGCGCTCGAATGTTGATTTCAATGTGAAGATTCCCTCGACGGCCAACTGGCTGACGAATAAGAACTATACGCTCAATCTGAATCGAGGCCTGCGCCCCCGTGAGGTGAAGGTGCGCTTCGACTGGGGTATCAATACCTCGCCGCGAGAGCGTTTGGCGGAGGTGGAGTTCGCACCGAAGGCTGCGGATGTGACGCTGGCTCGTCAAGATCGTCTCAGTGTGAAGCAGCAGGCTGCCGAGCCGATTGAGGAGGGTACACGTGCCGGCGACTCGGTGGCTCTACTCAGCATCAGTCGCTCGCTCAACCTGTTGAGTGGCGGTTGGGATGCCTCGCAACCGATGACAAACTGGTCGGGTGTGCAACTCTGGGAAGAGGGTATGGAGGGTTATAAACCCGAGTATAAGGGACGTGTGAAGTATGCCGAGTTTATGCTTTTCAACATCAAGGAGGGCCTCCCGTTTGAGGTGCGCTACCTGACGGCTGCCGAGGAACTGAACTTCTTCGGTAATACGAACACCTTCCTGTTGAATCTCTCGACAGGTGAGTATATCACCGAACTGACCCAGCTGAAACGCCTGACCATTGGCGCCTTTGGTTTGACCGAACTGCCGGCCTCGTTTACGAAGTTGGAGAATTTGGAGTATCTGAACCTCGGCTCAAACAACCTGCAAACGATTCCCGATTTGCTGACTAAGGAGAACTTCCCCAAGTTGCGGTCGTTGGTTTTGAATGCCAATCAGCGTAGCGTGGTTTCCGATTTGAGTAATACGGTGCGTACCAATCTGGGTGGATTTATCGATGAGACGGAGTTCCCTGTGGATCTCATTAAATGGAGTCTCGATACATTGGTGCTGTCGGTGAACTACCTGCAAGGCGAACTGCCGACCTTCGAGGATGACGATACGATGCCGGTCTATACGCAGGCCGATATCGATGCGGTCGATACGTTGCCACAATACCTGGTGGACAATCGCATCAAGAAGGTGATGCCCAATACGAAACGCTTCACCATCAACCTGAATCGCCTCTCAGGTAAGTTGCCCGATTGGTTGCTCTACCATCCGGCTCTTGATTTGTGGTTGCCTTATAGTTTGGTCTTCCCGCAAGAAGGTCGCGCTAAGGATGGTACACAGGCAATCTTCGCGAATGAGCCGGTAAGTTTGCACTACTATTACGATGTTTATACGAAAAAGACACGTCCGGCAGATGAAGAGGATATGGTCGAGTAACATTAAAGGAGATTGGATAGGATTTATAGGATTATGAAATATACGATTTTATATCTGTTGCTGTTGGCCGCTTGTCTTCCGATGAGTTGCGCCAAGGAGGAGATGCCGTTGCCCGAAACGGACACAACGGTCGAGGAGCCCGCATACACCGAAGGCGAGTTGCTCGTGAAGTTCAGCCCCGAGGTGACGACGATGCTCGAGCAGGCCGGTGTAGGCCGTGGCGTGGCATTGTCGCGCAGTGGCTCGTTGGCACTCGATGATGTGCTGACGTTGGTGGGCAGTTATGAACTCGAGCGCGTCTTCCCGATCAACGCCAAGAGCGAGGCTTTGACTCGTAAGGAGGGGCTGCATCAGTGGTATGTGGTGCGCTTCGGCGAGCAATTTACCGCCAAGGAGGTTGCCGACCGTCTTTCGGTATTGGGTGAGGTGCAGAAGGTGAATTTCAACCACACGATTAAACGAGCCTATACGGGAAAGGCGATGCCGCTGACCCGTGAGGCGTTGTCGCGTATCGCTGCTTCGCGAACTACGCAGGGCGATCCGCTCTTTGCCGAGCAGTGGAATATGGTCAATCGTGGCGATTTGTTCACATCGGGCGAGGTCGTCAAGTCGCTCAAAGATGCCGACGTACAGGTCGAGCAGGCGTGGAACCTTTCGCGTGGCGATGAGTCGATTATCGTGGCGGTGCTCGATGAGGGTGTGTGGGCAGATCACCCCGACCTGAAGGCCAGCATGTGGCACAATACGGATGAGATTCCCGGCTCGAAGGAGGATAACGACGGCAATGGTTATGCCGGTGATTACTATGGGTATAACTTCATCCAGGATACGGGTTTGATTACGACCAACAACATCAACGATTCGGGTCACGGTTCGCATGTGGCAGGTGTCATCGCAGCCGTGAACAACAACGGCGAGGGTATCAGCTCGATTGCCGGTGGTGACGGGAAGATTCCCGGTGTGAAGATTATGTCGTGTCAGCTCTTCTCGGGACTTATGTCGGGCACTTCGTTGCAGGTGGTGCGTGCCGTAAAGTATGCTGCCGATAATGGTGCTGTGGTGCTGCAGTGTAGCTGGGGCTTTACGTCGGGTGCCGCCAACATCTACGATTGGGGTGCTGCCGGTCCCGCTACGCAGGAGCAATTTGAGGCCTATGCCCCGCTGGAGAAGGCTGCACTGGATTACTTCGTGCGCTATGCCGGTTCGCCCAACGGCCCGATAGAGGGTGGTTTGGCCATCTTTGCCGCAGGTAACGAGAGCGCTCCGATGGCGGGCTATCCGGGTGCTGACCCGAAGTACATCTCGGTGGCCGGTACCGCCGCGGACTTTACGGCCGCTGTCTACACGAACTATGGCCCCGGAACGACCATCTCGGCGCCGGGCGGTGACCAGGATTACTACTACGATTATGTCGACGAGACGCATCGTTATGGTGAGTTGGGTTGCATCCTCTCGACCGTGCCCTATCACGTCAGCGAGACAGGTTATGCCTATATGGAGGGTACGTCGATGGCTACGCCGCACGTTTCGGGTGTCGCAGCACTGGGCCTTTCGTATGCGGTGCAGTTGCGTCGCCACTTCAAATCGGCCGAGTTCCGTCAGCTGTTGCTCGATACGGCGACGCCGATTGATGCGTATCAGACCGGTTACAAGACCTATTGCCGCTATGTGGCCGACATCGGTCCTGTGCGTCCGATGCAGATGAACCTGAGCGACTGCCGTGGTGGCATGGGCTCGGGCCAGGTGAATGCTACGGCCCTGCTGAAGGCCATTGAGGGTGCCGGTGTGGAGTTGACCTTCCCCAATATCTCGGTAGCCCCGGGTAGTGTGGTGGTGGTTGAGCCGGCACGCTATTTCGAGCGAGGTAAGGAGTTGACCTATACCGTGTCGTTCGAGGATGAGCAGATTGTCGGATGTAGCCAGTTGCAGGGCAAACTCTACTTCAAGGGCTACACGGAGGGCTCGACCAAAGCACAGATTACGGCTTCGGACGGTCAGACGCAACACTTTGTGGTGACCGTGCGCAAGGCGACGAACGAAAACGGTTGGTTGTAATCGACCGATACAACGGGTCAAAACTGCATGATAGGCGTGGGGTGGAAGCATTGGTGCTGGGTGCTGATGGGGGCTTTGTTTGTAGAGTCGCTCTCGGCCCAAATACGGATTATTCCGCGCGCTACGCTCGATAGTGTGGCCCATCCGACCACGGTGGCTGACTCCCCCATGCGGTTTGCCGATGCAGGAAGTATACGTTTCGGCACCTTGGATGAAGATGCTGCCCCTTGGTCGGGGAGCATTCGGTGGCACAATGTGGGGAAAACACCCCTGGTCATTACCCGCGTGACAACCAGCTGTGGCTGTCTGCGTGCCGAGGTGGAACGGCGACCCGTGAAAGCGGATGAGGAGGCGACTATCCGGGTAACCTACTCACCGAAGGGACACCCCGGTGTGGTATACCAACGGCTCTTTGTCTATACCAACCTGTCGGCAGCGCATCCGACGGCCATTGTGACGGTGGAGGGTGTGGTAACCCCCTCGAAATCGCTGTCGGCTGGCTATCCCCATGCCATGGGTCCCTTACGCCTGCGCACGAAGGAGATTCGCCTTGGAGCGGGAGATGGTGAGGTGCGTGTCGCGTGTCGCAATGTCGGGACAAAGTCCCTGCGCATCGAACTCGATACGCTACTTTCCGAGAACGGATGGCTTTTGATGAGTGAGCCATTGTTGTTGGAGGCAGGTGCCGAGGGAGATGTAGTCATCCGCCAAAGCGGAGCAACACAACCGAAAAAAGGAGGTGAGGTACACCTCTATGTGCGAGGAATAGCGGTGGCTCCGCGGGAACGGATGCTGACCCTCTATACCGAGTAGAAAAAATGAGCGAGAAAAAAATATAAATAACACGATACGATGAAAAATTGGTTTTATCTGATGGGCATGCTGCTGCTGGCTGTTATTGCTGGCGGTTGCAGTAGCGATGATGAGTATGTGGAGCCGCAGCTCGATGTAACGCCCCACAACCTCAGTGGTACGTGGCAACTGGAGAGTTGGCAGAACGGAAAGCAACTGGCCGAGGGTGCCTATGTCTATGTGGAGTTCATCCGCAAAGATGCCCTCTTCAAGATTTATCAGAATACGGATAGTTTCCAGCCTCGTCTGGCAACGGGTCGTTTCAGTATTGAGGTGGAGCCCGAGTTGGGTGCTGTAGTGCGCGGTATGTATGATTACGACGGTGGTGGCCTGAATCATGGTTATATCGTCAAGAGCCTGACGGCCAACCGGCTGATTTGGGTTGCCGAGGATGATGCCGAGGCGGTTTCGGTCTACGTGCGTGCCGATATTCCGCAGGAGGTGCTGGACGCTGTGCAGTAGTCTGCACGACGATAGGTAAATGAGGAGAGGGTCTCCATCCCGTGGGATGCCCTCTCCTCTTGGCGTTATATTTGTAGGGAGGGGAGCGTATAAACTCTGTTTCGTTATGAAAAAAATCCTTTGGAGTTGCGTGCTCCTTCTGTCGGTAGCCCTCCCTGCGCTGGCCGACCACTACCGCTCGATTGAACTGAAAGCATTGCCCCGCGCTGCAAAAGAGTTCCTCGAACGCCATTTCGATGCCGATCAGATTAGCTATGTGGCGACCGACCGCGCGCTGTTTGATCGCAATTATAAGGTGCTCTTTGCGGATGGCGCAACAATCGAGTTTGATAAGCATGGGGCTTGGATCGAAATCGATACCCCGCGAGGTGCACTCCCCTCGGCAGTCGTTCCGGCTAAGATGCTGGATGTGGTGGAGAGTCGATTTGAGGGGAGTCCCATCCGTAAAATCGAACGCAATCGCCGCGGCTATGAGGTAGAACTCGGCAATGGCATCGAGCTGACGTTCGATCAACAATATCGTCTGGTTGATGTGGATGATTGATGGTTTTTCTGTGCACTATCAGTCGAATTTATAGCCCCATCAAATAAGATGATTGAAAAAATGATTGTTTTCTGAAAATGTGTTGTATCTTTGTCGTAGCAAACAAGCAAAACAAACACATAAAACAATACAACTATGTTAAGCCAGAAATTACACGCTGCTATCAATGAGCAGATCAATGCCGAGTTGTGGTCGGCCTATCTCTACCTCGCCATGTCGATGGACGCCGAGGCAAAGGGTTATAAGGGTGTTGCCAATTGGTTCTATGTACAGTGGCTCGAGGAGCAGGACCATGCCCGCATTTTCATGAACTACCTCAATTCGCGCGACTGCAAGGTCGAGCTGAAGCCGATTGCCGAGGTGCGTACCGAGTGGTCGTCGGTGCTGGAGATGTTCCAGGAGACGTTGAAGCACGAGAAGGTGGTAACGGGTTTGATTAACAACCTGGCCGCTATTGCTGCCGAGGATAAGGATTTCGCTTCGTCGAATATGCTTGTATGGTTCATCGACGAGCAGATTGAGGAGGAGGAGTCGGCTCGCGATATGATTTTCGCATGCGAGGCTGTTGAGAGCGATAAGTATGGCATGTACCAGCTTGATAAGGAGTTGGCGGCCCGTACCTATACGCAGGCATCGCCGCTTGCATCGAGTGCCGAGTAGGGCCAACGATGTTCCAATAAAAAAAACCGAGGTGAAAACCTCGGTTTTTTTGTTGCTGATAAGCCGTGCTTATTTCGCAGCGTTCTTCTTATCGTAGCGTTTTGCGTAGCGGCTCATAAACTTATCGACGCGACCGGCGGTGTCAACCAGCTTCATCTTACCCGTGTAGAACGGGTGCGACGTGTTGGAGATTTCCATCTTATACACGGGATAGGTTTCGCCGTTCACTTCGATGGTCTCTTTTGTCGAAACGGCGGACCGGCACAAAAACACGTGGTCATTCGACATGTCCTTGAATGCCACCAAACGATAATTTTCGGGATGAATACCTTTTTTCATTTGTGTTTTTGTTAAAAATTAGTACTAATTGCGGGGCAAAGGTACACATAATTTTTCAATTCACAACCCCCGACGTCACTTTTTTTCGCAAGATCATCAGATTTGGTGCTGATG
This sequence comes from Alistipes sp., assembly GCA_017623115.1. GTDB lineage: Bacteria > Bacteroidota > Bacteroidia > Bacteroidales > Rikenellaceae > Alistipes. The sequence goes on from JAGAPT010000050.1 coordinate 74,236, forward strand.
GATTCGATGCATAATGGCTATCGGTTGCTTGGATGTCATTAGACCTCCCTTGAAGCAGTCGCGAGAAATCTTATATAATAATAAATAATAAGGTGTATGGCACGCTCCTGGGGTCTTCTCTTCTCGACCTCTTCAAGTGTACTTACGCCAACTAATTAACAATATGTATCACTAAATCCCAAACAACATGGAAAACCAAACGAGAAAAAAGAGGAGGACGTGGGCTGCGACGGCTCATTACGATTTCTTTCGCTTCCTGCAAGATCAGATTCGACGGCTTGAAGAACGCAAGCAGGTGCGTACAGCCGAAACGTATGCCTCTACGCTGCGTAGCCTTCAGCGTTTTTGGCCATATCCGACCCTCTATTTTTCGGAAATAGACAACGACTTGATGCTTGCCTATGAGGCATGGCTGCGTCACAACAATGTCAGTCGCAACACCTCATCGTTCTACATGCGTATTCTTCGAGCTGTCTGTAATCGCGCTTCCGAGCAGGGCTTTAGGTTGCCCACAGGACTCTTCCGTCATGTCTACACAGGTGTTGGGAAGACGATAAAACGAGCGATTACACTCGACATGGTTCGTCAGCTCAAACAGATTGACTTGTCGCATTCGTCCTCGCTGGCGTTTGCTCGTGACATGTTCCTTTTCAGCTTCTATACGCGCGGTATGTCATTTGTGGATATGGCGTCGTTACAACACGCTAACCTCAAAAATGGTTTTCTCACCTATCGGCGAAAAAAAACGGGTCGTACACTTACGATACGCTGGGAGGAGTGCATGCAGACGATTGTCGAGCGGTATGCGATAGCCACTTCGCCTTATCTGTTGCCGATAGTGACCTCGTCGGGTGATCCGCGTCGTTGCTATTTGAGTAAAATGTCGCTGATTAATCGCAACTTGAAACGTATCAGCGAGCAGCTATCTATTACCCCTCCGTTGACAATGTATGTGGCACGACACACTTGGGCCAGTGTGGCTAAAAATGAAAATATCCCACTCTCGATTATCAGTGAAAGCATGGGGCATGACTCGGAAGCTACGACACAAATCTATCTTGCCTCACTAAATGCAGAGAAAGTTGATAGAGCCAATCAAATGATAATAGATTTGCTGTAAAAACAATAGGGAAGTTTTAATTCAATCTCTTGTTAAGAGATACATTTTTCGGGGCAAATATAAGTTAAAAACAATAATTTTCAAAAATTAATTACAAATTTTTAATAAATATTTGTTCATTATGGGATGTGCGAACATCCCTATTTCGTAAAAATACCCGCCAGAAGCCCTTCTGAGCATCTTTTGACAATAGTTACAAATCGTAACCAAATCTCTTAACAAGAGATGCAACTATTGTTAAACTCAAATTTTAGGTCTAATGAGAAAAATTGTACTACTTTTCATGACTGTTTTGGGATGCTTGACATATGTTACAGCTCAAAACATGAAGGTTTCGGGTACAGTTACCGCGGAAGATGGTTCTCCGGTTATTGGAGCAACCGTTGTGGTGAAAGACAATCCGACGATCGGTATCACGACTGATGTGAACGGTGAATTCGTATTACGGAATGTCCCTGCTGGTGCCGACCAGAAACTGCAGATTTCCTATGTGGGATATAAAACGCAAGAAGTTGCTGTTGCTCCCAAAGTAGAAGTGCAACTCGTTCCCGATGCACAAGCAGTGGAGGCTGTTGTCGTTACCGGTATGACGAAAATCGACAAGCGACTCTTTACGGGTGCTTCGGACCGTTTGGATGCTGATGACGTGATCATGAGCGGTGTGGCCGATGTGAGCCGTTCGCTTGAGGGTCGTTCGGCCGGTGTGTCGGTTCAGAACGTGTCGGCTACCTTTGGTACCGCTCCGAAGATTCGCGTGCGTGGTGCTACGTCGATTCTGGGTGACTCGAAACCGCTGTGGGTGGTTGATGGTGTGATTATCGAGGATGTTGCCGAGGTGGGAGCTGATGAGCTTTCGTCGGGTGATGCTGTCACGATGATTAGTTCGGCCATCGCAGGTTTGAATGCCGATGACATTGAGAGCATCAGCATTCTGAAGGATGGTTCGGCAACCTCGATCTATGGTGCGAAGGCTATGGCCGGTGTGATTGTTATCACCACCAAGAAGGGTCGTCCGGGTGATGCCCGTATCACCTATATGGGTGAGTTTACGACGCGTATGAAGCCCAAGTATCAGGATTACAACATCATGAACTCGCAGGATCAGATGAGTGTCTACGAGGAGATGCGCGCCAAGGGTTTCTTCGACTATTCGGGTACGCTCCGTTCGAGCGAGTATGGTGTTTATGGTAAGATGTACAGCCTGATCAACCAGTACAACAGCTCCAATGGTATGTTCGGCCTGCCCCATACGGAGGCTGCTATGCAGGGTTATCTGCGTCAGGCCGAGTATCGCAATACGGACTGGTTCGATGAGTTGTTCAGCAACGCTGTAATGATGAACCACTCGGTCAGCATGTCGGTGGGTACCGATCGTGCTACCTCCTATATGTCGATGTCGGTGATGACCGATCCGGGATGGTACGAGCGTAGCAAGGTGAATCGTTATACCTTCAATGCCAATACGAGTTTCAATATTTTTGATAACCTGACCTTGAACATCCTCGGAAATGCCAGCTATCGTAAGCAGGAGGCTCCGGGTACGTTGAGCCAGGATACGGATGTCGTGCGTGGCGAGGTGAAGCGTGACTTTGATATCAACCCGTTCAGCTTTGCCATGAACACTTCGCGTACGATGTCGGCAGACGAGGATTATGTGCGTAACTACACCTCGTTCAACATCATGGATGAGTTGGCAAACAACTACATCGAGATGGATGCTGCTGATGTGCGTTTCCAGGGTGAGTTGAATTGGAAGATCGTTCCCGGTTTGGAGTTCAGCTCGTTGGCTTCGTTCCGTTACACGCAGACCTCGATGCAGCACCATATTAAGGATGACTCGAACCAGGCGCGTGCTTATCGCGAGATGTCGGATACGATTATCCAGGAGAACAATCCGTTCCTCTACGATGACCCCGACAAACTCAATGAGTTGCCCGTGACGATTTTGCCCAATGGTGGTATCTTCGAGAAGCGCGAGTTTAAGTCGCCCAGCTACACGATTCGTAACACTTTGACGTGGAACAAATCGTTTGACGATGTACACATCGTACACGCCTATGGTGGTATGGAGATCACCTCGGTAGAGCGTACGAACGACTGGTTCCGTGGTTGGGGTTTGCAGTACAACCAGGGTGAGAAGGCCTTCTTTAACTACCTGGCGTTCAAGATGCAGTCAGAGCAGAATGCTGACTATTTCACCTTGTCGAATACGCGTCGTCGTTCGGCTGCCTTCTTCGGTATGTTGAACTACTCGTATAAGGGACGTTATTCGGTCAATGGTACGGTACGTTATGAGGGTACCAACCGTTTGGGTGAGTCGACCTCGGCTCGTTGGTTGCCTACGTGGAATGTCGGTGGTGCATGGAATGTACACGAGGAGAAGTTCTTCGAGCCGGTACGCAATGTCATTTCGCACTTGACCTTCAAGGGTTCGTACTCGCTGACCGCTGATGCAGGTCCGGATTACATCACCAACTCGACGGCCGTTATCCGCAGTATGAACACCTCGTGGCGTCCTTCGGCTGACGATAAGGAGACGGGTCTTGAGATTTCGCAGCTCGGTAACGATGCTTTGACCTATGAGAAGAAGCATGAGACCAATATCGGTATGTCGTTGGGTCTGTTCAACAACCGCATCAACCTCGATTTCGATGCCTACTGGCGTGATAACTACGACCTGTTGGGTGTGACGAACACGCAGGGTGCCGGTGGTGAGATTTGGAAGTATGCCAACGTCGCAGACATGAAGTCGAAGGGTGTTGAGTTTACCCTCTCGACGCGTAACATCGTGACGAAGAACTTCAAGTGGACGACCGACTTCACCTTCTCGTGGAGCGAGCAGAAGATTACGAATCTGTCAACGGATGCAAACATGATCAGCCTTGTACTTGGTACGGGTTACAACCTTGAAGGTTATGCACCGTCGTCGGTATTCTCGATTCCCTTCACGGGTCTGGATGAGGAGGGTCTTCCGACCTTCGAGATTGGTGGTGTGGCTTATAACAAGTACAACTACTCGGACATCAACTTCCAGGAGACGAACGAGGATGTGCTGAAGACCTTGAAGTATGAGGGCCCGACCGCTCCGATTTACACGGGTGGTTTTGGTAATACCTTTACTTATAAGAACTGGCGTCTGAATATCTTCATGACCTATGGCTTTGGTAATGTAGTGCGTCTGAATCCTTCGTTCCGTGCTGCTTACTCGGATTTCTATGCCATGTCGAACGAGTTCAAGAATCGTTGGATGGTTCCCGGCGACGAGAACTACACCGATATTCCGACCATCGCCAGCATGCGTCAGTTGACGGAGTATGGTGCTTCGGCTGTTTCGCGTGGTTACAACGCCTACAACTATTCGAGTGCACGTATCGCCAAGGGTGATTTCATCCGTATGAAGGAGATTTCGTTGACCTACGATCTGCCGAAGGAGTGGATTCGTCGTGCGAAGTTTGATAATATCTCGGTGAAGATCCAGGTTACGAACCCCTTCCTGATTTACGCTCACAAGTCGTTGAATGGTCAGGATCCCGAGTTCTATCAGGCTGGTGGTGTGTCGTCGCCGTTGGCTCGCCAGTTCACCTTCACGCTCAAATTCGGTTTCTAAAAATCTGAAAGACTATGAAAATGATGAGAAATATGATCAATAAGGTTACGCTGCTTGCCGCAGGTGTAGCATTGTTGAGCTCTTGCGAGAGCTTCTTGGATGAGATGCCCGACAACCGCACTACGATTGATTCGGTTGAGAAGATTGGCATGTTGCTCGTTTCGGCTTATCCGGAGGGTCACCCGCTGGTTATGCATGAGTTGATGTCGGACAATGTGATTGATAATGGTCGTAATCGTTCGGTAGGTTTCTTGGAGTTTGAGGATTTCTATCTCTTCCGTGAGACCTCGGATACCCGTGAGACTTCTCCCGAAGGTATGTGGCAGTCGTGCTACAAAGCAATTGGTTCGGCCAACCATGCATTGGCCGCCATGGATGAGTTGATTGCAGCCGGTGTGACGACCGAGGAAGAGGTTGCATCTATGCGTGCTGAGGCCTTGATGAGCCGTGCTTATACCCACTTCTTGTTGGTGAACACTTTCTGCCAGGCTTACAACGAGCAGTCGAGTACGACCGATTTAGGTGTTCCCTATGTCGTGGAGCCCGAGAAGTCGGTGTTTGGTAACTACGAGCGTGGTACGGTTGCTGATGTCTATGCGAAGATTGAGGCCGATATCAAAGCTGCTATGCCTATCTTGGATGATTCGAAGTACGCGCAGCCCAAGTATCACTTCACACGGAAGGCTGCAGCTGCATTTGCTGCTCAGTTCTACCTCTATTACTGCAAGTATCCCGAGGCTGCACAGTATGCAACCGACGTGCTGGGTGAGGATCCTACGTCGCAGTTCCGCAACTGGGAGCTCTTCACCGGTACTTCGTCGAGTGAGTACACCAACGCTTACAACTCGAAGGAGGAGGGTGCAAATATCTTCATGCAGGGTGTGCCGGGTGTTGCTTTCCGTATGTGGTCGGGTCGTTATGTGATGACGCTGCAGAAGTCGGGTGAGGTTGTTGACTGCCCGGGACCGTGGGGTGATACCAACCTGGCAAACTATGGTACGCTCTATGGTAATTCGAGCCTGAACAGCTACTTCTTCCCCAAGCAGACCGAGATTTTCATGTACACGGATGTGGTGGCCGGCATCGGTTATCCTTATGTCATCACGGTTGCCTATACAGTCGAGAAGACCATTATCGACCGTGCCGAGGCTTACGCCATGATGGGTGAGTATGAGAAGGCAGCCCAGGATTTGAACTACTTCTATCGTCAGGGTGGTAACAACACCTCGCTGTCGGCCGAGGAGATTGCGGCTTACTATGCAGCAGGTGGATCGCCCAACTGTCTGAAGTTGGCTCCGCGTTTCACGGTTCAGGACGGCATGCAGAACTATCTGGTACAGGCTTGTCTCCACGCTCGTCGTATTGCCTCGGTGCATGAGGGTACGCGTACGCAGGATTTGAAGCGTTACGGTGTTGCTTATACGCACTTCTGCGATGGTGCGGAGAACATCACCATCGAGCCCTATGACAACCGCTTGGCGGTTCAGCTGCCGAAGCCTGTTCTCTCGGCCGGTCTCCCTGCAAATCCCCGCTAACAAGATTCGTTAACCGAAAAAAGATGAAGATATGAAAAAATCATTGTTATATATCGCCTTGCTCGGTATTGCAGTCCTCTTCTGCGCTTGCAATGAGGATGATCTGAGCTCGACGAGTGTCGTCAAAGAGTCGGTAAACGAACCGACGGACTTTGATCGCTGGCTCGAGGAGAACTACCGTGCACCGTTTAATATTCGCTTCCTCTATCGTTATGAGGATGTTGAGACGGATATGAGCTACGATTTGACTCCGGCTCGCGAGCTTTACTGCCGTATCTTGGCAAAGGCTGTGCGCTATCTTTGGCTCGACCCCTATACCGAGATTACCAATGCGCATTTCATGCGTCAATATGCACCGCGTGTGATGATGGTGATCGGTTCGGGTGCTTTCAACTCGAACGGTACGATGACCGTAGGTACCGCCGAGGGTGGTTTGAAGATTACGTTGTATGTGGGTAACTGGATCGAGGATTTCGCTACCATTAACTACTTCAATGGTGTGGATGAGACCGATGGCTATTCGGTTACGATTGACAATGTTGAGCGCTTCAACTACTACTATCTGCACACAATCCACCACGAGTTTGCTCACATCTTGAATCAGAAGATTCCTTATCCGACCGATTTCAATGCGATTTCGAAGGGTGACTACGCCGCACAGTGGAACACCAACACGGATGCCGATGCAGCTCCGCTTGGTTTCGTAAGTGCTTACGCTTCGGCTGCTCCGGGTGAGGACTTCGTAGAGGTCTATTCGTGCTATGTTTCGTGGGACGATGCTACCTGGGAGGCCAAGCTTGAGGAGGCCGGTGAAGAGGGTGCCGATCGCATCCGTCGTAAGCTCGAGATTGTTAAGTCGTATATGCAGACCGCATGGAATATCGATGTAGAGGCCATGCGTGCATCGCTCAATCGCCGCTTCAACGACATTAGTAATATTGATTGGTCGAACTTTAATTAAGTTGAACGATGAAAAAGATTCTTTATACCACATTGTTTTCGCTGCTCGCCCTTTCGATGGGTAGTTGCGTGAACGAGGTTGAGGAGGTCTTCGAGACCCCTGCCTCGGATCGTCTTGAGCAGGCAATGCTCGAGTGCAAGCAGTTGCTGAGTACTCCCGAATATGGTTGGCTTATCGAATATTATCCCGACGAGAACCAGTCGTTTGGCGGTTTTGCTTATGCTGCAAAGTTTGAGCCGAATGGTAATGTTGCCGTAACCTCTGAGCTTGCGGGGGATCCGTCGCAGGTGGTTACGAGTCACTACTCGATCAATGCTTCGACGAGTACCGTATTGACTTTTGATACCTACAACGATTACATCCACTTCTTCTCGGATCCGGACGACTATGCCGGCAACTATTATGGTGGTGATTTCGATTGGGCTTATGTGAAGGGTGATGCCAATCGCATGGAGTTCCGCGGTGTTAAGACCGGTAACGCCATCGTCTTCACGGCATTGCAGCAGGATATCGTATCGAGCATCCAGGCTGTGATTACGGTAAAGAACGAGGTTGCCGATAAACTCTACACCGGTTTTGAGTGGGAGGTGAATGGTCAGGTAGTGAAACTCTACGCCGGTGATACGGGTAGCTCGCTTACCTATTATCCCGATGGTAACACCGAGGGTGCTTATGAGGAGTATCCCTATGGCTACACGAACGAGGGTATCAGCCTCATCAAGCCTCTGACGGCTAATGGCGTTACTGTTCAGCGTTTTGCTTGGGATAGCGCAACGGAGACCTTTACGGCGACCGATGCTGTTTCGGAGACGGGTGCTCCTGTCAGCGTGACGATGAAGGGCTGGTATCGTGAGGGTTTCATCCACTACGACGACCTGTTGGGTGACTACACCTTGCGCTACATCAGCTCGGTTAGCGGAACGGCCTATACGACCAGAACCGTTAAGCTCGTGGAGAACGTGAAGAATGAGTCCTACTATATTCAGGGTCTGCACAATTCGTTCCCCAACAATATTCGTGTGACCTATTCGAAGTCGACCAGCGGTTTGGCAATTGATTATCAGTCGATTGGTAGATACAACAACAATCCTGCATTCGTAGTTTGCGGTTCGGGTCACTCCTTCTTTACTGCAGCAGGTACCGGCTTCGATTTGGAGAATATCTCCGAGGAAGAGGGTAAGATTGTCTTCAAGTTCTATCCGATGGGCTCGGCTACGGATATCTATCTGGTTTATAATTCGGGTGGTTATGGCTTGATTGCAGGCTTCTATAAACTCGATACGATGACCAAAAAGTAAACCTAACAAACGAAGTTGATTATGAAAAAGATATTTTATCTGATGCTTGCCGTTGCAGCACTGGGTTTTGTAGCCTGCAACGACGACGATGTGCAGCCTTCGTCTTTGGAGGTTGTCCGCTCGGATATCGGCTTTGAGGCAGCGGGTGGCGATGGTACGATCGACCTGACCACAATGGGTCCCGACTGCTACTTCGAGGGCAACCACATCCTTAAGGCTACGACCAACAAAGATTGGATTACCATCAACGCCACGACCGAGACTACTGTGAACTATACGGTAGCTCCCTATACGGGCTCGTTGAATCGTTCGGGTAAGATTTTCATTACCGCTGGTACGATGCAGCAGGAGGTAACCATTTTGCAGAATGCTACCACGTTCGATATCGAGGTGCGTGAGATTGAGGTGGACCCCTCAGGTCAGGTTGCTACCAAGATTACGTACGAGACTACCTCGACAAGCGCTCCTAAAATTGTTATTCCGGAGGAGGCCTCGTGGATTACGGCTACGATGGTAGATGGTGGTGTTGAGGTGCGTGGTGATTTGAACTACACTGCTCCCCGTACGGGTACCATCACCATCCAGATGGATTGGAAACCGGTTGAAATCACGGTAGCACAGGGAACTGTTAATCTGATTTCGATGGAGGCTATTGAGTCGGTGAAGGCATCGGCTACTGAGTATACAATCACGCCGACGGAGTATCTGTCCATGGCTACAGCACAATGGGACGTAACCACCACCGATGATTGGATCTACGTTGAGAAGACGGTCGAGAACACGATTCTTGTTAAGTTGGAGGAGAATGGAACCGGCAAAACGCGTACGGGTACGATTTTGTTGACCGATGGTGGTACGACGGTTCTTCGCACCATCACTGTGGAGCAGGGTTTCATCGGATTCCCCTTCTTCAATGGCGAGTGGTCGATGCCCTGCTATGGCTATGATGCTTCGGGTCGCGCAGCTGACATTGTTGCTGATGTCGCATTTGAGTATGATAGCCAATATGATACTTATTATTTCGTTGCAGGCGGCCTTTATATGGAGGCATCCTATGTGGAAACGGAAGATGATGCATTCATGGTTGTCGAGTCACAATATCTGGGCAAAGCTGGTAGCTACTATCTCTTCGTGACAATTGTCTCGGATAATGGCTATGCCATTAGTTCATTGGCCCCTGGTTATGGTATTAAGTTCGTCTACAAGGATAGTAATACCGTTGAGATTCAGGAGTACAACAACCCCGGATGGCCTGCTGGTGGTAAGACGAATGGTATTGTGATTGGTGCATATGCGAACAGTTCACCGTCAAGTAGTACGAAGCTGGGTACCTGGGATATGTTCCAAGATTTAACCACCATGACTCGTAAGTAGTCATTGTAATTCTTTCTTTCGGCTCTTATTATAAGCGAATATATATATAAGAGTGTTTTATTAAAAAGTTCACCGGAGAGGAGCCGTGACGGTTATCCTCTCCACTTTTTTTATCGTTCGCTGTGTAGGGATTGGGAGTTCCGGAATCGAATCAACCACACTGAATGCGGATTGGAGATTCGTGGCAAAATGGGCGATTGTTGGTGATTTTTTTTGCAGGTTTGCGCATTGTTTGTATCTTTGCCCTGCAAAGCGACACGCGCCTTGCTTTGGGCCCATAGCTCAGTTGGTCAGAGCAGCGGACTCATAATCCGAAGGTCGTGGGATCATGCCCCTCTGGGCCCACCAAAGCGAAAAAGTTCCGATTCATCATCGGAACTTTTTTGTTGGTGGGGGTACGCGGTGTCCACAAAAAAAACCTGCCTAACCGTAGGTTAAGCAGGTTTTACTCGTCGTGACTATCAATTAGAGCGAGTTCACGTGGAGCTGGATAGCACTCTTGAGGTTGCCGGCCTTGTTCTTGTGCACAATGTTGTGCTTAGCCAGCTTATCCAGCATCGAGGTTACCTTCGGCAGCAGAGCCTCGGCTGCGCTCTTCTCGGTCGTGTTACGCAAGGCCTTCACGGCGTTGCGAGCCGTCTTGTGGAACAGACGGTTGTGTGCACGCTTCGTCACGGTCTGACGGATGCGTTTTTTCGAAGACTTATGGTTTGCCATAGTTCGTAAATGTGTTTATTTTTTTACTTTTTTGGTTTTTCGTTGTTTTTGAAGGGCTTTTTCAACAACTGCAAGCAATCGCTCACCCCCCCCCGTTGTTCTGCCGACCGTGGTCGGTTTTGGATAGGCTTGCGCCCGCTCCTGTGTTTGTTGTTCACCCGTAGAGGTCATCCGTGCTTCTTAATCCTCCAGCAGTGTTCTCCGCCTTTGTGCCCTTCACTCCGCCAGTGCTACCTACCTTTGTGCCCTTCACTCCGCCAGAGCTACCTGCCTTTGTGTCAGCCCCTTCTTGGCCTCTTCGTTGTAGCCCATAGGAGAGTCGAACTCCTCTTTCAAGAATGAAAATCTTGCGTCCTAACCGATAGACGAATGGGCCTTACCGCTATTGTGGTGCGTTTTTGACCACTTTAGCGGTGCAAAGGTAAACAAAAAAATGACGTGGACAAAAAAAACGAAATAAAAAAGTGAAAATTAGCGGGTTTTTGCCTTAAACCACGGAGCGATAGGGGTCGATGGATTCTCGGATAGAGATGTCGTTATATTATAATATGGTGTCAGCAAGATGGTTGTTGTGGAGGGCTTTGGCAAAAGATTTTTTGAAAAAAACGGGCGAAAGTTTGGCAGAGTAAAAAAAGAACTCTATATTTGCAGTCCCAAATGAGAGGTTTTCTCACGTGAGGAACTCGGGATGTAGCTCAGCCCGGTTAGAGTACACGTCTGGGGGGCGTGTTGTCGCTGGTTCGAATCCAGTCATCCCGAC
>JAGAPT010000051.1 GCA_017623115.1 Alistipes sp.
AGTGCCCGTCTATAACGAGGTGGAGAGTCTGCCTCGCGTCGAGCGTGCAATGCGCGAATGGCTGCCGACGTCGCCCGTCAAGGCGTGCGTGCTGATGGTCAATGACGGCTCGAAGGACGGCTCGCTCGAATTGATGCGTGAGATCTGCTCGCGTAACGAGTCGATGTTCTACATCTCGCTGGCTGCAAATGGCGGTCTTAGCGCTGCAATGAAGGCAGGTATCGACGCTACGGAGTCGCGCTATGTGGGTTACATCGACGCCGATCTGCAAACAACACCCGAAGATTTCAATCTGCTGTTGGAGCACGTGGCCGACTATCAGTTGGTGATGGGTATTCGTGCGGGTCGTAAGGATAGTTTCTTCAAGAATCTGCAATCGAAAATCGCCAACGGCTTCCGAAATATGATGACCCACGACGGCGCAAAAGATACGGGTTGCCCGCTCAAAGTGATGTGGACCGACTATGCCAAGCGCGTGCCCTTCTTCACGGGTATGCACCGCTTTCTGCCTGCACTGATTCAGTTGCAAGAGGGTCGTATGATGCAGATTCCCGTACGCCACTTCCCTCGCACCGAGGGTGTGTCGAAATACCACCTTTGGAATCGTCTCATCGGTCCGTTCAAGGATTGTTTCGCATACCGCTGGATGCGCAAACGCTACATCAACTACTCGATCGGCGAAGGTAACGTATGACATCGTTCTTGATTGATTGTTTGGGCTACTTGGCGCAGGCGCTCTTCTCGGCTCGATTCTTCGTGCAGTGGATAATGAGCGAGCGCGCCAAACGGGTGCTCTCGCCTACCATCTTCTGGCAGATCAGTATGGTGGCGTCGTGCGTCTTCTGCGTCTATGGGTGGCTGCGTAACGACTTCTCGATCATCATCGGACAGCTGATCACCTACTACATCTACATCTGGAACCTCAATGCCCACAACTCGTGGAAAAAACTTTGGTTGCCACTGCAATGGATCGTAATCTCGGTACCGGTGGCAGGTGTAGTGTGGTTGCTCTCGAATTGGGACGCCGCCAGCGCTCACCTCTTCGCCCAAAGCGACCTGCCCGCTTGGTTGATCGCAATGGGTACGACGGGACAGCTGGTCTTCACGCTGCGATTCGTCTATCAATGGTGGTACTCGCGTCGTAAGGGTGAGTCGGTGTTGCCGTTGGGATTCTGGCTGATCAGTCTGAGCGGCTCGGCAATCATCATCACCTATGCACTGCTGCGAGGAAATATGTTGCCGCTGATCTTAGGTCATCTGACGGGCATATTCACCTACTCGCGCAATGTGATGATCGAACTGAAAAATCGCAAAAAAATAGCTCGCTAAACAGCAAAACAAAAGGCCACTCCGCGCGTTGGGGGTGGCCTTTTGTTGTATCGGTCGCTTACGGTTAGAACTTCACTATTCCGAGCTGATTGAGCAACACGAGCAGAATACACGTCGGAGCGATCCAGCGCAACAAAAAGACGTAGGTCTTAATGCCGATAAAGCGCGCTGTGCCGTAGTTTGTGATCTCGTTTTTGAGCAGCGTCTGGTCGATCTTCCAACCCACGAATAGGCAGGTGAAGATACCGCCAATGGGCAGCATAAAGTTTGCCGTCAGGTAGTCAAAGAAATCGAAAATTGAGCGACCTCCGATGGTCCAATCGCTCAGCACGCTGAACGACAACGAGCAAACGATGCCCAGCACCAACATCGCTCCCGTCGAGAGCCACGCCGCCGAGTTGCGACGCACATTCCACTGCTCGCTGACGTATGCCGTAACCACCTCGTGAATCGAGATTGTCGATGTCAGTGCCGCAAGAGCCAACAACAGGAAGAAGATCGTGGACCACAACCAACTGAACGACAGCGTGTTCAGAATATTTGGCAGCGTAATGAATACCAACGAGGGACCTGCCGTAGGTTGGATTCCGACGCTGAACACCGCGGGGAAGATCATCACCGCTGCCAGCACCGCCACGAACGTATCGATCAGTGCCACACTTACGGCCGTCGAGCCAATCTTGGTCGAGTCGCTGAAATAGGACGCATAGACAATCATACAGCCCAAACCCGCCGAGATCGA
>JAGAPT010000052.1 GCA_017623115.1 Alistipes sp.
CTTTCAAAAGATTTGTCTACCTTTGTGCTCGTAGTTAGTTGGCTTAATTACGACCTTCATGTAGTCTCCTATGTAGAATTTCGTAATTTTCGTAAAAACTAACACTGAAAATCAGTGAGTTAAAAATAAAGCCTGTCTAACATAGCGGTCGCCCTTTACGAATGGTGTCATTTTGCGCAGGGCGCATGGAAGCGTCTATTCGACCTCCCAGGTAGCCCCCGAGTGGAGCAAATCCTCCATGCAACGAATCTTGCTCGAGGCTTTTACCTCCTCGACCTGCTGTTGTACGCCCTGATCGTAGACGATGGGGTCGTCGACATTGCGGATGACACCGACGGCAACGGGGTATTCGGGGTACTTCATGGCCGCCAACATCGCATGCAGGGTCGTGTCCTGGCGATGAGCGTCGTGGGTCAAGACATCAGCCTCCGTATAGCCATCCTCGCCGATGGTTACCACCTTGAGGCGCATATCTTCGAAGACCAAACCCTTCTCCTTGTTCGGGCCAAAGAGCATCTTCTCGCCATGGCGCAGGGTGATGGTGTGCTGGGCACGGGTCGCCTTGTCGCCGGCAAAGAGTGCGTGGGTCTTGTCGTTGAAGATGACGCAGTTTTGCAACACCTCGACCACCGACATCCCTTTGTGCTTGGCGGCCTCGACGAGGCACTCCTTCGTCAGCATCACCTCCATATCCACCGAGCGGGCAAAGAACGAGCCCTTGGCACCGATGACCAATTCGCCCGGATTGAAGGGCTTCTCGACCGTACCATAGGGCGAGGTCTTCGTAATTTTACCCAACTTCGAGGTGGGTGAGTATTGTCCCTTCGTCAGACCATAAATCTCGTTATTGAAGAGAATCAGGTTGAGGTCTACGTTGCGACGAATGGCGTGGATGAAGTGGTTGCCACCGATGGCCAACGAGTCACCGTCGCCCGTCGCCACCCACACCGAGAGGTCGGGATTGGCGGTCTTGACACCCGTGGCGATGGCATTGGCACGTCCGTGTACGGAGTGGAAGCCGAAGGTCTTCATGTAGTAGATGAAGCGCGACGAGCAACCGATACCCGATACAAAGGTAAATTTGTTGTGAGGGGTGTTGGTTGCATCGGCAATCTCGGGCAGGGCACGTTGCACGGCATTGAGGATGGCGTGGTCGCCACATCCCGGGCACCAACGTACCTCCTGGTCGCTTTTGAAATCAGCTGCGGTATATTTGTAGTCTGCCATGGCGTTAGTCGATTAAGGTGTTGAACTTCTCTTTCAGCTCGACGATGGTGAAGGGCTGACCTTCGCATTTTCCGAACTGCTCGTAGTGGAACTCCTGGAACTGCTGGCGCAGGTAGCCGGCAAATTGTCCTTCGTTGAGCTCGCAGACCACAATCTTCTTAAACTTCGCAAAGATGTCGCGTACACCCTTCGGTAGCGGGTTGATGTAGTTGAAGTGGCAGAGCGAGATACGCTTACCCTCCTTGCGCAGTTCATCCACGGCATTTTGCAGGTGCCCGCGTGTACCACCCCAGCCGACAACCAGCAGGTCGCCCTCCTCGTCGCCATAGACCTTTTGTGCGGGGATGTAGTCGGCTACCTTGGCCACCTTCTCAGCACGTAGACGTGTCATCTTCTGGTGGTTGGCCGGATCGTGCGAGATAGAGCCCTTGATGGCATCCTTCTCCAAGCCGCCAACGCGGTGCTCAAGCCCTGTTTTGCCCGGGAAAGCCCAGCCACGTGCCAACTTCTCGTTGCGGACATAGGGCATGAAACCACCCTCGGGAGCCTCCTCAATGATGGGGGGCACGATGGTGGGGTAGTCACTCATCGAGGGGATGCGCCACGGCTCCGAGCCGTTGGCAATGAATCCGTCGGTGAGCAGCACCACGGGCGTCATGTGCTCCATGGCCAGACGACCCGCCTCGAAGGCGTAGTGGAAGCAGTCGCTGGGCGACGATGCGGCCACAACAATCAGCGGACACTCGCCATTGCGACCGTAGAGTGCCTGTTGCAGGTCGCTCTGCTCGGTCTTGGTCGGCAGACCCGTCGAGGGACCACCACGCTGTACATCGACTACCACGAGCGGCAACTCAATCATGACGGCCAGACCCAACGCTTCGCTTTTGAGCGAGAGACCCGGGCCCGAGGTCGAGGTTACGGCAAAGTTACCGGCAAAGGCGGCACCGATGGCGGTACAGATGCCGGCGATCTCATCCTCGGCCTGCACGGTCTTCACGCCGAGGTCCTTGCGCTTGGCCAACTCCTCGAGAATGACCGTGGCCGGTGTGATGGGGTAGGAGCCGCAGAAGAGCGGAAGCCCTGCCTTCTCGGCCGCAGCCATCAAGCCCCATGCCGTAGCCACGTTACCCGAGATGGTGCGGTAGGTGCCCTTCTCGAGCGAGGCCGATGCCACGCGGTAGTGGTTGGCAAATTGGTGGGTGTTGGCCGCATAGTTGTATCCCGCCTTAATGGCGAGTTTGTTTGCCTCGGCTATGATGGGATTCTTCTTGGCAAATTTGGTGTCGAGGTAGGCAAAGGCGTGCTCCTCGGTGCGATCGAAGAGCCAGAAGCAGATGCCCAGCGCGAACATGTTCTTGCACTTCACGATGGCTCGGTTGTCGAGCCCTGTTTCGCGCAAAGCCTCGCGTGTCATCGAGGTGATGTCGGGCACCACCACGTTGTATTCCGTAATCTCCAACTCGGCTATCGGGTCGTCGCTCACGAAGCCTGCCTTGCGCAGGTTCTCTTCGGTGATCGAGTCGCCGTCGAGAATCACCGTAGCCCCCTCCTTGAGCCATTTGCGATTGGCTTTGAGGGCCGCGGGGTTCATCGCCACAAGCACGTCGCAGTAGTCGCCCGGATTGAGTTCGCGGTGGTCGCCGAAGTGGACCTGAAAACCTGATACACCCGCTACAGTTCCCTGCGGGGCGCGAATTTCGGCCGGATAGTCGGGGAAGGTCGAGATGCTGTTTCCCATCAGCGCGGCCGTGTCTGAAAAGAGGGTGCCTGTGAGCTGCATGCCGTCACCCGAGTCGCCCGAAAAGCGAATCACCACGTCCTGCATCTCCTGCACCTGATTCTGTTCCATGATGAATTCAAAAAAAAGTTTGTTTTGGTTTGAACTGAATAAACAAAGGTAAAATAAATTCTTGAAATCGTTCACATGGGAATGATTTTTTTTGATTTTTGTTTGTTTTGTAGCGCATTTTGGTTATCTTTGTAGCATGAGAATTCTGTCAAATACCCCCCCCCATAGCCTCTCGTAGCATCTCTACGGGGGTATTTAGTCGTTGTGAAAATAGGCCTTTGTTCGCACGGAGTTTTTCCGTGTGATGCCTTTTTGCGTCCTTGTCCGAAAATTAACCCCATAAAATAGATCTCTATGAGCGACTTTTCCGAACAAATCGGAGGTTATGAGCCTCCTTGTATTGAGGTATTGGAGATGTGCTGTGAACAAGGATTTACAGCCTCGAACCTCTCCTATGATGAAACGCCATCGATGCCTTATGGCGACGACGAAGAACAATGGTTTTAATCCGGTAAAACAGGCAACAATGAAAAAACAGTATCTATTCCTGATTGCGACCGCATTGGTTGCTATGGCCGCCTGTTCGAAGAGCGACCTCGAAGAGCCGGCCTTCAAGCCCGAAACGGGCGGCGATGAGCCGCAAACTATTACGATTCACGCCTCGCTTCCGGCCGATGGTCGTGCTATTCACGGTACGGAGGAGAACGAGACTTCGTTCAGCTGGGTGGCCGGCGAGGATCAAATCGGTGTGAGTATCAAAAACGACGAGTGGTGGGAATATTCGGGCGATCCGTGTGCCTATCGCTTCACCAATACGACCAGTGGCGACAAGGCAACCTTCGTGTCGGATCCGCTGTTTGATGATGACCTTCCGAATGTGCTGGTGGGTTCGACCATTGTGTCGTATTACCCGTATGGAACGGCCAATTTCTGCGACTATGTCAATGAGGAGACCATCGGCCAGCCGATGTTGCGCAACTCGCTGGGCGCCTTGTTGCAGATTGGCGATAATACGACCGATCACCTCTATCGTGGCGACTATATGTTTTCGCGTCCGGTGACGCTCACCGATGAGCATTTCGACAGCGAGGGCAATGTGAATGTAGCGTTGGAGTTTGGCCACATCTTTGCCAAGATGCGCTTTACGGTTAAGAACAGCACTTCGCAAACTGTTGATATCAGCAGCCTGATTTATCGTTCGACGAACGAGGATGACATCATGCAGGGTACGCTCTATTTGAATGCTGCTACGGGTGAGTTTGTGACGCCCGAATACGAAGCGTGGGGCGATATCCGACCGAGCAACTCCTCGGTGTTGGAGGTGCAGGATGTATCGCTTGCCCCGGGTGAGACGGCTACGCTGTGGATGTGGATGATGCCGCTCGATTTTACCGAAGGCAATGCTGCAGGGCGTAAGGCCGACATCATGGTCAATACGCAACTCGGTGTCTTCCGTGTGCAGAACACCAATTTCAACACCCGCTTTGTGGCCGGCAATGTCTATCGTCAGGGCTTTGAACTGACTGAGGAGAAGCTGGTGCCGGATTTTGCGTATATCAGCGACCCGAACTTTGCCAATATCCTCTATCAGTGCGACCTTGATAATTGCTATGACGAGGAGAGCGGTGAATTTATCGGCAAGAGTATTTGCCCGCTCTACGATCTCGATTTTCAGCCCTATCCCGATTTGACCGAGGATATTTGGATGGAGGGGAGCGTGCAGATTACCAAAGGCTGTTATTTGAAGATCAGCGAGGCGGCCCAATTGCAAGCACTGCACATCGCCGTTGCGTCGGGTGTCAATGTGCTGTCGCTCGATGGCTTGCAGTATTTTACGGGGTTACGCTCGTTGGATATCGAGTTGGGTAGCGATATGAATGCCGCGATGGCGATGCGTGCCTTGAAGTTTTCGACGCTGACCAATTTGGAGGATCTGAATATTATGCAGACCCGCGTCTTCCGCATCGATCTTTCGCACAATACGAATCTCCGTAATTTCTCGTTGGGGGAGGCTCCGCAACTCGAAGCAATTACGGGTGTGGATAAATTGACGAAACTCGCAACCTTCGCCATCAGTGAGGTTTCGCCGATGTTTACGCTCGATCTGTCGAAGACCACCTCGTTGAAGAGCCTCTCGTTGTTTTGCACTGCTTCGAGTCTGAATATCTCCAACCTGAAACTGGATCAGTTGAGCATCTCTGTGCCAATGGCAAATTTGATTTCGACAAATCTGTCGTGTGTCAAGTTGGATATGCAGTGTTCGGGAAAATTCCCGTCGGGTGCGCCGTCGGGTGTTAAGGAACTCTCCTATTATTTATGGGAGCCGACTGAACATTCGCTCTTCGAGCAGTTCCAGGATATGACCGAAATCGAAACGATGGAGCTCGTAATCGGTGCCCCGATGAGCAGCGATCAAATTGCCTTTACGACGGCGCAGGCCAGCGTGAAGAAACTGACCGTCTATCAAGATTCGAGCGAAAATGGCACCACCTCGCCTTCGGGATGGGCGAATCTGACCGGTTTGGAGGAGTTGATGATTGAGAGTAAATGGAACTTTGACGCGAACAATCCGCTGGATCTTTCGATGCTTTCGAAGTTGGCTAAGGTGTCGGTTAAGGCCGGTAAACTGACCTCGTTTGCGCTGCCGAACTCTGCCGCAGTAGTGGATTTGAATGTCTATAACTACCGCAATCCGAGTGATATAACCCTTACGCTGAGCGGCGTTGAGGATTTAGAGATTCTCACAAGCGGACGAATCGTGTTGGGCGATGCACCGAAACTGAAAAAGGCATATCTGGTCGCTTATAACACTTACGATGAAACTTATGGCCTGACCATGGGTGCGGCACCGTTGTTGCAAGAGGCGCAATTCAATGTGTCGAAGGGCGTGGTGAAATACAATGCCGCGGCCTATCCTGCGCTGGCTAAGTTTACGATTGAGGGGAAGAATATCGCCTCGATACCTGAGGCCGCAACGCTTCCAGCGTTGCAGGATCTGTCCATTAGCAGCACGACGAACATCTTGAGTATGGATTTGCGCGGTTATACGAAGTTGAATAACCTTTCGCTGCCCACCAATAAGAGTTTCTCGCAGGGAGCCTTTAAGTTGAGCGCAGGGCAGTTTGCTGCGGCCAAGACGCTCGCCAAAGCGAAGGCGCTTGCTACGGAGAATGCCTATCTGATGCCTTCGTTTACGGGTATTACCTACACAATAGGCTCACCGGCATTCTATCACGTGAAGCGCTACTATCAAGTGTTTGATGAAGCAGGGAATGAAGTATCTGTCGCCGATGACGATGCGTCGGATGGCGAGATTACGGAATTGATCTATTAGCCGTCTGTCGGCTGTGTAAACAAATAGAGCCGAGTGAAAAACTCGGCTCTATTTGTTTTGTTGTTCAATATGTTACGCCACCAGCAGGTAGATGTAACCTGCGTAGAGGAGGATAAAGAGAACACCTTCGGTGCGGTCGAGTTCGTGGCGGCGGAAGGTGAAGGCCGAGACGAAGAGTAGCACGGAAGTGGTCATCACCATCAGCAGGTCCCGTGGTGTGATACCTCCCATGGTGAGCGGATTTATCAAAGCCGAGAGTCCCAGAATGAGCAAGATATTGGCAATGTTCGAGCCGATGACATTGCCTAATGCCATATCGGTCTTGCCCTTGATGAGCGAGACAAGCGAGGCTGCCAACTCGGGCAGCGAAGTGCCGCCGGCTACGAGCGTGATGGCGATGACCGACTCCGAGACACCCATCGAACGGGCGATGCTCGTTGCGCTGTCGAGGAATAGCTCGCCACCGAAAATCAAGCCGCAAAGACCACCGATAATCATCACGGCCATCAGCCATACCGCCATCGGTTTTTGTGTCGAGGTCTCCTGCGTAGGACGCTCGGCTGTGCGAATCGTGTAGGCCATCAGTGTGATGTAGAGCAGGAGCATGAAGGCTCCGTCAAGGCGCGATATCGAGTCTGTGGTACCTGTTCCGATAAGCGTGTCGAGTGCCAAGATAAAGAGTAACAACGAAGCGGCTACGCCGAACGGAATGTCGAAACGGATGTTACTTTTCGTAAAGGCGATGGGGCGTACCATAGCGCACATTCCCAAAATGAGCAACACATTAAAGATGTTTGAACCGACCACATTGCCAATGGCCATGTCGGGCTGCCCATTGATTGCCGAGAGTACCGAAACCACCATTTCGGGCATCGAGGTGCCGATAGCGACAATCGTCAGACCGATGAGAAATTCGGGCATGCGGAGACGCTGCGCCAATGCCGAGGCGCCATCCGTAAGGTAATTTGCACCTCCAAGAATGAGCGCAAGACCAAGAATGAGTAGTAGTATATCCATCTAATTGCAAATCTTGAATCTTGAATTTTTAATTTTTAATTGGTTACGCAAGTAACAACAGACTCGCTGCCATCACGGCCATGCCGGTTACGATACCAAAGATTGCCGTATGCGCCTCGCCATATTCACGGGCAGCAGGCAACAACTCGTCCATCGAGATGAAGACCATGATGCCGGCCACTCCGGCCAGCAGACACCCCATCAGCGTGGGGGGCATCAGCGGGGCGAGCAGCAGCCACGCCAACAGAGCCCCGGCTGGCTCGGCAACACCCGATAAGAGCGACCACAAAAAGGCTTTCGAACGACTTCCCGTGGCGTAGTAGATAGGTACCGAGACGGCGATACCCTCGGGAATGTTGTGGATGGCCACGGCAACAGCAATTGCAACACCGAGCGTGGCGTTGTCCATGGCCGAGGCGAAGGTGGCGATGCCCTCGGGAAAGTTGTGGATGGCGATGGCCAGAGCAGCCATCAGCCCCATGCGCATCAGGCGCGGATTTTTGGGCCGTTCCTGCAACTCTTCCAGCGTATGTGCTTCGTGTGGGTTTTCGACTTCGGGTACGAGGTGGTCGATGAGTCCGATGAGGAGCATGCCGACAAAGAAGGCAACGACGCTCCACACCTCTCCGAATTTATCGCCATGCACCGAGGCGAGTTGCTCCATGCCTTGGGGCATGAGCTCCATGAACGATACATAGACCATCACACCGCCCGACAGACCGAGCGAGAAGGATAGCAGCCGCTTGTTGGTGTGGCGGGCAAAGAAGGCGATGGCGCTGCCGATACCGGTCGCAAGACCGGCACCCAGCGTCAAGAGCAATGCAAGTGATATATTTCCCTCCATGAGCATAAATCACTGCAAAGATAGTACAAAGTTTTCGATTTTAATAGCCCATGGCATTTCCGCCGGTTGCCGCACTGCTTTTGTCGGTATCCATCGACTCGGTGTGGGTGTCGGCTTTGCGGTTGGTCTGCTTGACCATGATGCCCTGCTTGCCGAAACGCCACGACAGCGAGAAACGAATCGAGCGCATCTGCTGCTCGTAGCGCGTTGTTTGGAGGTAGGAGGGCGATGCGAGGCGTTGCTCGAAGCGCATCGTCTCGGTGAAGGGGTTTTGTGCCGAGATCGAGAACTCGAGTTTCTCGTTGAGGAACTTCTGCCCCAGGCGCATGCTCATAAAGCAGATAGGCTTCTCCCAGCGGGTTGTCATCGAGGGTTCGGGCAGTGCGCTATACTCCGAGAGGGTCAGGCGAGCCCCCTTCCAAAGCCCTATCAGGATGTTGAACGACTGGTTGTAGGCCCAGCCTTCGGTGCGAATCCCTTGCGATGGCAGGCGATAACTGCCCCATCCGCCACGTCCGCTCAGCGAAAGGTTGAAGCGGGTCGAAGGCCGCCACGAAAGGGAGAAATCGGCCATGTAAAAAGCCATACGCCCGTTGTTGGCATAGGTCGAGTTGATAAGCCCCTCGTCGTCGACAAAGGTGTATTGCGAGGCTAAATTGGTAGCAAAATTGGTCGTGGCACCTACGGCTACAGTCCATTTGTTCGACATGTAGGAGTAGCGCAGGTTCAGCGAGTGGCTGACACCTGTTTCGAGGTCGGGATTGCCATATTCGCGGGTCGTGAGCGACTCGTTGACATAGGGCGACATCGCCTCGACACCCGGACGACGCAGACGCTGGGTGTAGGTGAAGGCCCACATGTGCCCCTGTTCGGGCGTGAAGGTCAGCGAGGCGTAGGGCACCAGATTGACCAAGGTACTCGCGTAGCGACGTTGCTCCTCGTTGGTGTCGTTGTCAAGGGCATACCAGGCTCCCTCCAGGCGGGCGCCTACGCGGGTCGAGAACCGCTTGTCGGTGTAGGCATATCCGCCATAAAGACCAACAATGTGCTTGTCGAGGCTCGATGCTCCCTGCGTAGCCGAAGTCTCGTCGTAGTGATTTTCGGCCTGCTCTTCGCTGCGGTCGAAGGTGTATTTCAGACCCGCCTCGATGGTGTGATGGGCATTGAGCGGATTGTTGTAGTCGACCTGCAAGGTGTTTTGGATTTGGCGACTGCGGGTGTTGCTGAAGAGCTCCGTGTACCCCGGCGTGCCGATTTCGGGAGTTATCGTTTCGCGCATCGGCTGGCCGGTGGTCGGTTGCAGCGAGATGTTGTCCGAGAGGGTCAGCGTGTGGTTCTCGCGACCGAAGGTGTGCTGATAGTTCACCCCGAAATCATACCCATACCAGGCGGGCTCGGTGTAGACCGAGTTGCCGTAGGCGAGTAACGGTGTGTTTGCACGATCCGAATAGGTCAGGTGGGTCAGCTGACGGCTGGTGCTCTCCCCGTCGTAGACCGAAAATTCGGCTGTCAGCAGGTTGAGCGAGTCGATTTGGTAGCTGGCTTGCAGATTGGCATAGAGCGAGCGGAAATCATAGGCATAGTGGCCGTCGTTCTGCATGTATTTATAGGTGGCAGCCTCGGTGCGATTCTCCAGGTGGGAGTAGATGCCGTTGCGCAGGTGGTCAAGTCCGTCGCACAACGAGTAGTAGAGGGCAGACGAGAGGGTCAGTTTGCCGGTTTGCACCGCCATGGTAGCCGAGTTGTTGGTCATCCAGGGGCCTGCCTCGTCGAATTGCCACGAGGTGTTGAGCGAGCCGTTGTAACCGTCGAAACGAGCCTTCGATGTGATGATGTTCAGTACCCCTCCTGTACCCTCGGCATCGTATTTCATCGAGGGATTGGTGATAACCTCGATGCGCTTGATGGAGTTGGCAGGCATCGATTTGATGACCTCGGAGAAGTTTCTCGACATGGCATTCGAGGGGTGGCCGTTGACTAAAATCTTGTAGTCGCTCTGCCCATTCATGAGGACATTGCCCTCAGCATCAATCGAGAGCTGGGGCACCTTGCGGATAATCTCTTCGAGGGTGCTCGATTGCGCTTCGGGGTCATCCTCGACCGAGTAGGCCAATTTCTCGGCATCGGCCGTTACGATGGGCTTCTGCACGGTGAGTACCACGGCATCGACCTCAACACCCTCCTGCAGACGAATCGTTCCCAGATCGAGCGGCTCTTGGGTGATAGTGACGGGAGCTGTATGGGAGGAGTAGCCGACCGAGGTCACCGAGAGGGTATATTCGCCCCTCTCACGCACCGTGAGTTGAAATGCCCCTTCGAGGTCGGAGGCTGCTGCTGCAATAGGGGTTGTTCCCCGCAAAAGAGCCACCGTTGCATAGCCGACCGGCTGTTGGTTCATATCCGTGATGCGACCCGATACGGGGGTTTGGGCCCAAGCGGTGAGCGAAGCCCAGGCAGCAATCATCGTAAACAGTATCTTTTTCATCTGCTTTTGCAACTTTAAGATTTGTTGTTTTTCTCTTCGTGATGGTGCAAACATACAGCAAAACTTTGGAAAAACAAAAAAAAAATATCGAAATTCAATAAATTTTTCTTGTGAGTTTGGGCGTTCAGGGGACAACTATCGAGGTGTGGGGAGGCTTGGGAACGATTTTGTTCTTTTTGTTGATTTTTGGTTGAAAATTTTTCGCGGATTTTTTTTGGTTTCCGAGCGAAAAGAAACTACCTTTGCCCCAACCTTAATGATTTTCCTCGCATGATGAAGAAACGAGCCATATCCCCGAGCCCAAAGCAGCAGCGTGGCATGGCGAATTATCCGTCGGAGCGAGGAGTTGTTGTTTTAATGGGATAGTTGTTTTTCGACTATCCCATTTTTTATATACCGAGGAGAAGCATAGAGCCATGAAGAGATACTATACAAATGCGCAAATCTACCGAGACGGGCATTTCGAGACGGGCATGCTGGTCGAGGAATATGGTGTGTTGGTAGCGGCCGGGACTCCCTCGGAGGGAGATTGTGTGGTCGATTTGGGAGGACGGCATGTGGTCCCCGGATTGATTGATGTGCATGTCCATCTGCGTGAGCCGGGCTTTGGCTATAAGGAGACCATCGCTACTGGTACGGCTGCCGCTGCACACGGCGGATATACGACTGTCTGCTCGATGCCGAATCTCAATCCGGCACCCGATACGGCTGCGACCCTGGGCGAACAACTGGTGCTCATCGAGCGGGATGCTGTGGTGCATGTCGTGCCTTATGGCTGTATCACGATGGGACAGCGTGGCGGTGGCGAACGGGCCGATATGGCAGCCATGGCCGAGCATGTGGTGGGTTTCTCGGATGATGGCCGTGGTGTGCAAAACGATGAGGAGATGCGCTTGGCCATGCAGGAGGCTGCCCGCCTCGGCAAACCGATTGTGGCGCACTGCGAAGTCAACGAACTGCTCAAAGGGGGGTATATCCACGACGGTGACTACTGCCGCCGGCATGGCCATCGCGGTATCTGCTCCGAGAGTGAGTGGGCGCAGGTGAAGCGCGACATCGAATTGGTGGAGCAGTGTGGTTGCCAATATCATGTGTGCCACGTCTCGACCAAGGAGAGTGTCGAATTGGTGCGTGAGGCCAAACGCAAGGGCCTTCCGGTGAGTTGCGAAACAGCTCCGCACTACCTGATTTTTACCGATGCCGATTTGCAGGAGGATGGCCGCTGGAAGATGAATCCGCCGATTCGCAGTGCCGAGGACCGTGCTGCGCTGATTGCCGGCATTCAGGATGGTACGGTCGAGGTGATTGCTACGGACCATGCACCGCACAGTGCCGAGGAGAAGTCGCGCGGCTTGGAGAAGAGTGCCATGGGTATCGTCGGGTTGGAGTGTGCTTTTGGTGCACTTTATACCCATTTGGTCAAGCCGGGTGTGATTACACTCGAACGTCTCATCGACCTCATGGCAACCAACCCCGGACGATTGTTCGGCTTGGGCGGAAAGCTGACGCAGGGTGCAAAAGCTGATTTTACGGTACTCGACCTCGATGCCTGCTATACGGTGGAGCCGGAGCAGTTCCTCTCGAAGGGACGTGCCACGCCGTTTGCGGGTATGCCTTTGCAGGGACGCGCCGTGATGACGGTCGTGGAGGGTCGTGTGGCCTATCAGGATGAAATAATGAATACCAAATAGATACGATGAAAGCATATACGAAGAAACTGGTCTTGGAGAGTGGCCGTGAATTTTATGGGTACGGCTTTGGTGCCGACCGTGAGGCCATCAACGAAATTGTTTTCAATACGTCGGTCGTGGGCTATCAGGAGATTATGTCCGACCCGAGTTATACCGATCAGGCGGTGGTGATGACCTATCCGTTGATTGGTAACTACGGTATGGCCGACGAGGATTATGAGACGAAGACCCCGACCCTCGGGGCGATGATTGTGCGTGAGTACAACGACTTGCCGTCGAACTTCCGCTATACGCGCACGCTGAACGAGGTGCTGGAGGAGTATAACATTCCGGCTATCGAGGGCATCGACACCCGTGCTTTGACCCGCATCATTCGTGACGAGGGTACGCAGAAGGCGATTTTGACCGATGCCTCGACGCCGACCGAGGAGGCGTTGGCACGACTCAACGCTTATGAGTTGCCGAAGGATTCGGTGGCGCGTGTCAGCTGCAAGAAACGCTGGATGTCGCGTGTGCCGAACCACACCTACGATGTGGTGGCCATCGACTGCGGTATTCGCAACAACATCATCCGTCAACTGAATAAGGTAGGTTGTAACGTGACGGTAGTGCCTTACAACGCTACGCTCGAGGAGGTGATGGCCTTCCATCCCGATGGCGTGGTGATTTCGAACGGGCCGGGTAATCCTGCCGACGTGGAGTCGGTGGCGGAGTTGGTCAAGCAGTTGCGTGGCCGCCTGCCTATTTTTGGTGTCGGCCTGGGTATGGAGCTCATAGCCTTGGCCTATGGCGCACAGGTCGATAAGATGAAGGTCGGCCATCGTGGTAGCAACCATCCGGTGATGAACCATGCTACGGGGTTGCTCGAGATTGCCGTACAGAATCATGGTTATGTGGTCAGCCCCGAGGCGTGCGGCATGTTGAAGGTGACGCATACGAATTTGCTCGATCGAACCATCGAAGGCGTGGAGTGCCGTTTCGACCGTGTCTTTGCCGTGCAGTTCGATCCGACGGCTGCCGAGGGCGAGTGCCACGATTTGTTCAAGAAGTTTGTTAAATTAATGGAGGAGGGAAGAGATGCCTAAGAGAGAAGATATCAAGAAAGTGATGGTCATCGGCTCGGGCCCGATTGTGATTGGTCAGGCTGCCGAGTTCGACTATGCCGGTACGCAGGCCTGTCTGGCCCTGCGTGAGGAGGGTTACGAGGTGATTCTGGTGAACTCGAATCCGGCCACGATTATGACCGATACGAATATTGCCGATAAGGTCTATATGGAGCCGTTGACGCTCGAGTATGTGGCGAAGATTATCCGCTACGAGCGTCCCGATGCCATTGTGCCGGGTCTGGGTGGTCAGACCGGTCTGAACTTGGCTGTGCAGTTGGCCAAGAAGGGTATCTTGGAGGAGTGTCAGGTCGAGATTCTCGGCACGAGCTTCTCGTCGATTGAGCGTGCCGAGGACCGTGAGCTCTTCAAGGAGTTGTGTGAGTCGCTGGGCGAGCCGGTGCTCCCTTCGGAGGTGGCTACGACCATCGATGAGGGTGCCGAGATTGCAACCAAGATTGGCTATCCGGTGGTGTTGCGTCCCGCCTTTACGCTCGGTGGTACGGGTGGTGGTTTTGTCGATAACGAGCAGGAGTTGCGCGAGATGATGCGTAACGCATTGTTCCTCTCGCCCGTACATCAGGTGCTCATCGAGAAGAGTATCAAGGGCTATAAGGAGATTGAGTTCGAGGTGATGCGCGATGCGAAGGATACGGCCATCGCTATCTGTTCGATGGAGAATATCGATCCGGTGGGTATCCACACGGGCGACTCGATGGTGGTTGCTCCGGCACAGACGCTGACGAACCGCGAGTTCCAGATGCTGCGCAACTCGGCCTTGAAGATTATCCGCGAGTTGAAGATCGAGGGTGGTTGCAACGTGCAGTTTGCACTCGACCCGCTCTCGTTCAAATATTACCTGATTGAGGTCAACCCGCGCGTGTCGCGCTCGTCGGCCTTGGCATCGAAGGCTTCGGGCTTCCCGATTGCCCGCGTAAGTGCCAAGATTGCCGTGGGTCTTACGCTCGATGAGATTCGCATCGCTACGACCCCCGCATCGTTCGAGCCGACCATCGACTATGTCGTCACGAAGGTGGCTCGATTCCCCTTCGATAAGTTCTCCGATGCCTCGAATACGCTCGGCACGCAGATGAAGGCTACGGGTGAGGTGATGGCCATCGGTCGCACGATGGAGGAGTCGTTGTTGAAGGCCGTGCGCTCGCTCGAAACGGGTGTCTGCCACATCTATCACAAGAAATTCGATGATTGGAATCGTGAGCAGCTGCTCGACTACATCAAAGAGGGTACGGATGACCGCCTCTATGCCATTGCTCAGCTGATTCGCCTCGGCGTCGACCTGGTGATGATTTACAACAACACGAAGATTGATATGTTCTTCCTCGAGAAGTTCAAGCACATTGTCGAAATGGAGTCGGTGGTGCGCGAGCATAAGGGAGATATCGAGGTGTTGCGTGATGCCAAGCGCATGGGCTTCGGTGATAAGTATATCGGTCAGTTGTGGGGCATGAGCGAGCACGATATGTATCGTTTGCGCAAGGAGCATGGCATCTTCCCCGTCTACAAGATGATTGATACCTGTGGCGGTGAGTTTGGAGCCTATGTGCCCTACTTCTACTCGTCGTATGAGGAGGAGAATGAGTCGCGCGTGAGCGACAAGGAGAAGATTGTGGTGCTCGGTTCGGGCCCGATTCGTATCGGTCAGGGTGTCGAGTTCGACTATTCGACCGTGCATGCCATCTGGTCGATTCGCAAGGCGGGTTATGAGGCCATCATCATCAATAACAACCCCGAGACGGTTTCGACCGACTATACGACCAGCGACAAACTCTACTTCGAGCCGCTGACGGTTGAGGATGTGATGAATGTCATCCACCTCGAGCAGCCGAAGGCAATTGTCGTATCGCTGGGTGGTCAGACGGCCATCAATCTGGCCGAGCCGTTGGCTGCACTCGATGTGCCCATCATCGGTACGGATTGCGAGGCCATTCGCAATGCCGAGGACCGTGGTTGCTTCGAGCGTATCATGGAGGAGTTGCAGATTCCGCAGCCCGAGGCCGAGGCCGTTACCGATATCGAGGCCGGTGTGCGTGCCGCTGCCCGCATCGGCTATCCGGTACTGGTGCGTCCGAGCTATGTGCTGGGAGGTCGTGCCATGCAGATTGTCTCGAACGAGGAGCGTCTGCGCCACTACCTGCAGACGGCCGTCGAGGTGAATGTCGATTCGCCGGTGCTCGTAGACCGCTATATCATGGGTAAGGAGTTGGAGGTCGATGCCATCTGCGATGGTAAGGATGTCTTCATCCCGGGTATCATGGAGCACATCGAGCGCACGGGTATCCACTCGGGTGACTCGATTAGCGTCTATCCTACGTTCAGCGTGTCGCAGGAGGTGCGTAAGAAGATCATCGACTACACGGTGAAGTTGGGTCTCCGCATCGGTATCGTAGGTCTGTACAATATCCAGTTCATCGTCGATGAGCAGGGTGAGGTCTATGTCATCGAGGTCAACCCGCGTTCGTCGCGCACGGTACCCTTCCTCTCGAAGTCGACCGGTGTGCCGATGGCGCACATCGCTACGCAGGTTATCCTTGGCCACTCACTCCGTGAGCAGGGCATCGAGGAGGTGTATGGCACGGATAAGAGCCGCTGGTATGTGAAGGCTCCGGCCTTCTCGTTTGCCAAGATTCGCGGCATGGACAGCTACCTCTCGCCCGAGATGAAGTCGACGGGTGAGGCAATCGGTTATGACGATAAGTTGACACGTGCCCTCTATAAGGCCTTGCAGGCAACGGGTATG
Organism: Alistipes sp.; assembly: GCA_017623115.1. Classification (GTDB taxonomy): domain Bacteria; phylum Bacteroidota; class Bacteroidia; order Bacteroidales; family Rikenellaceae; genus Alistipes. Next base: position 16,249 of record JAGAPT010000052.1, read on the forward strand.
AATGTTTCGAATTACGGTACGATTCTGGTTTCGATTGCCGATGACGATAAGCCGAAGGCACTGCCGCTTATCCAGCGTTTCTACGACCTCGGTTTCAATATTGAGGCTACGGCCGGCACGGCCGAATATCTGCGTGAGCACGGTATCCGCACCCGCACGCGTCGCAAGTTGCTGGAGGGCTCGTCGGAGATTATCGATGCACTGCGTCAGGGCCACGTAAGTTACGTTATCAATACGATTGATGTCAACCAGCACAACACCCGCCTGGATGGCTATGAGATTCGTCGCACGGCTGTTGAGAACAACGTGACGGTCTTCACAGCCCTCGAAACAGTACGGGTACTGCTTGATGTCTTGGAGGAGATTACGTTGCGCGTATCGACCATTGATGCGAAATAAAATTGACAAGTTGTGTATAAAAACGCCATCTATACCATTCGCGAGAACCGTCCGCTGACCGATGTGGTTTGGCGGATGGTCTTGGAGGGTGATACGCAGTGGATTACCCGCCCGGGACAGTTTGTGAATATCGCCTTGGAGGGGAAATATCTGCGCCGTCCGATTTCGGTGTCGGACTACGACGACCACACCATCACCCTCATCTATAAAATAGTAGGTGCGGGTACCCGCCAAATGGCCACGATGCAGCAGGGCGAGCAACTCGACCTGCTGACAGGGCTGGGCAACGGCTTCGATGTGTCGAATGCTGCTGCGCGAAACCTCTTGGTGGGTGGAGGTGTCGGTGTGCCGCCGCTCTACAATCTGGCCAAGAAACTCTTGGCCGAGGGGCGAGAGGTCGCCGTCGTGCTGGGCTTTAACACCGCTGCGGAGATTTTCTACGAGGAGGAGTTCCGTGCGTTGGGTTGCGAGGTGGTCGTAACGACCGTCGATGGCTCACACGGTGTGAAGGGCTTTGTGACGACCGCGCTTGCGGAGTGCAACATCGCCTTTGACTACTTCTATGCTTGCGGTCCGCTGCCGATGCTCAAAGCACTCTATGACCATACGGAGCAGGATGGTGAATTGTCGTTCGAGGAGCGCATGGGCTGTGGCTTTGGAGCCTGCATGGGTTGCTCGTGTAAAACCAAATATGGGAATAAGCGTATCTGCAAGGAGGGCCCCGTATTGAAGAAAGGAGAGATTATATGGTAGATACCTCGGTTGTGTTGAGTGGCTGGCGACTGGACAATCCGGTCATTCCGGCGAGTGGAACCTTTGGCTTCGGTAACGAGTTTAAGGATTTCTACGATATTAACATCCTCGGAACCTTCTCGTTTAAGGGTACGACCAAGGAGCCGCGTTTTGGTAATCCGACTCCGCGCATTGCCGAGTGTACGGCCGGCATGATCAATGCCGTCGGCCTGCAAAATCCGGGCATCGACGAGGTGATAGCCAAAGAGCTTCCGCGTATGAAGACGTACTTCAATAAGCCGGTGATTGCCAATATCTCGGGTTTCTCGATCGAGGAGTATGCCTATTGCTGCGAGCGGATTGACAAGGAGGAGCAGGTGGGTATCATCGAGGTCAACGTCTCGTGTCCCAATGTGCGTCATGGAGGTATGTCGTTTGGCACGTCGCCCGAGGCCGCAGCCGAGGTGACGCGAGCCGTGAAGGCGGTGACGACGAAACCCGTCTACATCAAACTCTCACCCAATGTAACCGACATTGTCGCCATTGCCAAGGCGTGTGAAGCGGCCGGTGCCGATGGCCTGTGCCTGATTAATACGCTGCTCGGCATGCGTATCGATACGATGCGTCGCCAGCCCGTTATCGCCAATACGATGGGTGGTTTCTCGGGTGCTGCTATCTTCCCGTTGGCCGTGCGTATGGTCTATCAGGTGGCGAAGGCCTGCTCGATCCCGGTCATCGGTTGCGGTGGCGTGCACACGGCTTCGGATGTCATCGAGATGATGATGGCCGGTGCTACGGCTGTAGAGGTGGGTGCTGCCAATTTGGTCGATCCCTATGCCTCGAAGAAGATTGTTGAGGCTCTTCCCGGCGAGATGGAGCGTTTGGGAATCGAGCGTTTACAAGATATTATCGGAATTGTGAAATAATCAAATAAAGACGCTATGTTGAAGAGTGATGTAATCATTGCCTGCGACTTTAAGTCGGCCGAGGATACCTTCCGTTTCCTCGATTTGTTCAAGGATGAGGAGCGTAAACCCTTCCTCAAAATCGGTATGGAACTCTACTATGCCGAGGGGCCTTCGATTGTGCGCGAGATTAAGCGTCGTGGCCACAAAATCTTTTTGGACCTGAAATTGCATGATATTCCCAATACGGTGAAGAAGGCGATGGCCGTGCTGTCACGTCTGGATGTCGATATGACCAATGTTCATGCCTCGGGTACGATCGACATGATGAAGGCCGCCAAGGAGGGTCTGACGCGCGAGGACGGCTCGTGCCCGCTCCTGATTGCGGTTACGCAACTCACCTCGACGAGCGAGGAGCGCATGCAGCAGGAGCTGCTGATCGGCGCTTCGATCAACGATACGATCGTGAAGTATGCCGAGAACACCCGCGCTGCGGGTCTCGATGGCGTGGTTTGCTCGCCGTTGGAGGCCGGCATGGTCAAGGAGGCTTGCGGCAAGGAGTTCCTTACGATCACCCCGGGTGTGCGTTTTGCCGATGGCGAGGTGGGCGACCAGGTGCGTGTTACGACGCCGGCGCGTGCGCGTGAGATTGGCTCGGACTTCATTGTCGTGGGTCGTCCGATTACGGCAGCGGCCGATCCCGTGGCAGCCTATCGTCGCTGTGTAAAGGAGTTTTTAGGCGAATAATGAACTATGAAACACATACAACTGTTCTATCTGAAACAATGCCCCTTCTGCAAGAAGGCACTTGCCTACATCGAGGAGGTAAAGCGGGCTCATCCCGAGTTGGCGGCTCTCGACATCGAACTCATCGAGGAGTCGGAGGAGCCGACGGTGGCCGAGCAGTATGATTACTACTATGTGCCGACCTTCTATATCGATGGTGTGAAGGTGCATGAAGGGGGTATCTATCCCGAGGAGGTAGAGCCCTTGTTGCGTAAGGCGTTGGATGCATAAAGAATAAAAAAATAGCGAAAACCATGGAGAAACTTATTGCAAAAGATTTGCTGTCGATTGGTGCAGTTTTTCTGCGTCCCGACGAGCCGTTTACCTGGGCCAGCGGTATCAAGAGCCCGATTTATTGCGACAACCGTCTGACGCTGACAGCCGTTGAGGTGCGTAAGCATGTCGAGGCCGGTTTGGCCGAGATTGTCCGCACGAAGTATCCCGAGGCCGAGGTGCTGATGGGTACCTCGACAGCCGGTATTGCCCATGCTGCCATCACGGCCACGATTCTCGATATGCCGATGGGGTATGTGCGTTCGGGACAAAAGGACCATGGCCGTGGCAATCAGATTGAGGGTAAGCTGGAGAAGGGTCAGAAGGTGGTGGTCATCGAGGACCTGATTTCGACCGGTGGCTCGTGTATCGAGGTGGTCAACGCCCTGCGTGAGGCGGGAGCCGAGGTGCTGGGTGTGGCGTCGATTTTCACCTATGGCATGCAGAAGGGCCTGGATCGCATGGCCGAGGCTAATGTCATCAACTACTCGCTCTCGAACCTCGATGCATTGGTGGAGGTTGCTGCCGAGGAGGGTTATATCAAGCCCGAGGATAAGGCTCGCCTGATACAGTTCCGCAACAACCCGTCGGACGAAAGCTGGATGAATAAATAAGAGGAAAGAGGAGAGAGCAAAGAGGAAAGAGGAGAGAGCAAAGAGCAAAGTCAAGGCTGCGAAGCAGGATTAAAGAGGAAAGGGCCCGTTTTGGGCGTACTCGTAAAATTCCCAAAATTCCCAAAATTCCAAAACCACCCATAATACCTAAACCTTTCTATGAGACACTTAATCGATCCAACCGACCTCTCGGTAGCCGAGATTCACGAAATCGTTGCGCTGGCCGAGGATATTATTGCCCACCGCGAGAACTACCGCGAGGCATGCAAGGGAAAGAAACTTGCGACGCTCTTTTACGAGCCGTCGACCCGTACTCGTCTGAGTTTCACGGCCGCCATGCTGGAATTGGGTGGCCAGGTGATCGGTTTCTCGGATGCCAACTCTTCGTCGGTGTCGAAGGGTGAGACGGTAGCCGATACGGTGCGAGTGATTCGTTGCTTTGCCGACATCATCGCCATGCGCCACCTGAAGGAGGGTGCTCCGCTGGTGGCCTCGCAGTATGCCGGTATTCCGGTGATTAATGCCGGCGACGGCAGCCATGCCCACCCGACGCAGACCCTCACGGACCTGCTGACCATCAAACGTGAGAAGGGGCGTTTGAACCATCTGACGATAGGCTTCTGCGGTGATTTGAAGTTTGGTCGCACGGTGCACTCACTCATTAAGGCACTGTCGCGCGAGGAGGGTATCCGCATCTTCCTCATCTCGCCCGAGGAGTTGCGTCTGCCGAGCTATATGCTCAAGGAGATGCGCGTGAACTCGAAACTCGAATTCCACGAGGTGCGCACCATGGAGGAGGTGATGGGCGAGTTGGACATCCTCTATATGACACGTGTGCAGAAGGAGCGTTTCCTCGATGAGGAGGAGTTCGACCGTGTGAAGGACAGCTTCGTGCTCGACCCCGAGAAGTTGCAGGCGGCTCGTGAAGATATGATTATTCTGCACCCGCTGCCGCGCGTGAATGAGATTACGCGTGCCGTGGATAACGATCCGCGTGCGGTCTACTTCCGTCAGGTCGAGAATGGTAAGTTTGTGCGTATGGCCCTTATCTACAGGTTGTTGCAGTGGGCCGACGAGAATAAACCGTTTGCGCATACACCGGTCTTCTCGGAGGAGTATGTGACGGGCGACTACACCTGCCCGAATCGTCGCTGCATCTCTGCTACGGAGGATGTAGACCCGATTTTCCGCTATGCCGAGGATGGTACGTTGCGATGTGCCTATTGCGAGGCCAAAGCCAAGTAACGAGCGAGCAATTCTCGCAGGTGATTTTGTCAATAAAATGTCAAAAGAAAAGTTTGGACGGAGTGGCCGTCCGAACTTTTTTTTGTACTTTTGTTGCGGTGAAATTTTCGATATGCTGATGAGCCTCCGCGCACATACCGATTTTCGACAGCGACGTAGCCGAGCGTTGCTCGCCCAAAGTGAGCCTTCGTGCCTCTATGCCAAGCAGCGTGCGCAGATTCAACAGCAGAAAATACAAGCATATTGCGCTGATAGATAACCTCTTGCCGCCATGACTCAATGCGTCGTGGCGGCTCTTTTTGGTTGATAGACAAAAGAATAGAATTAAACGATACGATTATGTACAAAGTAGGAATCATCATGGGCTCGAAGAGCGATTACGAAGTAATGGAGGGAGCCATCAAGACATTGGAGCAATTCGGCATTGCGTGCGAGAAGCGCGTCATCAGTGCACACCGCGCTCCCGACGCCCTGGCCGAGTGGACCAAGGGGGCTCGTGAACGGGGCTTGAGCGTGATTATTGCCGGTGCCGGTGGTGCTGCGCATCTGCCGGGTGTGATTGCCGCCATGACCACATTGCCCGTTATCGGCATTCCGGTACGCTCGAAGGCGTTGAACGGCCTCGACTCGTTGCTTTCGATTGTACAGATGCCTTCGGGTATTCCGGTGGCAACGATGGCCATCGACGGGGCGAAGAATGCGGCCCTCTATGCTATCTCGATGCTGGCGCTCAAAGATGAGGAACTGACGGCTCGCTTGGAGGCTTTCCGAGCCAAGCAGACGGCTGATGTGTTGGCTGTGGAACTCTAATTTCGAAAGAAAAAGAACGCAAAATAATGAAGAACTTTCGCATTTTTGTTGAGAAGAAAGAGCGATTTCGCGTGGAGGCCGAGAGCCTGAAACGCGAGTTGAATCAGAATCTGAATTTGGCCATTCGGGAGTTGCGCCTCGTCTGTGTCTACGACCTCTTCGGCTTTACGGAGGAGCTGAAGGAGAAGTGCCGTTATGGGGTATTCGGTGAGGTGGTAACCGATACGGTGAGCGATGCGTGCGACTACGCCTCGCAACCGCATCTGGCGGTTGAGTTCCTGCCCGGTCAGTTTGATCAGCGTGCTGCATCGGCCGTCGATTGTGTGCGCTTGGTAGAACCTACGGCCGATGTGCGTATCCGCTCGTCGAAACTGCTCATCTTTGATGAGGGGGTCACCGAGGAGGCGATGGCCAAGATTCGCCACTACTACATCAATGCCGTGGAGTCGCGCGAGAAGAACCTCGAGGTGCTCTCCGAACAGGAACAGGCCGAGGTGCGTCCGGTGGAGGTACTGACGGGGCTGCGTGACCTGAAGGAGGAGGAGTTTGCTGCCTACTGCAAGCAGATGGGGTTGGCGATGAATGCCGATGACCTGGGCGAGGTGGTGCGCTACTTCCGTGCCGAGGGTCGTGATCCGTTCGAGACCGAGTTGCGTATTCTGGATACCTATTGGAGCGACCACTGCCGTCACACGACCTTCACCACCGAGTTGGAGGGTATCACGGTCGAGGAGTCGTTCCTCAAAGAGGAGATTGAGGGCTCGCTGGCCCTCTACCTCAATATTCGTCGTGAGTTGGGGCGTGAGCACAAGCCGTTGTGCCTGATGGATATGGCGACGATTGGTGCGCGCGTGCTGCGCAAGCGTGGCCTGCTCGACGATATGGAGCAGAGCGAGGAGAACAACGCCTGCTCGATTTTCATCGACATCGAGGTGGATGGAGCACCCGAGCGTTGGCTGTTGCAGTTTAAGAATGAGACGCACAACCACCCGACCGAAATCGAACCCTTTGGAGGTGCTTCGACTTGTCTGGGTGGTGCCATTCGTGACCCGCTGTCGGGGCGTAGTTATGTCTACCAGGCGATGCGCGTAACGGGTGCAGGGGACATCTACCAGAAGGTGGAGGATACGCTCCCCGGTAAGTTGCCGCAGAGCATCATCTCGAAGAAGGCTGCTGCCGGTTATTCGAGTTATGGCAACCAGATTGGTTTGGCGACGACCCATGTGCGTGAGGTCTACCACGAGGGGTATGTGGCTAAACGTCTGGAGGTTGGTGCCGTGGTCGGTGCCGTGAAGGCCGAGCATGTGCGCCGTGAGCGACCCGTAGCGGGCGATGTGGTCATCTACCTGGGTGGTCGCACGGGCCGTGACGGTATCGGCGGCGCTACGGGTTCGTCGAAAGAGCATGATGAGAAGTCGCTCGAGACGTGTGGTTCGGAGGTGCAGAAGGGTAATGCTCCCGAGGAGCGCAAGCTGGAGCGTCTGTTCCGTCGTCCGGAGGTGACGAAATTGATTAAGAAGTCGAATGACTTTGGTGCCGGAGGTGTCAGCGTCGCCATTGGTGAGCTGACGGATGGTCTGGATATCTATCTGGATCGTGTGCCGACGAAATATAGCGGTCTGAACTCGACCGAGTTGGCCATCAGCGAATCGCAGGAGCGTATGTCGGTGGTCATCGAACAGCAAGATATGGAGGCCTTCATGCAGTATTGCCGCGAGGAGAATATCGAGGCGGTGCATGTGGCCGATGTGACCGATACGGCGCGTATGCGCATGTACAACCAGGGTCGCCTGGTGGCCGATTTGAGCCGTGAGTTCATCGATTCGGCCGGTGCAAAGCACTATGCCGAGGCGCAGATTGGTGCGGTCGAGGAGTGCAACCCCTTCGCTCGCGAGATGGAGGGTGCGACCGTTGAGGAGCGATTCAAGGCCAATCTTGCCGATTGGAATGTTACCTCGCAGAAGGGCTTGATTGAGATGTTCGACTCGACCATCGGTCGCTCGACGGTGCTCATGCCCTTTGGTGGTAAGACGCAACGCAGCGAGACGCAGGTCTCGGTGCAGAAACTGCCTGTGGATGGCTATACGGATGCGGCGAGCATCATGGCCTATGGCTATAACCCGAATCTGGCTTCGTGGAGCCCCTATCATGGTGCCGCATATGCCGTGGTAGAGGCTGCGACAAAGGTAGTGGCTGCCGGTGCCCGCTATGAGAAGATGCGCTACTCGTATCAAGAGTATTTCGAGCGTATGACCAAGCAGCCGACCTCGTGGGGTAAGCCTCTCTCGGCGTTGCTTGGTGCCTTGAAGATGCAGGTGGAGCTGGGTTTGCCGTCGATTGGTGGCAAGGACTCGATGTCGGGTACGTTCCAGGATATCAACGTGCCGCCGATGCTGATGGCCTTCGGTATCACGATGGTGGATGCCAAACAGGTCATCTCGACCGATTTGAAGGGGGCAGGACATCACCTCTACCTCATTCGTCATACCCCCGATGGTTGCTACATGCCCGACACAGAGCAGTTGAAGCGCAACTTCAACTTCGTAAGCGATGCTATCGAGCAGGGTAAGGTGCTGGCCGGTTGGTCGGTCGGCATGGGTGGTGTTGCCGAGGCATTGGCCAAGATGGCCTTTGGTAATCAGGTGGGTGTCGAGGTGACGATGCCTGAAGCCTCGCTCTACGACTACGCTTATGGTTCGATTGTGGTGGAGACGAACGAGCCACTCGATTATGCGGCTGCCGAACTCATCGGTCGCACGATTGCCGAGGAGGTGATCGTGGTCGAGGGGGTACGTATGCCGTTGGAGGAGCTCTTCGAGGCTAACCGTGCCAAGTTTGCTGCGATTTATCCCGATAAAGGCGAGAATAGAGCCGAGGTGATGACCTCGGAGCCCGAGGCATGCACGATTACCTACCCGGGCGAGGCGGTGGAGCATCCTGTTGCTTACCTGCCTGTCTTCCCCGGTACGAACTGCGACTACGATACGGCCAAAGCCTTCCGTCGTGCCGGTGCCGAGGTGCGTTCGAGTGTGCTGTGTAACCTCGAAGGCGATGACATCCTGCGCTCGATTGAGGAGATGTGCGCACATATCCGCGAGGCACATATCTTTGTCTTGAGTGGCGGTTTCTCGGCCGGTGATGAGCCTGATGGTTCGGCGAAACTGATTGTCAATGTCCTGAATAATGAGGCAGTACGTCAAGAGATTCACGCGCTGCTCGATCGTGGTGGCCTGATTCTGGGTATCTGCAACGGCTTCCAGGCTTTGGTGAAGTCGGGCCTGCTGCCCTATGGCCGCTTGGGACTGGTGACGGCCGAGTCGCCGACGTTGTTCCGCAACGATATCAACCGCCACATCTCACAGATGGTGACGACCCGCATCGCTACGACCCGTTCGCCGTGGCTCTCGTCGTTCACGCTGGGCGAGGAGCATACGATTGCCGTCAGCCACGGTGAGGGTAAGTTTGTGGTGAGCGAACAGTTGGCCAAGGAGCTCTTCGAGCGCGGTCAGGTCGCGTTCCAATATGTGGACGAGCAGGGTCAGCCGACGGCAGAGGCTCCGTTCAACCCGAATGGTGCGTCGTATGCCATCGAGGGTATCATCTCGCCCGACGGACAGATTTTGGGTAAGATGGGCCACACGGAGCGTTACGAGGAGAACCTCTTCAAGAACATCGCAGGCGAGAAACGCCAGCCGTTGTTTGAAAATGCCGTGAACTATTTTCGTAAGAAATAACGATTAATAAGGGTTAGGTTAAACACGTTATGAAACAGCAAGAACTGCTCTACGAGGGCAAATCGAAGCAGATATATGCAACCGATGAGGCGGAGCGCATCATCCTTCACTATAAGGATGATGCCACCGCATTCAACAATATTAAACGCGCCACGATTCTGAATAAAGGCGTCTTGAGTAATGCCATTTCGACCCTGATTTTTCGGGAGTTGGAGCGAGCCGGTGTGAAGACCCATTATCTCGAAACGCTGAACGATCGTGACCAACTCTGCCGTCGGGTATCGATTATCCCGCTGGAGGTGGTTGTGCGCAACATTATTGCAGGGTCGATGGCACAACGTCTTGGCGTTGAGGAGGGTACCGAGCCAAAGAACACGATTTTCGACATCTGCTTCAAGAACGATGAGTTGGGCGATCCGCTGATGAACGACCACCATGCCGTGGCGTTGGGATTGGCAACCTACGAGGAGCTGGCAGAGATTTACGCCATGTCGGCACACATCAATCGGGTGTTGCAGGAGCTGTTCAGCAAAATCAATATTCGCTTGGTCGACTTCAAAATCGAATTTGGTAAGACGGCCGAGGGCGAATTGGTATTGGCTGATGAACTCTCGCCCGATACGTGCCGCTTGTGGGATGCCACGACGGGCGAAAAACTCGACCACGACCGATTCCGTCGTGATATGGGGCGTGTGCGAGAGGCTTATGAGGAGATTTTGATGCGTCTCGAGCAGGTGATTGCATAAGGTTGGAAAGGTTTAAGGAGCAGAAAACAATGAAGGAGCGTAAGATACAAGATGAGTGTGGCGTGTTCGGCATCTATGGTGTGGAGCATGCAGCTTCGCTGACCTATTATGGGTTACATGCCCTGCAACACCGCGGTCAGGAGGGATGCGGTATCATCAGCGTTGATGAGGAGGGTGCGTTCCACCGCATCAAAGGAAAAGGATTGGTAACCGAGGTCTTCAAGGGGGATGAATTGTCGGCGATGAGAGGAAATATGGCCATTGGCCACGTGCTCTATACGGCAGCTGAAGGCAATCGCCTCGAGAATGTGCAACCGCTGATGTTTCACCATAAGTCGGGCGACTTTGCCATTGCCAACAATGGTTGTTTGGTCAATGCCGAGGAGCTCCGTAGCTATCTGGAGAATCGGGGCAGTCTCTTCCAATCGACCTCGGATAGTGAGATTCTGGCTCACCTGATTAAGAAGGAGCGCAGTGCTTCACGGCCGCGTATTCACACCATCATCGATGCCTTGAATATGATGGAGGGAGCCTTTACCTTCATGGTGATGACCTCGCGTCGTATCTATGCCTGCCGTGATAAGCATGGCCTGCATCCGTTGGCTATCGGCCGTCTGGGCGAGGGGTATGTCATTGCGAGTGAAACGTGTGCTTTCGATACGTTGGGTGCCGAATATATTCGTGATGTGGAGCCCGGCGAGGTGGTTACAATCGACCACCACGGCATCCGTTCGAATCTCTATTCGCAATTCAAACACTACAACATGTGCTCGATGGAGTACATCTATCTGGCACGCCCCGATAGCGATATCGAGGGGTGCAACGTACATGCTTATCGCAAGGAGTCGGGTAAGCTGCTCTTCAAGGAGGCTCCGGCCGAGGCGGATATTGTAGTCGGCGTTCCCGACTCGAGCCTCAGTGCTGCGATGGGTTACGCCGAGGCGAGTGGTCTGCCGTATGAGATGGGTCTGATCAAGAATAAATACATCGGTCGTACCTTCATCCAGCCGACCCAGGCCCTGCGTGAGAAGGGTGTGCGCATGAAACTGTCGGCCGTTAGAACCATCGTGAAGGGAAAGCGTGTGGTGCTGGTCGACGACTCGATTGTGCGTGGTACGACCTCGCGTCGTATCGTCACGATGCTCAAAGAGGCGGGTGCCACGGAGGTGCATGTTCGCATCGCATCGCCCCCGATGACCGAGCCCTGTTTCTATGGTGTCGATACGACAAGCTACGACGAACTGATTTCGGCTCGTCTGTCGGTACCTGAGGTGCAGGAGGCGATAGGTGCCGATTCGCTGGCCTTCCTCTCGGAGGAGTCGCTCTATGTGGCCGGTCGTCGCGAGGAGTTGTGCACGGCCTGCTTTACGGGACGCTACCCGACGGCTCTCTATCACAACAGTGCAATGGTGAAGAAATGTAAATGTAAAAAATAATAGACTATGGCTCAATCTTATGAAAAGGCCGGCGTGAATCTCGAAGCCGGTTACGAAGTGGTGCGTCGCATCAAAAAACACGTCGCCTCAACCAATCGACCGGGAGTGATGGGTAACATCGGTGCCTTTGGCGGAATGTTCGACCTCGCCTCGTTGCAGGTCGAGGAGCCCGTGCTGGTCAGCGGTACGGATGGCGTAGGTACCAAACTGAAGTTGGCCTTTGCCATGGATAAGCACGATACGATCGGTATCGATGCCGTGGCGATGTGTGTGAACGATGTGCTGGCACAGGGGGCCGAGCCGCTGCTGTTCCTCGACTATGTGGCTGTTGGCAGCAACGAGCCGCAGAAAATCGAGCAGATTGTAGCGGGTGTGGCTGATGGTTGCCGTCAGGCCGGTTGCGCCCTGGTGGGTGGCGAGACGGCTGAGATGCCGGGCATGTATACCGAGGGCGAATACGACATTGCCGGCTTTACGGTGGGTGTTGTCGAGCGCAAGAAACTCATCGACGGTTCGAAGGTTAAGGTGGGTGACGTGCTGGTGGGTATTGCCTCGAGCGGTGTGCACTCGAATGGATTCAGCCTGGTGCGTAAGGTCGTTTCGGACAATGCATTAGACCTGCATAAGGAGTATGAGGAGCTGCCGGGTGCCAAGTTGGGCGAGGTGTTGCTCACCCCGACCCGTATCTACGTAAAGCAGGTGCTGGAGGTGATTCGTAACTGCGATGTCCACGGCATCAGCCACATCACGGGTGGTGGTTTCGATGAGAATATTCCGCGTATCCTGCACGAGGGACAGGGTATCGAGGTCGAGGAGGGCTCGTGGGAGATTCTCCCCGTCTTCCGTGCTCTGGAGAAGTGGGGTGGTATCCCGCATCGTGAGATGTTCAACATCTTCAACATGGGTATCGGCATGGTCATCGCCCTCGATCAGAGCGAGGCGCAAAAGGCTATCGACCTCTTGACAGCCGCCGGCGAGAAGGCTTCGGTGATTGGTCGTGTAACCGCTACGGAGGGTGTTGTCATCAAATAATCAGTAAAATATAAACACAAGATACAATGCGAGCATTAATCAGCGTAAGTGACAAGACGGGTGTCGTGGAGTTTGCACAAGGTCTCCGCGCACTGGGATGGGAGATTATCGCCACGGGTGGTACGATGAAACTCCTCGAGGAGAAGGGTGTTGAGGTCATCAACATCAGTGATGTAACGGGCTTTCCCGAGATTTGCGACGGTCGAGTGAAGACCCTGCACCCGAAGGTGCATGGCGGTCTGTTGGCCCGTCGTGACGATGCGAGCCACCTGGCAGCCTTGAAGGAGAATGAGATTGAGTTTATCGATATGGTCTGCGTCAACCTCTATCCCTTCCGCCAGACGATTCAAAAGGAGGGTGTAACCATTGAGGAGGCGATCGAAAATATCGACATCGGTGGCCCGTCGATGTTGCGTTCGGCTGCCAAAAACTGGGCGGACGTGACGGTGGTTTGCAACCCCGAGGATTATGCACAGATTTTGGCCGAAATTCGGGAGTTTGGTGATACGCAGAAGGCTACACGCCTGCAACTCTCGGCCAAGGCCTATACGCATACGGCACAATACGATGCGATGATTGCCACGTACATGCGTCGTCAGGCAGGGTTGAACGAGAAACTCTTCTTGGAGTTCGATCTGGTGCAGTCGTTGCGTTATGGCGAGAATCCGCATCAGGAGGCCAAGTTCTATGCCGAGCAGACGGCTGTGCCCTTTTCGCTGGCCTCGGCCAAGCAGCTGCATGGCAAGGAACTTTCGTATAACAACATCCAGGATGCCAACGCGGCATTGGCCATTGCCCGTGAATTCGATGCGCCGTTCTGCGTGGGCCTGAAACACATGAATCCTTGTGGCGCGGCTATCGGTAAGGATGTCGTGGAGGCGTGGACGAAGGCCTATGAGGCCGATAAGGTGTCGATTTTCGGTGGTATCGTGGCTGTAAACCGACCGCTGACGAAGGAGGCTGCCGAACTGATGAAGCCCATCTTCCTGGAGATTATCATGGCTCCGAAATTCGAGGAGGGTGCTTTGGAGGTCTTGACGACGAAGAAGAACCTGCGCCTGATTGAGGTCGATATGACCAAGGACGATACGACGAAAAATCAATATGTCAGCGTGCGTGGTGGTCTGTTGATGCAGAACCTCGACACGGCGACCAAGGAGGTCGTGGCCGAGATGTGCGTTACCGAGAAGCAGCCTACGGCCGAGGAGATTGTGGATATGAACTTCGGCTGGCGCGTGGTGAAGCACGTGAAGTCGAATGCCATTGTCGTTGTGAAGGATGGTGTTACGCTGGGTGTCGGCGCCGGTCAGATGAACCGTATCGGCTCGGCCGAAATTGCTTTGAAACAGGCCAAGGCGGCAGGTGTGACGGAGGGTATTGTTCTCGCTTCGGACGCCTTCTTCCCCTTCGATGATTGCGTGACGTTGGCAGCCGAGTATGGTGTAACGGCTATCGTACAACCCGGTGGCTCGGTGCGTGACGAGGATTCGATTAAGAAGGCCAATGAACTGGGCATCTCGATGGTATTTACCGGCATGCGCCACTTTAAGCATTAATCCGATGAAGGTACTTGTGATTGGTTCGGGCGGTCGTGAGCACGCCATTGTCGATGCGTTGACCCGCTCACAGCAGGTCGAGCAGATTTATGCCGCACCGGGCAATGCCGGTATGGCGGCTGTTGCCGAGTGTGTGGCTATCCGCGAGACAGAAATCGAGCGGTTGGTGGCTTTTGCCAAGGAGCAGGCTATTGGATTGACCGTTGTTGGTCCCGAGGTGGCGTTGGCTGCCGGTGTGGCCGATGCTTTCAAGGCGGAGGGATTGCGTATCTTCGGCCCGACAAAGGCTGCTGCGCGCATCGAGTCGAGTAAGGAGTTTGCCAAGTGCCTGATGGCCAAATACAATGTTCCGACGGCCGGATTCAAGGCCTTTACCGATTACGAGGCGGCCTTGGCCTATGTGGCGGGTCGCTCGTTCCCTGCGGTGCTGAAGTACGATGGACTGGCTGCCGGTAAGGGTGTGGTGATTGCCCAGACGCTTGAGGAGGCTGATGAGGCGTTGAAAGATATGCTGCTCGACACGAAATTCGGTGCCGGCAAGGTGGTCGTCGAGGACTTCCTGACGGGTCCCGAGTTCTCGTTCATGTGCTTTGTTTCGGGCGAGAAGGTGTGGCCGATGCAGTTGGCTCAAGACCATAAACGGGCCTACGATGGCGATAAAGGCCCCAATACGGGTGGTATGGGTGCCTATTCGCCGCTGCCCTTCATTACGACCGAGGATGAGCAGTATGCCCTTGAGCAGGTATTGAAGCCGGTTGCTCGGGCGATGGTCAAGGAGGGTTGCCCGTTTGAGGGTGTGCTCTATGGCGGTCTGATGAAGACCCCCGAAGGCGTGAAGGTCATCGAGTTTAATGCACGCTTTGGCGACCCCGAGACGGAGGTGGTGCTGCCTCGCCTGAAGAGCGATATTGTCGATATCTTCTGTGCGGTGGCTGATGGTACGGATGCCGAGTTGGAGTGGCACGACTTTGCTACGCTGGGCATTGTGTTGGCCTCGAAGGGCTACCCGGGCGACTATGCCAAGGGTGTCGAGATTGGTGGCTTGGAGCAGGTCGAGAGCACGGTGTTCCACATGGGTACGAAGGCTGTGGATGGCAAAATCTACACCAACGGAGGCCGTGTGCTGTTCGTCGTGGGCAAGGGTGCCACGCTGGCCGAGGCTCGCACGAATGCCTTGGCTGATGTAGCACGTATCGCGTGTGATAACCTCTTCCATCGTACCGATATCGGTCATTATGTGTTGGACGATAAATAGTGAAAAGATATGATTATCAGTGGTAAAGAGCTTTCGGCCAAGATGAAGGCCGCCATGGCCGAGGAGGTTGCTACGTTCCCCGCAAAATATGGTCGTGTGCCCCATTTGGCGGTGATTCTGGTGGGCGACAATCCGGCCAGCGTATCCTATGTGACGGGTAAGGCCAAGGCTTCGGCCGAGGTGGGTATCCACAACTCGACGATTCGTCGTGAGGCAACCATCACCGAGGAGGAGTTGCTCGCGCTGATTGCCGAGCTCAATGCCGATGAGGGTGTCGATGGCATTTTGGTGCAGTTGCCCTTGCCGAAGCACATCTCGGAGGAGAAGGTAATTGCGGCTATCGACGTAAGGAAGGATGTTGATGGCTTCCATCCCTCGAATGTGGCCGCCTTGTGGCAGAAACAGCCCTGTACGTTGCCCTGTACCCCGAAGGGTATTATTCGTATGTTGCAGACGGCCGGTGTGGAGATTGCCGGCAAGGAGGCAGTGGTGATTGGCCGTAGCAATATCGTCGGCTTGCCCGTATCGAAGTTGCTGCTCGACCAAAATGCGACGGTAACCATCGCACACAGCCGCACGAAGAATCTGGCGGAGGTAACCCGTCGTGCCGAGATTTTGGTCGTGGCCATTGGTCGCCCGAAATTTGTGACGGCCGACATGGTTTCGGAGGGCGCTGTCGTGATTGACGTGGGTGTGAATCGGGACCCCGAGACGGGTAAGTTGTGCGGTGATGTCGATTTTGCCGCCATCGAACCCAAAGCGTCGGTCATTACCCCCGTGCCGGGTGGTGTCGGCCCGATGACCATCACCTGCCTGATGGAGAATACGATTGAGTGCTTTAAGGCAAAATTTGAGTAGTAGAACCTGCTCCTATACGACGAAGAAACCCCACCTTATCGTGGGGTTTCTTCGTCGTATGAGGTGGTCCGCTCCCTATTTCGTCTGGTGGCGGGGATTCCAGCCATACAGGATATTGGCTGGATCGGAGTAGTATCGAATCGTGTCGCGGTCGTGCGCCGGATCCAGACGGCGAGAGCCAGCTGCACGTTGCGAGGTGTCGATGGCATTATCCTCCGTATCGCGGCTGTTGTACTCCCAGAAACGAACCCGTGAAGTATCCTCGGGAAGTCCGGCCCATCCCTCGGGGGCGACATTTTCCAATTGGCAGTTAATCAACACTGCTTCGCAGGTGGCCGAGGAGGGATACTTCGGGCTGGTACGAGCCAGCAACTGTTTGCCGCCAATGCCTTGGAATCGACAGTGGTAGAAGATGTTGCCGTGGTTAGCCTCGGTATTGCGAATCCACATGAAGGGGCCTCGTGAGACGATGCGGCAACGCTCGAAGTAGCAGGGGCCACGCCCCAAGATGGTGTCGCCATCGCCCTTGATGCGACAACGATAGAGATAGATCGAGCCGTTGGCCTGCAGGGCATCGCCCGAGCCGTTGATGGTTACCTCTTCGAGGAGAATGCGCTCGCCATTGATGAGCAGACCCTCGGCTTGACCACGCAGTGTGGTGGCGATGGTGAGGTTGCGCAGCGTAATATCCGAGCAGTTATCCACCATGAAGGCGGCACGACGCGAGGGGAATGTGCCGGGTAATTCATTGGTCGAAACATCGTCGGGGTGAGGGTTGAATACCTCGTTATTGGGGTAGTGGATATAGACCCCCTCGCGACTTTCGCCCTCGATGGTGACGTTCCGTTTGTTGCGGAAGTAGACCAACTCTTCGTAGTCGCCATCGTGGATGTAGACGGTGTAGTGCTCTGTGCTGTTGTCGGGAATGAAATCCATGGCCCCCTGCACAGTTGTGAAATCGGCCGAACCATCGCTGCTGACCGTGAGCACGCGCTTGTGGGCTGCCGGAGCTTCGTGCTTGGTGTGGAAGCACCAGCCATCCGCTTTGGTGATACCATGGAAGTCATCCTGCTCGGTAGTCAGTACCCCCTCGTCGATGGTAACGTAGTAACTACGGTCGTAATCGAGCAGGTTGTGGTGTGGGTAGATTTCCGCTTTGGTGCCCGTGACGATGATGGGATGGAAGTGAAATCCGTCGGTGAATCCACCGATGATGGTGAGCTGATAGGCATCCGACGTGGGCCCTGCAATGCCCGATGGTGTGCCAGGTTTCGTGTCGGCATTGGTGCGACGTGGTTGGTCGTAGTTGTAGGGCTCCCAGGCATAGGGTGGTTTGGGAAGCGTTGTGCGACGTGTCGGGCCGGCCGGTATCGAGAGATCGAGGCTGTCTACGACCTCATCAGTCTCGGCATCCCAGATGCGAATTTTGCCTTGCGTGCCGATCGTTGGCTCCGTGCGGAAATTGATGGCCAGGCGCGTGTCGGGATTGACATCGCGTGTCCCTTTGGGTGGGAAGAACTCCTGCTTGGGATTGGTGCAGGCTGCCATCCAGATAGTCAGAAGGAGTAGCAGTCGGTTCATGGTTTGGTTTGGTTTTAGGTTATTCGTCAAGTATAAGCTGGCAGGGGAGTATCTCGGGTAGGGGTTGCTCCGGCCCGCAGAAGTGCCACATAGCGATATCTCGGGTTGTCTCGCCCGTGCCGAAGTCAAATTCGTAAGGTGCAAGCAGGCGAATCGGTAGTTCTCCCACGAAGCCTCGTTTGGCGTAGAAATGCCGTAACGATACATCTCCCGGAATCAGCACCACAGCTGCCATGCCCTCCTCGGTGGCTCGGTCAATGGCTTGTTGAATGAGCGTCGTGGCCAACCCTTTCCCCATGTGCTCGGGGGCAGTCGCTACCCCATAGAGGTAGCCTATCGTTCCCCATTGGCAACGGAAGGGAATGAGGTGCGCCATGGCAACCACCTCCTGCTCATGGCGGATAGCGAGCATACGGGCCGGAGAGAAGTGGCGGATAAGAAATTTATCGACGAAAGAGGCCTCGTCACTCGGGAAGCAGACCTGCCACAAGCGACGGCAGGCCACGGCCTCCTCGGAGAGTGCCCGAGCTGCAATCTTCTCGACTAAGTGGGAAGGGTAATAGGAGAGTTTTGCTTTGCGTAGCCCCTCCAATCCGAGATCCTCCTCGCGGTTTATCCAGCAGTAACGCTCGTCGAGCGCACAAGCAAAAGCATGGTTAATCATGGTGAAAGCCCCTTCGTAGCGTGTGTCGGCCTTCTCGATGTGGATGACAAAGGTGTCGTGGCTGACGGCCGAGCCATAGGTGAAGGCCGCCAACGCCTCTTCGACATAGAGGCATCCGCCTTGCAATCCCAACGCCTCGAAGTGGGCAAAGGCTCGTTGCATCGCCTCGAGCTCGGCCTGCAGGGCTGCTCCTTGGCATCCGTCATGTTGGCGACACCACGCCTGCACCAACTCCAGACAAGCCTCGAAATGGTGCTCGGCGAGGGGCTCGTAGCGGTAGTTGGGGTAGGTGTTGCGGAAACGATTAAGGTGGTTGCGCTTGGGCTGATAATGCTTGCCGCGCAACGAGCAGAGGTCTTCACGACGATAGACGTAATCACACATGGCACGTTCGGAGTCGTAAGCAAACTGCACGGTATCGAGCGTTTGTAAGGCCTCTTGTGCTGTCGGAGTTAATCCAACCAGCCGAAGCGGTTGCCCCTGTTGGGCGGCATCAGCCTGTAGCAGGGAAATGGCTTGCTCCCAATTGACCTCGCCCAAGGGTTGCATATAGGCCAATTGTGAACCTCCATCGATATGAAAACGGATGAAGAGCATCCCCTCCCATTCGGCACATTCACTGCCATAGAGTCCCTGCCAACAGTAGATGTTGGCAAAGGCCCAGTCGCAATTTTGCAACTCCGCCGCCATCGTATAGCGTTCGATGGTCGGGCGGTCGTCGAGGGTAATGGGATGGAAGGGTATCATCTGTTTTACAACCTATTCACACGCTTTGAGCGACATGTCGAGTGAACGAATCTGGTGGGTCAGCGCACCTACCGAGATGAAGTCGACCCCACACTCGGCATAGGCACGCATCGTCTCCAACGTGATGCCACCACTCGACTCGGTCTCGCAACGACCGGCCACCTTTGCCACCGCCTCGCGGGTCATCTCGGGCGAGAAGTTGTCGAACATGATGCGGTCGACCCCGCCGGCTGCGAATACCTCGTCGATATCCTCCAAAGAGCGTACCTCACACTCGATGGGAATCGATTTTCCGCGATCGGCCAAGTATTTTTTTGCCCCTTCGACTGCCTTGCGAACGCCGCCGGCAAAGTCGATGTGGTTGTCTTTCAGCAGAATCATGTCGAAGAGCCCCATGCGGTGGTTACCTCCTCCGCCAATCTTTACAGCCATCTTGTCCAATACGCGCATACCCGGCGTTGTCTTGCGGGTATCGAGTACCTGGGTGTGTAATCCCTCGAGGTGCTTGACATAGAAGGCGGTCTGGGTTGCCACACCGCTCATGCGCTGCATGATGTTGAGCAGGATGCGCTCGGCCTGCAACAGCGAACGCAGACGGCCGGATACATAGAAGGCTACATCCCCGGGCTTGACACGCGCACCATCTTCAAGCAACTGCTCGAATTGCATCTCTGGATCAAGACGCTCGAGGACGATTTGGGCAATCTCGATGCCGGCAATCACACCCTCCTGCTTACACAAGAGGCGCATGCGACCCTGCTCCTCGGCCGGAATGCAGCAAAGCGAGGTGTGGTCGCCATCGCCAATATCCTCTTTGATGGCCAACTCAATCAATTCATCGACAAAAGGTTTGTATTCAGCTTTCATGGATGTATAGTGTTTTATAAAATATGAATTTGCAGGGTGACGCCAAAAATCTGCGGTCGTCCGCGTTGTACAAAGCGGTTGCCTATCGATTCGAAATAGAATACGTCGTAGTGTTTATCCCCGAGGTTGCGCCCCCAGAAATCGAGTGAATAACGTGCATGCTCGATGCGTACCGAGGCGTTGAAGAGCGTGTATGCTCCCTGGGACTCTTTGTTTGCCTCGTCCCAATAGATTTTTCCGGTGTTGTTCAATCCGCCATAGAGCACCACGTCGCCCAACCAACGCACGCCGGTCGGGATGGTCCAGGTGATGCCGGCCGAGAGGGTATGACGTGGTACATAGGGAACGTAGTTGCCACGGTAGTTGATGGCGTTTCCCTCGTCATCCACTTTGCCGGTCTCGTAGTCGCGGAAGGTGGCTTCCGTATACCCATAGGCCAGGCTGAACTCGAGATTCGAGGTCGGGCGGATTTGCATGGCTGCCTCACCGCCAATCGAACGAGTGCGACCTGCATTGGTCATCATACGCCCCGTAGCATCGGCAGCGGGGAAAACCGTGAGTTGCTGATCTTCGACATCAATCCAGAAGAACGCCATGTCGCCACGAACGATGCCGTCGGCACACGAAAAGTGGCCTCCCACCTCGTAGTTCCAGCTATACTCGGGGGCATACGATACGATATCCTTCTCCTCCGATGCGCCACCCATGGCTTGGGTCTGCAACTTCTCTTTCAAGATGTCGGAGAAGAGCTGCGTGTTAAACCCTCCCGCTTTGAAGCCTCGTGAGGCCGAAAGATAGAGGTTGCGCTGCTCGTCGAAACGATAGATGAGCGAGAATTTGGGCAGCCACTCCGAGTAGTTGTGGCGGTAGGAGCCCTTCTCGTCCAATTCAACGGCGTTGTCTTTCTCCATGGGGCGCGGCATGCCCGGCATGGCGATACGCTGATGGAACTTCAGCGCACCATAACTATGATATTGCAATTTGGTGTATTCATGCTCGAAACGCAGACCCGCTTTGGCCTCGAACTTACCGAAACGGAGGCTCGACTCATGGTAGAGGGCTCCGCCGTAATTCGGATTGTCGAAATCTGATCCCAGGGGCATCGGCTCGAGGGCTGTGAGCTGCACCATGCCATGTGTTGCCTCGTTGGCTGCTGCAAACATCATCTCGTCAATACCGGTCTTGGTAAATTGTACGGGTGCCGAGAGGTTGTTGTAGCGGTAGAATCCATAAAGGCCGAAGAGATAGTTGTAGGCTCGTTCGCTCCGTGATCGGAAGATGAAATCCTCGGTGATGACCTGTTCGCGGATCGATTGCTGCAGGGTGAAGTAGTCGAGTGGCAGGAAGTCGTTGTCCATCTGCATGCAGTCGTCGGTAAACTGATACGAAGTAATCGACGTGAGCGAATGGCGCGGGGTTTCGTATTGGATGGTCAGACCGTCGCTGAGAGTCGTGCGCTCGTAACCACACGGAGCATTGTAGGCGATTTGTCCCACTTTGACATCCTTGTTGTCCTCCGAGCGACCTCCGATAAAGGCATAGGGGTAACCGCCCTGCTCGCCCCACGAGAAGGCGAAGGTGTTTTCGATGCGCAACCCTTTGTTGTTGCGATATTGCGTCTTCCAGCGGCCTCCCTGGAACTCCTCCCAATCACATTTGCGGCCCGTGAAGTCGTTGTTGAACAGGCCGTCACTCTGTATGGAGTAGGCTGAGAGTGCCATGGCCCACTTCTCGCTGAATTTTGTGTAGGCCGAGGCGCGGAATCGAGAGGTGTTGCCACTGCTGTATTCGGCCGAGATGCGGGCTCCCTGATAAGTGAAGGGTGAGAGCGTGTAGATATTGACGACACCCCCCATCGTGTTGCGTCCATAGAGGGTCGATTGAGGCCCTCGCAACACCTCGATACGCTCGATGTCGGCAAGTTCGGTGTCGAAGGCATTTTTGTTCATGACCGGTACATTGTCGATGTTCATGCCGATGGCCGGGTGGTCGATGCGGGCACCCAAGCCACGCACATAAATCGACGAGGTCATGCGCGAGCCATAGTCGGGGATATGGAGGTTGGGAACGAGGTCGGTGAGTCGCTTGACGGCATCCACATGCTGACGGGCTACGGTACGCTCACCTAAAATGGTCGAGGCCACAGGTTCGGAACGGAGCACCAAACCCTGCTTGACGGCCGATACCTGCACGCGATCAACGACGATAGTCGTGTCGACGGCCTGTTCGGGAGTGGCGGTCGTTTCGACTCCCGCCACAGCCGTTAGGCTGAAGGTCAATCCGCTGATTAAGAATAAGAAGGGTTTGTAGTATTGTTTCATGGTGTGTTTGTCTTTTAGTGGGTGTTATGTGAGTTATGTGAATTTTGTGAATTTGGTGATTTTTTTGAATTTTGGAATCTCTTATTTCTTTCCTCTTTCCTCTTTGCTCTTTGCTCTCTATTCGTGGTGGTAGGGCTCGTTATGGAGGATCGAGAACGCACGGTAAATCTGCTCGGCAAAGATTGCTCGCACGATTTGGTGTGAGAAGGTCATGCGCGAAAGCGAAATTTTGTGGTTGGCGCGGGCGTAGACTTCGTCGGAGAATCCATAAGGTCCTCCGATGACAAAGCAGAGACGACGCAGTCCGCTGCTCATGCGCTTCTCGACCCATTCGGCAAACTGCATCGAGCGATACTCCTCGCCTCGCTCATCGAGCAGTACGACATAATCCCCTTCGCCAAGCAGGGCCAGGATGCGTTCTCCTTCGCTTTTGTTCTGTTGGCGTGCCGAGAGATGCTTCGTGTTGCGCAGATCGGGGAGGGTCGTGATGGCAAAACGACAATAGCGATTGATACGCTTGGCGTACATCTCCACCAGCGCAGCCACCTCTTTCGAGTCGGTCTTTCCCACCACAATCAATTCAATCTGCATAGTCGATACTTTACAGGTCGTTGTTCCACTCGCCCAAGGCATCCTCGTAGACAACGGGACGGTGCTTCTCGACCGATTTGAGCCATTCGTATGCCTTGTACATGCAATATCCGTTGCCCGAGGGATTTCCCAGCGCATAGGCGATGACGCAGGTGTAGTTGCGCGAACGGTAGTACATCGCTTTTACTCGCTCGAGATACTCCTCGACCAGCGTCGGGTCGTTCGAGGGTGTGCCACCCACCGTGCGGTCGTTGCGCTTCTCGGGGGCAGCGATGGCGGGGCAGTCGATGACATACATTCCCTGCTCGGTGCAGAGGTCATAGAACCAGGCCGGTTGCGGATAGTTCGGGCAAAGGGTGTTGATGCCTTTGGCTTTGAGTGAACGCATCTCGCTGAGGGTGGTTTGTCGATCCACAGCGGCATTATACGCCTGTTTCTTCAGGGTCAGTGGCTCGTCGAAACGATAGATGGTGCCCTTATACCACTCCGTGCGACCAAAGCCGATGAGGAGTGGCATGTACTCCTTGTAGGTGCCGTTGCGACGGGTGAAGAGCATCACTTTGTAGAGCGGTGGCCGCTTCGTGCTGACGGCATTCCAGCGATTCTCGTTCACATGGTAGATGAAGGGGTCGAAACGAATTGTGTCGACCGAGCGTCCCGGAATGGGAATCGAACGCATGTTGAAATCGAGCAGTTTGCCTTGCGGGGAGTAGATGTCGTAACCGAGTTCGACCTGCTCGTCATAGTTGTAGGCGTTTTGTGCCACAAAGCGCACACGCAAGATGCCGTCTCGTTGGAGGGAATCCGGTTCGAGCGAGAGTTCGAAGTCGCGCATCGAACGCTTCTCTTGATAGTAGAGGTAACTATCGGTAAATCGGGGCCGTTCGACCCTCGGTGTGGGGTTGATGGCCGGTGTACGGCTTGGGCGCAACAACAACTTAAAGGAGTTTGTGCCCTGGTGCATGAGCGGTGTGAGGTGGAACTCGGCCGGCGTGAGCGGGTCCTCGACCTCGGCGACCAACGCATCGTTGACAAAGAGCGAGTAGGCCGAGCCGACATTCTCGAGGTGGAGATAGACCACACCATCGGTCCAGGCATAGGGAATTTCGAGCGTCGAGCCGACGATGGAGAGTGCCTCGGAATCGACCAACACCTCGGGGGTAAAGGCAATGCTGTGCCCCGAGCCCTCGCGATTACGGGCATCGGCATCGTGGCGCGTGTCATAGGGGATGACCTCCGTGCGGTAGATGCGGCCGGCACGCAGGTCTGCCGGTTGCGGGTTGAGTTCCCAAAATCCTTGTGCCGAGGCGGTAATTGCCAGGAGTAGAGCCGCCACCAACAAACTATATCGTTTCATCTTGTTTTGCATGTTGTACGAATGTACAAAGGTACTTTTTTTTTGCCAAATCACAAATAATAACTACTTTTGTACGATGAACGAGTCAATTCAAAAAACGAAATAGATGAAAACGCAACGTATTGTTGAAATTCTCAAATCGGAAGCCGTTGATACCGACGTGGTTGTCAAGGGATGGGTGCGCACGAAGCGCGGGAACAAAAATGTCGCCTTCATTGCTTTGAACGATGGTTCGTGCATGCGCAACATCCAGGTGGTCGTCGATTTGCAGAAGATATCCGAAGAGGAACTGAAACCCGTTACGACCGGAGCCTGCCTGCGTGTCGATGGTCGCTTGGTGAAGTCGCTCGGTGCCGGTCAGGGTGTTGAGGTGCAGGCCGAGAAGATTGAGATTTATGGCACGGCCGATCCCGAGAGCTATCCGTTGCAGAAGAAGGGCCACTCGCTCGAATTCCTGCGCGATATTGCCTACCTGCGCCCGCGTACCAATACCTTTGGTGCGATTTTGCGTATTCGCCACGCCATGGCCTATGCCATCCACGAATATTTCAACAAGAAGGGCTTCTACTACCTGAATACACCGCTCATCACCGCTTCGGATTGCGAGGGTGCGGGCGAGATGTTCCAGGTTACGACGCTCGACCTGAACAAGGTTCCTAAGACGGAGCAGGGCGAGGTGGATTTCTCGCAGGACTTCTTCGGTCGTTGCTGCAACCTGACCGTGTCGGGTCAGTTGGAGGGTGAGCTGGGTGCCCTGTCGATGGGTCAGATCTATACCTTTGGTCCTACCTTCCGTGCCGAGAATTCGAACACGCCGCGCCACTTGGCCGAGTTCTGGATGATCGAGC
This sequence comes from Alistipes sp., assembly GCA_017623115.1. Classification (GTDB taxonomy): domain Bacteria; phylum Bacteroidota; class Bacteroidia; order Bacteroidales; family Rikenellaceae; genus Alistipes. The sequence continues at coordinate 41,606 of JAGAPT010000052.1, forward strand.
CGGAGGCTGCCTTCTACGAGTTGGAGGACAACATGGAGATGGCCGAGGAGTTCTTGAAATACCTGATTAACTACGCCCTCGATAACTGCCGTGAGGATCTCGAGTTCATGAATAAGATGTGGGATCAGGAACTCATCGAGCGTCTGGAGTTTGTCGTGAAGAATGATTTCAAGCGTCTGGAGTACACCGAGGGTATCGAGATTTTGAAGGCTTCGGGCGAGAAGTTCGAGTTCCCCGTCGAGTGGGGTTGCGACTTGCAGTCCGAGCATGAGCGTTACCTGGTGGAGAAACACTTCAAGCGTCCGGTGATTCTGATTAACTACCCGAAGGATATCAAGGCCTTCTACATGAAGCAGAACGAGGATGGCAAGACGGTACGCGCAATGGACGTTTTGTTCCCCAAAATCGGCGAGATTATCGGCGGTTCGGAGCGTGAGGCCGACTATGGCAAGCTTTCTGCACGTGTCGCTGAATTGGGTATGAGCGAGAAGAGCCTGTGGTGGTATCTCGATACACGCCGCTGGGGTTCGGCTCCGCACTCGGGCTTCGGTCTGGGCTTCGAGCGTCTGTTGATGTTCGTAACCGGCATGACGAATATCCGCGATGTGATTCCCTTCCCGCGTACCCCGCAACACGCAGATTTTTAAGTTGAAATGATAGAAAATGAACGGGAGTGTTGCGAAATATTCCCGTTCGTTTTTTTCAAACTATGGCCATCTCACAAAAACAGGTACTCTCGCTTCAACAAAAGCTCTCTCCGCAGCAGATTCAGATGATTAAGCTGTTGGAGCTTCCCACTGTGCAACTCGAGCAACGCATCAAGCAGGAGATCGAGGAGAACATCGTGCTGGAGGAAGAGGAGCGTGCGCCCGAGGAGGGTGCCGAGCCGAAGGAGATTTCGGTCGAGGAGTATCTGCGTGAAGATGATACGCCGGCCTATAAGATGCGCATGAACAACTTCTCGCGCGACGATAAGCAACGTCCGGTCTACCTGACCGAAGGGCGTTCGTTGCAGGAGTATCTGGTCGAACAGCTCGGCTACCGCAACCTCTCGGAGCGGGAGATGCGCCTGGCAACCTATCTGGTGGGGAGCATTGACGAGGATGGGTATCTGCGCCGTGAATTGGAGTCAGTAGCGGATGATATCGCCTTTACGCTGGGGGTCGAAACGTCGACTGAGGAGTTGGAACGATTGCTGGCGGTGATTCACGAATTGGAACCGGCAGGGGTTGGCGCCCGTAATCTGCAAGAGTGCCTGTTGCTGCAAATCAATCAGCTGCCGATGCATAGCAGCGTGCGTCGCTTGGCGCGTAAAATCCTGACCGTGCATTTCGATGAGTTTGTCAAAAAGCATTACGAACGCCTCATTGCCCGTCTGCAAATCACCGAGGAGGAGTTTCGGGAGGCGATAGCCGAAATCAAACGTCTTGCTCCCAAGCCCGGTAATCTCTACGCCGAGGGGGGCACGAATACCACCCCCTATATTATTCCCGATTTCCTGCTCGATTATCAGGAGGGACGATTTCAACTCTCGCTCAACTCCTACAATGTCCCCGATGTGAAGGTCAATCGTCGCTATGTGGAGATGATTCGCGACATGGTGGGTGCCGACGGGAAGGTGCGCGAGGAGGATAAAGAGGCGTTGCAGTTTGTCAAAAGCAAGATTGACTCGGCCAAGTGGTTTATCTCGGCTATCAAACAGCGTCACGATACGCTGATGCGCACGATGCAGACCATTCTGGATTATCAGCAGGAGTATTTCCGCACGGGCGACCGAGCCAAGTTGCGGCCGATGATTCTCAAGGATATTGCCGACCGCACGGGGCTGGATGTCTCGACCATCTCACGTGTCGTGAACAGCAAATATGTGCAGACGCAATTTGGCATCATCCTGCTCAAATCGCTCTTCTCGGAGGCGATGCAGACCGCTTCGGGCGAGGAGGTGTCGTCGTATGAGATTAAGACGCTCTTGCAGCGATGCATCGATGAGGAGGATAAGCGTCATCCGTTGACCGATGAGACCCTGATGAACATGCTCAACGACCATGGCTACTGCATTGCACGTCGCACGGTGGCCAAATATCGTGAGATGCTGGATATTCCGGTAGCGCGTCTGCGCAAGCAAATCTAATCACTGATACTACTTCAGAAAGAACATCGCCACCCATGTCAGGCCGAATCCGCCTGCGAATCCGATGGCGAGCTGCAGCGGTGTGTGCCGTCTCAGCATCAGACGTGCCGAGGCCAAGGCTCCGGCACCAATAATGCACCAGAGCATCGGCAGGAACATGCGCGGAATGGCGAGGATGTTCATCACCACCAGGAGAGCCACGGCCGATCCCATAGCGGTCAGATGCAGGCTCACCTGCCAACGGGTGGAGGTGGCGGCACAGAAGAGGCAACAGAGTGCTGCGGCGAGCATGAACTTTCGCAGGAAGAGGGCTGCCTCCACTCGACCAATGGTCGAGGCGGCCAGCAGGTAGCAGGCGGCTCCACAAATCAGGGGGATGATGCGCTCCCGACGATCGGCCAGCCGCAGGTCGTGAATCCAGCCTCGCAGCCGCATCACACCGACGCACAAGGCGGGCAGTAATGTGCCATAGAGGAGCACCGTTCCGCACAGATACCATTTGACGGCCGGCGAAAAGAGTGCAAAGGTGGTTTGCGAGAAGAGCAACAACACGAGGTAGAGCGGCAGCACCAGCGGGTGCAGGCTCCACGAGAGGATGCGTGAAAGGCGTATGGCGATTGGTGAACGATTCATCGTTGCAAAGATACAAAGAAAAACGAGCAATCCATCCGTGGGTTGCTCGTTTTTCGGTTTGTGGCGAATGTGGCTATACCAAACCTTGTGCCAACATGGCATTGGCGACCTTCATAAAGCCTCCGATGTTGGCTCCCACCACATAATTGATGTAACCATCCTCCTGACGGCCGTAGCGTACGCAAACCTCGTGGATGTTCTTCATAATCGAATGCAACTTCGCATCGACCTCTTCGGGAGACCATGTCAGGCGCATCGAGTTCTGGGTCATCTCCAGTCCCGAGGTGGCTACACCACCGGCATTCGAAGCCTTGCCCGGTGCGTAGAGCAGTTTGTTCTCCTGGAAGATGCGGATGGCATCGGGGGTCGAGGGCATGTTGGCACCCTCGGCAACGCAGATGCAGCCATTGTCCACGAGCATCTGTGCCTCCTCGCCATTGAGCTCATTCTGTGTGGCGCAAGGCATGGCAATGTCGCACTGCTCGCCCCACGGACGTTTGCCGGCATGGTAGACGGCGTTGGGATATTGCTCGACATACTCCTTGATACGGCCACGGTAGATGTTTTTGAGTTCCATGACATACTCCCACTTCTCGGCATCGATGCCATCGGGATCGTAGATGTAACCCGACGAGTCGGAGAGCGTTACGACCTTGGCACCCAGTTCGGTAGCCTTCTTGCAGGCGTATTGGGCCACGTTACCCGAGCCCGAGATGCAGACCGTCTTTCCCTCGAACGACTCTCCGCGCGTGGCGAGCATCTCTTGGGCGAAGTAGCAGGCACCGAAACCGGTTGCCTCGGGACGAAGCGGCGAGCCACCCCAGTCACGCCCTTTACCTGTGAGTGTGCCGGTAAACTCGTCGCGCAGACGCTTGTATTGGCCGAACATGAAGCCCACCTCGCGGCCACCGACACCGATATCTCCGGCCGGTACATCCGTATCTTGGCCAATGTGCTTTTGCAACTCGGTCATGAACGATTGGCAGAATTTCATCACCTCGTTATCTGATTTTCCCTTGGGGTTGAAGTCCGAGCCACCCTTGCCACCACCCATCGGGAGCGTGGTAAGCGAGTTCTTGAAGGTTTGCTCGAAAGCCAGGAACTTCAAAATGGAGAGGTTTACCGAGGGGTGGAAACGAATGCCGCCCTTGTAGGGGCCGATGGCACTGTTCATCTGTACACGGTAACCACGATTGATTTCAATCTCACCCTTGTCGTTGAGCCAGGGCACACGGAAGATGATGACACGTTCGGGCTCGGCGATGCGCTCCAGAATCTTCATCTTCTGCAACACCGGGCTGGCGACAATATGTGGTGCCAACGATTCGGCTACCTCGCGTACAGCTTGGTGAAATTCGGGCTCGTTGGGATTCTTCGTGATGAGTTTGGCCATAAACTCCTCGACATACTGTTTTGCTTGTTCGTTCATACGGCAACAATGTTTTTAGCAATTTTTCGGGGCTAAAATTACACCTTTCGGATTAATTGTGCAACTTTTTTAAGAATGCGTTTTCGGCTTTTTTTTACCCGATTATTGATTGAAATTTCAGGGCGAAATTTGCTTCCAATCCGAAAGAAAAAAGGCCTCTTTGCTGAAAAATCAAGCAAAGAGGCCACTTCGATGTCAAGCGGTTTTTGGGGTGGAACAGGATTACTTTGTAAAGCCGAATCCGAGATACACCTCGTCGTAGTTTTCCAATACCTTAAATACCGATTGCAGGGAGGTGATGCTGCTGCCGACCGATTTAATCAATTTGAGGAGTTTGGTCATGGGGAATACCATTTGCAACTCCTGTCCGTCGATGTAGGCGCGGCCGTTCATCGTACCTATCAATTTCGACGAGAAGTCGAGGGTGATGGTATGCGTTGCAGGGTCGAACGTATAGGTGCCTTCCAGCGTCTTTTTGCCCAATATTGCCTGAAAGGTTTTATCCTTATGAAAGGTAAAAGAGGCTGCACCCGGCTTGATGCCGACAAACGAAAAGGCCCTCTCCATGCGGCTGGTGATGGTCGATTCAAAGGCTGAACCGCTGAGTGAACTCAACACGTTGTTGCTCTCGAAGCGGACTGCCGGTTGTTTGTAGCTCCAACTCCCTTGCAGGGCGACTTCGGTCAATTTGCCACCGGTAAGTTGGTCGATAGCCTCGGTGGCCGTGCTCGATGCCACCTGTTTGAGTAGATCATTCCACGATTGAGCGTGCAATGAGCCGATACCGAGTAAGCATAGAAGGGTCAGAAAAAGTTGCTTCATCTTTGTCGGGGTTATTGAATTTTATCGAGTTCTTTGAGCCAGATACGAGCCGAGGCATCCGAGGGCATGCGCCAGTCGCCACGTGGCGAGAGCGATACGAGCCCCACCTTCGGGCCATCGGGCATCGCTGAGCGTTTGAATTGTTGCGAGAAGAATCGACGGAAGAAGACACGCAGCCAGCCGAGAATCGTCTGACGGTCATAAGCCCCCTCGAAGGCCAATTCGGCTACATGCAACAACTTGCTTGGGCTGTAACCCGAATTGATGAAGTGGTAGAGGAAGAAGTCGTGTAACTCGTAAGGGCCGACCAAGTCTTCGGTTTTCTGGGCAATTTCTCCCGCATCATCGGTGGGAAGTAGTTCGGGGCTGACAGGGGTAGCCACTACATCGAACAGGATCTCGCGGATGCGGGCATCTTCGGCATAGTGTGAAGCGGCCCACTCGACCAACTTGCGGACCAATGTCTTGGGTATCGAGCCATTGATGCCGTACATCGACATTTGGTCGCCATTGTAGGTTGCCCAGCCCAAGGCCAATTCACTCAAATCGCCTGTACCGATGACCAGTCCGTTCTCCTTGTTGGCCACATCCATCAAAATCTGGGTGCGCTCACGTGCCTGCGAATTCTCATAGGCTGCCGAGCGGTCTTCCGAACTGATGCCGATGTCGCGGAAGTGCTGTTCGCAAGCCTCCCGAATCGGAATTTCATGAATCGTAACACCCAGATGCTCCATCAGCTCCAAGGCGTTGCGATAGGTGCGATCGGTTGTTCCGAAGCCCGGCATCGTGATGCCGAGAATACCGGCACGATCCAATCCTAATTTGTCGAAGGTGCGTACCACAGCCAACAGCGCAAGCGTCGAGTCCAAACCACCCGAGATGCCGAGAATGACGCGCTTGCAACCGGTATGTTTCAGACGCTTGGCCAAACCGTGCGATTGAATCTCAAGCACCTCACGATAGAGCTCCTCGCGACGGGTATTGTGCTCGGGCAGGAAGGGCAGCGGATTGAATGTGCGATCGAGATGCCCCGTGTGCAACGGCTCGGGAATCTCCATTTCGATGACTGTGTTCTCGGTGCCCGACTCGTTGATGCGGAACGAGGTGTTGCGCTGGCGTTCGAAGTTGAGCAGCTCGATGTCTACATCGGCCACGATGAGTTTCTCCTCCAGCGAGAAACGGTCCGTTTCCGCCAACAGACGCCCGTTTTCGGCGATGAAGGCTTTACCGGCAAAGACCAGGTCGGTCGACGACTCGCCAAATCCGGCCGAGGCATACACGTAAGCCGAGAGGGTGCGGGCCGATTGCTGGGTCACCAATTGGCGCAGGTAGGCGTGCTTGCCAACCGCCTCGGGCGAGGCCGAGAGGTTGAAGATGACGCGTGCACCATCCAACGCCAACTGCGACGAGGGAGGTTGTGGTACCCAGAGATCCTCACAAATCTCAATGCCGAATTCCACACCATTGACCTCGAAGGTGAGGTCGATACCGAAGTCGGCGGTCTGTCCGGCTACGTCAATCTGCTCCTCGGTGATGCCCGAGCCTGACGTGAAGACACGATTCTCGTAGAACTCCGAGTAGTCCGGAATATAACTCTTCGGTACGACACCCATTACCTTGCCTTGCGAGAAGACTACGGCGCAGTTGTAAATGGCCGAGCCGTGGCGCAAGGGGGCTCCGACAATCAAAACAATAGGCAGACGGCGAGTCTTGCGCAACAATTCGCTCAAGGCCTCATCGGCTGCATCGAGCAGCGTTGGTTGCAATAGCAGGTCGCCACACGTATAGGCCGTAACGGCCAACTCGGGGAAGGCGACAATCTCGACACCGCGACGTACGGCCTCTTCGGTGAGTGCAAGGATGTGCTCGACGTTGAAATCGCAATCGGCAACCTGCACGTGGGGCACGGCGGCCGCCACCTTCAAAAAACCAAATTTATCCATGGGTTGTTCTACTTATTCGGCCCACAGCATGGCGATGTTCTGAATCACCTGCTGAGCCTTTTTCATGGTTGTAAGCGAGCAATACTCAAATTTTCCGTGGAAGTTCATGCCACCCGTAAAGAGGTTGGGGCAGGGGAGCCCCATGAACGAGAGGCGGGCACCATCCGTGCCACCACGAATCGGGCGCACGAGCGGTTTTACATCGGCCATCTCCATCGCCTTCAAGGCACGGTCAATCACCTCGGGATGGGGCTCGACCATCTTACGCATGTTGTAGTATTGGTCTTTGAGCGTGAGGTTGACTGTGTCGCCACCATACTTGGCACGCAGGAAATCAACGGCCGACCACATGAAGCGTTTGCGACGCTCGAAACGCTCGGCGTCGTGGTCTCGAATAATATAGGTAAGCGAAGCCTTCTCGACCGTGCCGCTCACGCCTACGCAGTGGTAGAAACCTTCGTACCCTTCGGTATGCTCGGGACGCTCCCAGGCAGGCAGCAACTGCATCATCTCGCCGGCCACCTCGATGGCATTAATCATCTTGTTCTTGGCGTATCCCGGATGTACGTTGCGACCCTGAATCTCCACCTTGGCACTCGCAGCGTTGAAGTTCTCATACTCCAACTCCCCCTCCATGCCCCCATCGACCGTGTAGGCGAAGTCGGCACCGAAGGCGGTCACATCGAAGAAGTCGACCCCTCGGCCAATCTCCTCGTCGGGCGTAAAGCCGATGCGAATCTTGCCGTGCTTGACCTCGGGATGGGTCATCAGGTACTCCGCAGCGGTCATAATCTCCGCTACGCCCGCTTTGTCGTCAGCACCCAGCAGTGTGTTGCCGTCGGTGTGAATGAGCGTGTGTCCCTTGAAGAAGGCGAGTTCGGGGAAATCTGCAACACGCATCGTCAGCGCATTGTTGAGCGGAATATCCTCACCGTCGTACGATTCGATGATGTGCGGGCGGATGTTCGCTCCACTCATGTCGGGTGCGGTATCTACATGGGCAATAAAGCCGATGACGGGAGCCCCCTCGCAACCTGCCGAGGCGGGAATCGTACCCATGACATAGCCATATTTATCCATCGTGACCTCGGTCATGCCCAAGGTCTCCATCTCCTCTTTGAGGGCTGCGAGCAGCACCTTTTGCTTTTCGGTCGAGGGGAATGTTTCGCTCGACTCATCCGACTGGGTGTCAAAAGCAACGTATTTCAGAAAACGATCCAATAATTCCATGATCTGCTAATTTTGAATGCTACATGCTAACATTGTGAATGGAAGATTACTCTTTCTCGGCTTTGGCCTTCAACGAGTGCCATGCGAAATAGATGATAATGGCCAGATACATCGCTACGGCAGTCCACTCGGCGCCCTTCGACGAGGCCCAGTCGGCCAGATACCAATCGATGTTGGCGAATTTCAACACGGCACTCACCACGCCCATCAAGGCACCTCCGGCAATGAAGCCCGAGGCAATGAGCGTACCACGATCGAAGCGAGCCTTGTTCGTAGCCTCATCCTTCGAGCGTGACGATACGTACCAGGCCACCAAGCCACCTACGACGAGCGGCGCATTGAGCCCCATCGGGATAAACATACCCAGTGCAAAGGCCAATGCCGGAACACCGATGGCTGTGAGCACAAGGGCCAACGCAGCCCCGCAGAAGTAGAGCATCCACGGCGTCTGACCACCGGTCATCAGGGGCTGGATTACGGCTGCCATGGCATTCGCCTGCGGAGCAACCAGCGCCCCCTCGCCTACGAAGCCATAGGCCTTGTTCAGCACAATCATCACACCGGCCACCGTTGCGGCCGATACCAGCGTGCCGAGGAATTTCCAAGCCTCCTGCTTGCGAGGTGTCGTGCCGAGCCAATAACCGATTTTGAGGTCGGTGATGAAACCTCCGGCCATCGAGAGGGCAGTGCAGACCACGCCACCGATCACCAAGGCGGCCGTCATACCCGTCGTGCCACTCAAGCCAACGCTTACCAGGACGAGTGACGAGAGGATGAGCGTCATCAGCGTCATGCCCGATACGGGGTTCGAACCGACAATGGCGATGGCATTGGCCGCTACGGTCGTGAAGAGGAAGGCGATGATGAAGACAATCAGGATGGCGACAATCGACTGCATCCAGTTGTCGAGCAATCCAAATTGGAAGAAGACGAGCACGCAGATGAGCGTGGCCGAGAGAATCGTCAGGATGAGTTTCATCGACAAGTCGTGTTGCGTGCGTTCGGGGGCTGCTGCAACACCTTTCTTGCCACCCAACTCCGATACGGCGAGTCCTACGGCCTGGCGGATGATGCCGGCCTGACGGCAGATGCCGATGATGCCGGCCATGGCAATACCACCGATGCCGAGTGGCTTACCGATGAATTGGAAGAGGTTCTCGGCCGTGAAGAGTTGCTCGGGATTGGCGAGCAGCGTCTCATTCGATACACCGAGCAGTTGTGCCATTACGGCGGGGTCGAGGGCTGTCGAGAACGAGCCCACGAGCGGTACGATGATGAACCAGACGAGGCACGAACCTGCGGTGATGATGAGGGCATATTTCAGACCGATGATGTAGCCCAGACCCAGCACAGCGGCCGAGGTGTTGAGCGAAAAGACCACCTTGAATTTGTCGGCAGCCACGGCACCCCACTCGGTGATGCGTGTCGAGATGGTATCGACCCACAAGCCGAAGGTGCCGACCACGAAGTCGTACAAACCACCGACCAAACCGGCAATAGCGAGCAACTTAGCCTGATTGCCGCCCTTCTCGCCCGAAATCAACACCTCGGTCGTAGCCGTAGCCTCGGGGAAGGGGTATTTGCCGTGCATCTCCTTGACGAAGTATTTGCGGAAGGGAATTAAGAGTACGATGCCGAGCAGGCCGCCAAACAGCGAAGAGAGGAAGACCTGCCAGAAGGCGGCCTCCAGCCCCAGAATGTAGAGGGCGGGGAGGGTGAAGATGGCACCTGCCACAATCACTCCTGATGAGGCGCCGATTGACTGAATGATGACATTCTGTCCGAGCATGTTTTTTTTGCCCATGACCGTGCCGACACCTACAGCGATGATGGCAATCGGAATGGCGGCCTCGAAGACCTGGCCCACTTTCAATCCGAGGTAGGCGGCTGCGGCCGAGAAGATGATGGCCATCACGAGACCCATACCGACCGAATAGGGGGTAATCTCTTTGGGAGCGGATGCCGTCGGCATCACCGGCTCATAGTGTTCGCCCGGTTGAAGTTCGCGGTAGGCGTTTTCGGGCAACGAAGTTTTCTGCTGTTCCTGCATGGTTTGGAAACGCTTCATGTTGAATTGTGAATGGTTGAATGTCGTTGGACGATGGCTATCGATTAACGATTGTCGCCGCTGCCTGTCAGCTTGTGGCGGTTCATGCGCGAGCGCAGTTTGTCGACGTTGGTCTGGGCTACCTCGTCGAGCGAATAACCCAAATCGTGCGAGAGGGTAGCGCAGTACCACAGCACATCGCCAATCTCCTTCATGATTTCAGCCTTGATTTCGGGCGTAAACTCCTTTTGCGAGTCACGAATCACCTTTTTCACCTTGTCGGCCACTTCGCCTGCTTCGCCCGTCAGACCGAGCGTTGGGTAGATGATACGGCTATCTTCGGGATAGATGGCCGTTTCGAGGGCATGTGCCTGATATTCGTTGAGTGTCATAGTTTATGAGTGTTTTTTTGTAAAATTCAATAATCGCTCAAAAATAAGAATTATTTTTGGAATAGACAAAACGACCTGCTGTCAGCAAGTCGTTTTGTCGGTTTTAGCACCTTACAGCAGGGGAATGGTTCGCTCCAACCCAATGGAGTGTGACCCCTTGATTAAAATCAGAGCCTCGGTGGGTGGCGTATCGTGCAGCCATTGGCAGAGGACGTCGCAACGATCGAAGCAGACCATCGGGGTGCGGGCGGTCGTGGCTGCGCGTGTGAACTCTTCGCCGACTAACCACACTTCGGCAGCTGTATCGGTTACCTCGTCAAGGATGGCGCGGTGCTCCTCCTCGGCCCAAGCCCCCAATTCCCGCATGTCGCCCAAAATCAGGATGCGTCGTTTGTGTGCCCCGAGTGGTTCGTTGAGGAAATTGCGAATCGAGGCCTGCATACTCGACGGGTTGGCATTGTAGCAATCGACAATGAGCGTATTGCGCTCTGTCTGCATGCGTTGCGAGCGGTTGTTGTCGGGCTGATAGGAGCCGATGGCTTGCTGCATAGCCGTAAGCGGAATGCTGAAATAGGCACCTACGGCCACGGCAGCCGCTACGTTGTAGCGGTTGAAATCGCCCTCCAAATGGTGCTCGATACCCTCGGCAAGTTGCGCCGCATAGTGGATAACGGTGAGGGTAGGGCGTTCCTCGGCCATCGCCTTCAACATGGCGTCATCCTGGCGCACAAAGGCTGTGCCTCCTGTCGAGGCCAGATAATCGTAGAGTTCGCCTTTGCCCCGACGCACCCCCTCGACTCCGCCAAATCCTTCGAGGTGGGCACGCCCTACGTTGGTCAACAGACCGAAGTCGGGCTCGGCTATTTCGCATAGGCGGGCAATCTCTTCGCAGGCACTGGCCCCCATCTCCACGATGCCGAACTCCGTTTCGGTGGTCATGGCAAGCAGCGTCAGCGGAACGCCGATGTGGTTGTTGAGGTTGCCTCGGGTGGCGTAGATGTGATATTTTTGCGCCAACACGCGGCTGACAAGCTCTTTTGTTGTGGTTTTGCCGTTTGAGCCGGCGATGGCCAAAATCGGAATCTGCAAGGTGCGACGATGCTCACGAGCCAACTCCTGCAGGGCGGTCAGTACATCTTCGACCACGACATAACGCTCATCCGTAGCCACCGTCGGGTCATCCACCACGGCTGCCACAGCCCCCTTTGCGAGTGCGTCGGCGGCAAAGCGATTGCCGTCAAACGAGGCGCCTCGCAGGGCAAAGAAGAGCGACCCGGGCGTGATGCGACGGGTATCGGTCGAGATGGCTGGATGGGCTTGAAAGAGGTCGTATAACTTCGACATAGGATTAAATGTGCTTCTCACCCTTTTGGAACTTCACTTCGTCGATGAATTTTTTGATGCGCTGCTCCTCCGAGCGCGGGCAAATCATCAGCACATCCTCCGTGTCGACAATAATATACTCCTTCAATCCGCTGATGACGGCAATCTTCTCACCGGGCAACGAGACAATCGACGAGCGGGTGTCGTAAAAGAAACAGTTGTCGCTCGGAGCGGCATTGGCATAGCGATCTTTGCGTGAATGCTGGTAGACCGAACCCCATGTGCCCACATCGCTCCAGCCGAAGTCGCCACAGCGTACATAGACGTTGTCGGCCTTCTCCATCACGCCATAGTCAATCGAGATGGCTCGACACTCCGCAAAGACCCGCTCGACGGCTTGCTCCTCCTCGGGTGTACCCAGCGCCGGCATCAAGTCGTTGAAGAGCGTATGGTGCTCGGGAAGATATTGCTCAAAGGCCTTGACAATGCTCTTTACGCGCCAGATGAAGATGCCCGAATTCCAGACAAATTCACCGCACTGAAGGAAGGTTTGCGCCAACTCCAGGTCGGGCTTCTCGGTGAAACATTTCACCTTCGAGAGGGGTTGGTTGTCCGACACCTGAATGTAGCCGTAGCCCGTATCGGGGCGTGTCGGACGGATACCGATGGTAACTAATGCATCCCGCGCGGCTGCAAACGTGAGCCCCTCGTCGATGATGGCACGGAACTCCTCCTCGTTCAGAACCAAATGATCCGACGGGGTGACGACCATCTCGGCCTCCGGGTCGATTTTCAGCAGCGAATAGGCGGCATAGGCGATGCAGGGAGCCGTGTTGCGCCCAATGGGCTCACACAACACCTGCTCGGGTTTCAGTTCGGGCAGATGCTCCAGGACCAACGCCTTGTAGCGGCGGTTGGTAACCACCAGGAAGTGCTCCGCGGGAATCAGCTTTGCAAATCGCTCGAAGGTGTGGCGGATAAACGACTTCCCCGTGCCGAGGATATCGAGAAACTGCTTGGGCATCGCTTGGCGGCTTTTAGGCCAAAAACGTGCGCCGATGCCACCGGCCATAATGATGCAATATTGGTTGTTCTGTGTCATAGCGGTATCATCCGATTCAACTATACAAATATAACACTATTTTTTCAAACATTCCTACCAAAATGAAAAAAAGAGACCGCTCGAGCAGGCTCTTTTATCCATCGAATAATCGTTCGTCTAATTGACAAACACAGTGGCGAAGTACTCCTCGAAGAGCGCGCGGGCTGCATCGAGCTGTGCCGGCGTATTCTCTTTGACGCCACGCAGACGATACTCCCATCCCAAGGCATCGTATTTGTGCGCTCCGAGGGTGTGGTAGGGGAGAATCTCCACCCGCTCCAGCATGCGGTAGGAACCGAAATGGGCTCCCAACGCGCGGATGTCGGCCTCGCGGTCGCTATACCCCGGTACCAGCACATAGCGCAACCAGAAGGGGCGATTGTGCGCCTCCAGCCAGGCGGCAGTTTGCAGGGTGTGCTCGTTGCTTCGCTCGGTGATGAGGCGATGTTGCGCGGCATCGAACTCCTTGACATCCAGCAACACCAAGTCGGTCAACGAGAAGAGTTCCTCGACCGCCTCGTTCCAGATGCTGCCGTTTGTGTCGAGGCAGATGTGGATGCCCTCCTCTTTCAGGCGACGGAACAAGGGCAGTAACGCTTCAGCCTGCAACGTGGGCTCTCCGCCACTGAAGGTGATGCCGCCCCGCTTGCCAAAAAAGGGTTTCTGGCTGACCGCCATTGCGAGGATGTGCTCAACCGAGGTCTCGGTGCTCTCCCCGCGCAGGTCAATCGTGTCGGGGTTAGCGCAATAGGCGCAACGGAAGTTGCACCCTTGCAGGAATACCACCAAACGAATGCCGGGACCATCGAAGGTCCCCAGCGATTCGTAGGAGTGTACGCGAATCATAGCGATTGCCGTGTTGGGTGATTACATGCGCTCGTGGAAACTACGCGAGATAACCTCCAACTGATGCTCGCGGCTCAGTTTGATGAAGTTCACGGCGTAGCCCGATACGCGGATGGTCAACTGCGGATACTTCTCGGGGTGCTCCATGGCGTCGAGCAGCATCTCGCGGTTCAGGACATTCACGTTGAGGTGGTGTGCACCCTTCGTGAAGTAACCATCCATGAGCGTCACGAGGTTCTCGATGCGGGTCGGCTCATCGACACCAAGCGATTTGGGAACAATCGAGAAGGTGTTGCTGATACCGTCCTGCGAGTCGCGGTAACGCAGCTTGGCCACCGACGACAGCGAAGCAATGGCGCCACTCTTGTCGCGTCCGTGCATCGGGTTGGCACCCGGAGCAAAGGCAACACCCTTCTGGCGACCATCGGGCGTAGCACCCGTCTTCTTGCCGTACATGACATTCGAAGTAATCGTAAGCAGCGAAAGCGTCGGACGAGCATTCTTGTAGACGGGGTGCTTCTTGAGCTCCTCGTTGAAGAAGTAGATGAGGTCTACACCGAGGTGGTCGACACGGTCATCGTTGTTACCGAAGCAGGGGAACTCCTTCTCGATTTCGAACGATTCGGTGAGGCCCATCTCGTTGCGCTTAACCGTTACCTTGCCATATTTGATGGCCGAGAGCGAGTCGAGGGCAATTGACAGACCGGCAACGCCATAGGCGAGGTTGATGCGCGGGTTGGTGTCGATGAGGGCCATCTGCGCCTTCTCGTAGTAGTATTTGTCGTGCATGTAGTGGATGATGTTCATCGCATCGTTGTAGACACGAGCTACCTCCGTGAGTACCTTCTTGTAGTTCGACAGCACCTCCTCATAGTTCAAGAGGTCGCCCATCAAGGTCGGGATACCCTTCACGATTTGTGTGCCGGTATTCTCGCAACGACCACCGTTGATGGCCAACAGCAACGCCTTGGCGAGGTTACAACGGGCACCGAAGAACTGAATCTGCTGACCGATGGCTTGATACGATACACAGCAAGCGATGCCGTAGTCGTCGCAGAAACGCACCTCGCGCATCAGCGTATCGTTCTCGTACTGAATCGACGAAGTGTCAATCGAGACCTTGGCGCAGAACTCCTTGAAGCCGTCGGGCAGCTCGGGGCTCCACAGCACGGTCATATTCGGCTCGGGCGAAGGACCGAGGTTGTAGAGCGTCTGCAGGAAGCGGAACGAGGTCTTCGTCACCTTCGTGCGACCATCGTTGAAGCGGCCACCGATCGCCTCGGTAATCCAGGTCGGGTCACCGGCAAAGATGTCGTTGTAGGACTGCATGCGCAGGTGACGAATCATGCGCAGTTTGATGACAAACTGGTCGATGAGCTCTTGTGCGAAGTGCTCATCGATGTGCCCTTTGTCCAGGTCGTATTGGATGTAGATGTCGAGGAACGACGACACGTTACCGAGCGACATGGCGGCACCATCCTGCTCCTTTACGGCAGCCAAGTAGGCCATGTAGACCCACTGCACAGCCTCCTGGGCCGAGGTGGCCGGACGGCTCAGGTCGAGCCCGTAGTACTCGCCCATCGTGCGCATATCCTTCAATGCCTTGATTTGCTCGGCTACCTCCTCGCGCAGACGAATCGTGGCGTCGGACATCGGGCTGGTCAGTTTCTTCAAATCCTGTTGCTTGGCCTCAATCAGACGATCCGTGCCATAGAGGGCCAGACGGCGATAGTCGCCGATGATGCGACCACGGGCGTAGTTGTCCGGCAGACCGGTCAGGAAGCCCAGCGAGCGGAACGTGCGAATCTCTTCGGTGTAGACGTCGAAGACACCGTCGTTGTGCGTCTTGCGATAGTGGGTGAAGATATCCTTGACCTTCTCGTCAACCTCGACACCCTGCTCGCGGCAGGCACGCGACACGACGTTGATGCCACCGAATGGTTTGATGGCACGTTTGAGCAGTTCGTCGGTCTGCAAGCCGACGATGAGCTCGTTCTCGCGGTCGATATAGCCGGCACCATGTGAGGTGATGGTCGATACGGTCTTGTTATCCAGCGAACGTACACCACCGCGTGCACGCTCCTCCTCGAGTGCCTCAAGGCATTTATTCCAAACCTTCTTGGTGCGCTCGGTCGGTCCTACCAAAAACGAGGCATCGCCATAATAGGGAGTGATGTTGGTCTGTACGAAGTTGGCAACATTGATTTCGTTGCTCCACAGACCCTCTTTGAAATGGGTGTAGATTTCCATAATATCTATATTTGACAAGTAACCTAACTAAAATATTCGGCCACAAAGATAATATATTTGTATGAAGGTGCAAAATTTGACTACTCTTGTTGCTAAAAATACCAATAAAAAGGGATGGGCTTTTTTCGGGGAGTGGCGTGTGCCGAAAAATCACCGGTGCCGAGGTGTACTTTTTTCGGGTTCTGTGCAAGATTCTCATAATAATTTTGTAAATTTGCAACCTATTGTGTGGCTAAAATTTTGCAAAACCATGAAAATACGCCTCTTTACCATACCGAATCTGTTGACACTTTCGAATCTGCTCTGCGGTGCTTTGGCTGTAGTAGCAACCCTTGTACATGGCAACCTGACGCTCGCTTTCTGGCTCATTGCAGCGGCGGCCGTGTGTGACTTCTTCGATGGTATGGTGGCGCGTGCTTTGGGTATCAGCGGCCCGATGGGTATTCAACTCGACTCGCTGGCTGACGATATTTCGTTCGGCCTTGCCCCTGCAACCATCCTGTTTCTCCTCTTTGGACGGGTAAATGGAGGTGTGTTGCCCGAGTGGATGGGCTATACGGTCTTCCTCTTCTCGGCCTTTGCTGCTCTGCGTTTGGCAAAATTCAATATCGACGAAGCGCAACACACCGAGTTTCGAGGTCTCCCGACCCCTGCTGCCACGCTCTTTGTCGTGAGTTTGGGCTGGTCCATCGAGCATGCCGGCATCTGCGCCAATCTCCAGGCTTGGGGCGTACTGATTGCTGCATGGGTGTTTGCGTTGCTGATGATTTGCAATGTGCCGATGTTCTCGCTCAAATTTGCCGGTTTTGGCTGGCGAGGAAATGAGGTGCGCTATCTCTTTTTGGTCGTGTCGGTCGCATTGTTGCTGCTTTTTAGCGTGGAGGCCTTCCTGCTGATTATTCCTGCCTATGTGGTTGTTTCGGGCGTGTTGGCGGTGATAAAAGGCTCGAAGTCATAAGTTTTTGCATTTTGAAAATTTTTTATTAACTTTGCCCCGATTTTTGCCCGATAGTTGCATGATGTTGCGTGGTTTACGATGGATAGGATGCTTGCTCTGCTGCCTGTGTTGGATAGGTGGCGGGGAGGTTGTTGCACAGAACATCAGTGCTCGAGATATTATGCGGGCACAACGCAACGGACAAGGTGGTAACCTCTATGGATCAAATCCTTACGAGGATACCTCGACGGGTGAAGAGGGCGAAGAGGGTGCTACGCAGCAGGATACGACGAAGAAGGAGAAACGCATCAAAAAGCCGCTCGAATCCTACTTCTTCGATGATTCGATTCGCGCCTTGCCCAACTTCCGTTGGAACGTGAGCGATCGTTTCAATCGTGTCAAACTCATGCCGATGGATACGACGCTTACGGATTTCCGCATCGACTATCCGTTCAATCGGGAGGATGTGGGCGACATAGCCCAGGGAGCCTTGGGTCAAACCTCGTTGCCGATTAACTATTTCCGTCGGCCTGCGAACTTTGATTTCACCTTTGCGCAGCCCTACTACGCCTATACCTACGACATGACCAATGTGCCCTTCTACAATGTGAAGCGGCCCGTGACCCGCCTAACTTACATCGAGTCGGGTCAGAAACGTTTCCGCGAGGAGCAGTTCAACATCACGCATGCCCAGAACATCTCCCCCTCGACGGGCTTCAATGTCGATTATAAGGCGCGGGGTACACGAGGCCAATACGACCGTCAGCGCACGAAGAACCACAACCTTTCGGTGGCGGTAAATCATACGGGACGTCGCTACTCGGTACACGCAGGCTACTATAACAACCACATCGAGCAGGAGGAGAATGGTGGTGTGGTAGGCGAGTGGGCCATTGCCGATACCACCTTCCAGATGCCGTCGGGTGTGCCGATGAAGTTGGCGGATGCCGAGGCGGAGAACATCTATCGCAACAACGGATTCTATGTCGTGCAGACCTATGGTATTCCGTTGCAGCGATTGACCGATACGGACTTCTCGATGGCACCCTTGTCGGCCGTCTATGTGGGACATGCCTTTGAATATACGGCGTGGAGCAAGACCTACTCCGATATTCGGGCCGAGTACACCAACGAACGAGACCACCGCGATGAAAATGGCGAATTTGTTTCATCGACCGGTGAATATTATAAAGACTGGTATATCAATCCCGAGATGACGCGCGACTCGTTGTATGAGCGTCGCATCTCGAACCGACTGTTTGTGCAGGCCCAGCCATGGGATCGCGATGGTGTGGTGGGAACGCTCGATGCAGGTGTGGGCATCGACATGTACACCTATTCGCAGTTTGGGATAGATGACTATCTCTCGGGCAAATACAGCAAACAGAAGGAGACAGCCTACTATGTCTATGGAGCTGTCAGTGGCAAAATTAAGAAGTATGTCGATTGGGATGCGAATTTGAAATTCTTCCCGAGCGGCTACCGAGGCGGAGATTTGCAGGTTGGAGGCCATGTGGCTCTCAAAGGTAAACTCCGCGGTGAACCCCTGATTCTCGACGGACGCTTCTCGCTGGAGCGTCGCACGCCAAGCTATTGGCAGGAGAATCTCTACTCGAACCACTATATGTGGTCCTCTCCTCTCAGTAAGGAGACTGAAACCCGATTTGAGGTATCGTTGCAGGTGCCTGGCTTCGCCTTCGAGGCGGGGTTGTGGCAGAGTGTTGTGTCGAACCAAATCTATTATGGTCCCGATGCGCACGTTGCCCAGGCAACGGATGAGGTATCGCTTTCGGGGGTGTATCTGCGCAAAGATTTCCGCCTTGGCGGACTTCATTTGGACAACAGGGTATTGTTGCAGTGGAGCACGGACGAAGAGGTCGTACCGGTTCCTCTTGCCGCGGCTTACCTCTCGTATTACTACGAATTCTGGGTAACCCGCAATGTACTGCGCGTACAGCTGGGTCTTGATGGGCACTTCAATACGAAGTATTACGCCCCGTCGTATGACCCTGCGCTCTCGGCGTATTACAACCAGCGAGAGATGGAGGTGGGTGGTTATCCCTACCTCGATGCTTTCCTGATGGCAAAGTGGAAACGCATGCGTATTTTCATTAAATACCAACACTTGAACAAGGGTTTGGTCGGCAACGGAGCCTATTTCGGAGCCGCCGGCTATCCGCTCAATCCGGGCATGTTCAAACTCGGTATTTCGTGGGGCTTCTACGATTAACACGTGCTGTTCGCAACGGGAAAGCTGCCCGCAAATGAACCATGTATGTTAAAAAAGACACTTTTAGTTTTTACGTTCTTTTCCTTTTTGACGCTTTTTTGCGGTACGCATGACCGCCTCGATGCTACGACACGTCTGTTCGCGCCGATGATGGCTGCTGACTTCGAGGATAACTCGCTGCTTGCCGAGGGCGAGTACGCGATTTCGGTCTATGACAACCTGTTCCGCAATATCAGTGAGCGTGAGGGCAACGATTGGCGATTGTTGTCGGCCATAGCCTATCACGAATCACGTTTTATGCCTGCGCTCCGCTCGAAGAGTGGTGCACGTGGCATCATGCAGATTATGCCGTCGGTGGCACGCCAGTTTCAGATTGACCCCGATAAATTGGGCGATTTGAAGACCAATATCTGGTTGGCAAACCGACTGCTCAACGAACTCTCGAAGATGATGCGCCTGCCGGCCGAAATCCCTGCCGAGGATCGTTTGAGCCTGATTTTGGCCGCCTATAACGGAGGTATTGGCCATGTCAGTGATGCGCGTCGTCTGGCGCGTGCACACGGTGCTAATCCCAATGCGTGGAGCGATGTGGCTCGCTACCTCGAGTTGAAGGCACAGCCCGAATACTATCAGCACGAGGTGGTGCGCAATGGCCGTTTCACGGGCTATAAGCAGACGGCAGCCTATGTGCAAGATGTGCAAAACCGCTACGCGCGTTATCGCAATCGCGTAGCCCGCTAATGGAAATAAGGACAAGGCATCCGATGGAAGGATGCCTTGTTGTGTATGATAACGTCATGATACAGACCGATGAACAACCGAAGTGGTTTGCGATGCGAGCCACCTATCGACGCGAACTGATTGCCCAACGGGCATTGGAGGCCGCTTCGATTGTGAGTTTTGTTCCCATGCGCTACGAACTAAAGATGGAGCGTGGTCGCCGGCGTCGTCGGTTGGTTCCGGCCATCCATAACCTGATTTTCGTGCAGGCCACACCTTCGGTCTTGCAGGCTGTGAAGGCAAAGATGCCCTACCTGCAATATATGATGCGTCGGGTCGAGGGACAGGCGCAGGGCGAGAAAATCGTGGTGCCTGATGCCCAGATGGAGGCCTTTATGGCGGCTGCCGGTTCGCTCGATGAGGGAATGACCTACCTCGGGCCACAAGAGGTGTCATTAGAAAAGGGGTTGCACGTTCGCATCCACGGAGGGCCTTGTGATGGGCGAGAGGGATACCTGGTGAAGGTCCCCGGCTATCGAAACCGACGCGTTGTCGTGGCTATCGAAGGGGTTGTGGCGGTGGCATTAGCCGAGGTCAAACCGGAACAAATCGAAGTTCTTTCCTAAGAAAAACGAGGTTGCAGGGGATTGCAACCTCGTTTTTTTTATGGTGTCAGATGATTCTATTTCACATATTTGTCGAGCCATCCGAAGAACTCACGGTTCCAGACGAGCGAGTTCTGGGGTTTGAAGACCTGATGAGCTTCGTTCTCGAACGACACGAGGCGCGAGGGAATACCTTTCAGGCGAGCAGCTGTGAAGGCCTCGAGCGACTGCGTGTAGGGGATACGGAAGTCGTATTCGCCCGTGATAATCAGCATCGGCGTATCCCAATTGTTGACGAATTTGTGGGGCGAGTTGGCATAAGAGCGTTGAGCTGTCGCATTCTGGGTCTCCCAGTAAGCCCCTCCGTAGTCGTTGTTGACAAACCACAGCTCCTCGGTGTGGCCGTACATCGACTCGAAGTTGAAGATGCCACAGTGGGCAATGAAGGCCTTGAAACGCTTCTCGTGGCAACCGGCCAGGAAGTAGACCGAATAACCGCCATACGAAGCCCCGACACAACCCAGTCGCTCCTCGTCAGCCCACGGCTCTTTGGCCACATCGTCGATGGCTGCCAAATAGTCGCGGATGTTCTGACCCGAGTAATCGCCCGAGATTTGGTCGAGCCACTCTTGTCCGAATGAGGGCAAACCTCGGCGATTGGGGGCTACCACCACATAACCTTGTGCGGCCATCAGCTGGAAGTTCCAGCGGTAGCTCCAGAATTGCGATACGACGCTCTGCGGACCACCTTGGCAGTAGAGGAGCGTCGGATACTTCTTCGTCGGGTCGAAGTCGGGCGGCAGAATCACCCATGTGAGCATCTGCTTGCCGTCGGTCGTCTTTACCCAGCGTTTCTCGACCTTGCCCATCGTGATGTGGTCGTAGATGGGTTTGTTGATGGCCGAAATCTGCTCCATGGCACCATTCGTGGGGTCAATCGCGAAGAATTCGGTGGCCATCGAGATGGTGCAGACCTCGGCCGCCATCTTACCATTGGCGAAGGTAAAGGCGTTGATGTCGTGGTCGCCGGCCGTGAGTACGGCTACGGCAGGGGTATTCAGCCCGACACGGCACACTTGGTGCGTTGCCTCAATCGGAGCGATGAAGTAGAGTTGCTCCTCGCCATCCCAGACCACATTGGTGGCGTTGTAGTCGAAGTCGGCCGTCAGGTCGCGCATCGCACCCGTTGCCACCTCGTAGACGAACAGACGCTCCTTATCCGACTCGTTTCCGGCACGGCGCATCGAGCGGAAGGCGATGTATGCGTCGTTGGGCGACCATACCGGATATTTGTCGTAGCCGGGCATCACGTCACGAGCCTCTTCGTTGGGTTTGCAGATGTTGGTCGTTTGTCCGGAGGCTACGTCGTAGAGGTAGATATCCGAGTCGGTCGATACGGCATATGCCGTGCCTGCAAGGGGTTTTCCGGTGTAGGCCAATACCGTTCCGGCATTGTTCCAACTGATCTCGGCCATATCGAAGTAGGGGGCAAGCGGGGCATCCCAGGCAGCCTCGGCACCGATGATGTCGACACCCTCGGCCAGCGAGCCGTTGGTGAGGTCGGCTACGAAGATGTGGCGATGGTCGCCCTCTTCCCAATAATCCCAGTGGCGGACCATCAGGTCGTCATAGATGCGGGCCTTCGATTTGTCCATATCCTTGTGAATGTCGGCCGAGCGACGATCGGCAACGTGTACCGTGCGTACATACCAGGCACGCTCACCGGTCGGAGCAATGCCGTAGCCCTCGATGTCGAAACCGAAATCGGATACCTGTTGCGGATGCGTGCCGTCGGCATTCATCTGCCAGAGCTGCATCGAACCCGAGCGGTCGGAGAGGAAATAGATGTGCTTGCCGTCGGCACTCCACTGCGGAGCCGTATTTTGCGAGGTGCGGTCGGTCAATTGATGCACCTCCTTCGTGGCGAGCTCCTCGACCCATAAGGTGGTGCTGCCTCGATTTTCGGCCATGTTGTAATCGGTCTGCGCATAGAGCAACCATGCTCCATCGGGCGAGAGCGATGATTGGCTTGCGCGGCTCATCTTCCACATCACCTCGGGAGTCAGACGCCCCTCGGCCATCTCGGCCGCTGTCAATGCATTGTCGATTGTAAGCGGAGCAGGTCGTTTCTCGCACGACGACACTCCCATAGCTGCAATAGCCATCATGAGCAGGAATTTTTTCATTTTCGTTGCGGTTTTCCTATTTATTTGTAAATTTGTAGTCAAAAGGTTTGTTAGATTGGTATGATTGTTTACTTTCAAGATAAGTATTTGATATTTAGCAGGGTAGCATCCTCTCCGGAGGCGTTTGTGCTGTCGGCCGACGCGCTTGGAGAGCAGCAACGAGCGAAGATACTGAAAATTTTTGAAACGCACAATACGATTGAACTCCTGACCGAGACTCCCGAGGCGACGTTTGCCCGTTTTGCCGAGGAGTTTGCGCAGATTGAGGCGGCCGGAGGATTGGTGCGCCATGAGCGTGATGGGGCAGTCCTGATGATCTATCGCAACGAGCGTTGGGATTTACCCAAAGGACATGTCGAGCCGGGAGAGGAGCTTGCCGTCGCAGCCTTGCGGGAGGTCGAAGAGGAGACCGGTGTGCAGGCACAGATAGGGCCGAGGCTGTGTGAGACGTGGCATGCCTACTATTTTCCGTTGACCGAGCGTTGGGAGTTGAAACGCACCCATTGGTTTCGGATGACGGCATCGGAAGCGGTGCTGATGCCGCAGACCGAAGAGGGTATTGCACAGGTCGAGTGGGTGAGTCTCGAGCAGCTTGATGAACGATTGGCGCAGAGTTATCCGACGATTCGTAGCGTTTTTCAGGCAGAGTGATTGACGGATAGTTACATTGATGAGGTGTGGGGCACGATATGTGATGGGGCTGTGGCTGCTTGTGGTGTGGCCACTCTTCGTGTGTGCGCAGCAGAAGCCGAAGATGACCGAATCGCCGACCGCCTTTTCGCGGGACATCGTGATGCAACCCGACACGTTGGACAGCGTGGAGATGGAGCGTATCGCACGCACGAACCGCATGTACGACAGCCTGCGTGTGAAGAGTGAACGCCGTTGGATGTCGCGCCTGATTTACAAATCGCTCTTCCGCTCCGATACAAAAGTCGAGGAGGAGAAGGGTGAGGTGCGTGACGAGACGGCGCTTGTATCTCCCTATCAGGGGTTTTTGATTAATGATATTCGCATTTTGCGTCACAACCCGTTCGAGCCGGATGGAAATTGGCTCGAGCGTGCCGCCAATAATACCCACATGTTGACACGAGAGCGTATTATCCGGCGCGATTTACTCTTCAAGGTGGGCGATGTGGTCGACCCGCAAATCATTGCCCGCAATAAGCAATTGCTCCAATCACGTTCCTATATCTCCGATGTCGACATCATGGTGATCCCCAATCTGTCGAAACCCGGTACGGTCGATATTTTGGTCGAGACACGTGATAAATGGACCATCGACATCGATGGCAGTATCGGCAGCGGAGAGGGCACGTTGGGCCTTTCGGAGTCGAACCTGCTGGGTCGAGGTCATAAGATTCGGGTGGAGACCAACCTCGAAATGCCCAATTTCGGCTACGAAGGGAATGTCATCGAATACGAGATTCCCAATATGTGGGGTTCGTTCTATCGTTTTACGACTGCCGTAGGTCGTCGCTTCGACTGCTCGGTGTTGGAGGTGGGGGTCGAGAAGGAGTTCCTGCGACCTGTGGACTACGAATTTGGTGTTACCTATGCGGGTAACAAGTACGAACACCACCTGCAGATGCTCGATACGACGGTACTGGTGCGCAAGCGTGATTTCAACATCTGGGGAGGTGTGACCCATCCCATTCAATCGTTGGCCTCGAACGGCTATGTTGCGGCCCGCTACAATCGCAACCGATACCCATTGCGACCCGATGATACGGCTCCTCGCAACAACCCCGATTTGCACGGATACGACGCAGTCTTATTCTCGGCCGGTCTTTATCGCGAGCACTTCTACTCATCGGATTTGATTTACGCCTATGGAAGCCGTGAGTATCTGGCATCGGGTTTCAAAAGCGAGTTGACGGCTGGTTATACGTGGGAAGAGTTTGACGATAAATACTATATCGGTACTTCGCAGATGTTCGGTGGTTTTATCGACCGATTCGGATTTTTGAAGGGAGGCTTCGATTTGGGAGGTTTCATCAATAGCCGAAATGGCTATTGGAACCGCATCACGCTGAATGCCAAAGTGGGGTGGTTCTCCAATCTGTGGCACCATCATCGAACGCATATCCGCCAATATGTCAGCGTGGGGTATACGCAGGGATGGAATCGATTTTCGGGTTCGGGAGAGCAGATTGAGTTTACCAAACTTCAAGGCCTGAATGTCCTCGATGAGGATGTGTTGGGTACAACCCGCCTCGTGGTGAATACCGAGACGATTATCTTTACCCCCTATGAGCCACTGGGCTTTAAGACGGTGCTGTTCGCCTTTGCCGATGGTGGATTCCTCGGATTCCACGACAATGTCTTCCGCAACGATGCCTTTGGCTCGATAGGGTTAGGTGTGCGTTTCCGCAACGAGCGAATCGTGTTGGGCACGGTGCAGATTCGTCTGGGTGTAGCCTTTGGCCCTGCCGGCTTTGCCGAGAGCCGTTACCTGCGTCTGTCGCGTGAGACGCAGCTGCCACACTATCGCTTTAATCCCGAACGCCCCGAGTTTGTAACCTTTCAATAATGGATGTAGGTGATGAAGAGGAGTTTGCGTATCGGCTTGTTGTTCTTGATGTGGTTGTTCCCGAGCGGATGTCGTACCATGCACTCGTGCTCCGGCTCGGGGGCGAGTTACCTGATTGTCTCGAAGCAGACCATGAGCCTCACGCTTTACAATGGCCGAGGAGAAGCCGTTTTCGAATATCCGATAGCCTGCGGATTGGTTGCGGGCAATAAGGTCGAGGCGGGCGATATGCGCACGCCGGAGGGCGTATTCTATGTACAAGAGATACGGGATGCAGCCGATTGGAAACACGATTTTGGCGATGGCAAAGGGTGGATAGCAGGTGCCTATGGTCCCTATTTTATTCGGCTCTACACGCCGCCCCATAGCGGTATCGGCATCCATGGCACACATCTCCCATCCTCTATCGGAGCACGCGCAACCGAAGGGTGTGTACGCCTGCGGAATGAGGATGTGCGAGCCTTGATACCCTATATTCGTGTGGGAATGCTGGTCGAGATTACCCCTGACTATCGCTTGCCGCAAGGGATTTCCTGCGATTAGTAGCGACGCGCCATCTTCTTTTTATTCCACAGGTGGATGTTCATGCCGAAGTGGATATCGGCGATGTTGAGGCGGAAACGCATCTTGGCGGCTCGTCGCTGGCCCGTTGGATTTCCGGCCTCGTCGAACTGCTCTACCTGGGTGTATTGAACACCACCCAAGCCCACCGATACGGTGGCACATACCGAGGGAAAGATGTAGACGGCCACACCCGGATTAAATCCGATTTTCAGTTTCAGATTTTCACTTTTGGTATAGCGCATGGTGTTACCTGCGTTGTTGACAAACTCGCTGGTGCCCATCTGTGCAGCACCCTCGATTTCGGCAAAGAGACCAAACTGCCCTTTGGGGTCGATGGCGACATAGGCACGGTGGAATAGAGCCACCGAATAACTATCGCTGCGCATCTCCATGCCGCTCACGTTGAGGGTGATGTCGTTCTGCTCACCCAAATCGAGGTCGAGATTTCCCAGATTGCCATCTACATATTGGTAGCCTAAGCGAAGGCCGATACAGCGATTGTCGCGGTAGAAATAGCCGAAGAAGGGCTTGACGGTGGTCAGCGCGCCGTCGACATTGACATTGGCCAGGTAGACCATGAAGTCGGAATCCTCACTCGAAATGGTGCCATAGGAGGCCGTGAGTCCGAGCATAAACTCCCCCTTGTAGCCGAAGACATTCTCCGGGGCATTGATTTGTCGGTCGATGCGTCGCTTTTTGGGAAGTACACTGACCGACTCCTGGGCAAAGGCACTACCTGAAACGAGGAGCAGGAGGCCGAGAATCACTATTCTTTGCATCGTTTTCATCGCTTATAGGTAAAAGGATACGCCCAAGCCAATCGAGAGCAGGTTTACTTTGAAATTCATGCTGCTGGTACGGCGGCTGCCCACTTCGACCTGGTTGTGTACCTGGTCGACATCGGTGTAGCTGATACCCATCACGCCGACATTGACCTCGATGGCTACGTCGTTGGTAGCAAAGGCAATCAAACCGGGCGATACACCGAACGAGAGGGTATAACCTCGCTCATAGGTGCCTCGTACAGGCTGGTCGGCGGCGAAGATGGATTGTGTGCCGCCCGCACCGAGCGATATCTCATTGAAGATGGCAAAACGCTTGCTGCGGCCAAGCGGAATGTATTGTCGCCAGATAGCCGAGACGGTATAGGTGTGGGTTACGGCTTTGAAATCATCGACAAAGATCTCGGTGCCGGTCTCATCGTCACCGAATTTCAGGTCGGCATTGTCGATGGTCTGGTTCGTGCGCGAATAGACACCACGTACACCGATGGCCATGTTGTTGCTGATGGCGTAAGCTATCAGCGGGCTGACACGCACGTTGTAACCCTTCGACTCGATATCCTCGATGATGGCGAACGTATAGTTGTCGTTATCGTGAATCGAGAAGGAGGCTGCGGCTCCCAAAATCCACTGACCTTTCGGGATAAAGATGTTTTTCGTGTCGGTCACGCCACGCTGGCTGATACGCTCGGCCACCGAGAGGGAATCGACCGTGGCACGAGGTTGCTGCGCCGAGGCTGCAAAGGTTGCGAACAACGCAACCAGCACCGCTGCCAATCGGGTATATGGGGTTGAAATTTTCATATGTTACGGCAAAGTATCGGACAAATATAGGTAAAAGATATGCCCCGACAGAATAAATTCAACGAATAGCGGATTTTTCATCACGAATAACCTTTTCTTGGCTTCGAGCGGGCGAAAATCGTGTTCGTGGGGAAAAATGGCGGGTTGATGATGAAACGCTCGGAGGTGGTTGAATTTATTTCCTATACTAATCGGATGCATCTATTTTTGCATACGAGAAAGTGTGTATATGAATTTGAAGAACAAGATATGCTATCTGCTACTCACCCTGACGATGAGCCTCGGCGTGTCGTGTAATGACGCGTCTGTGGAGCGGGAGGAGATGCTTCCTTCTGAGTCGACCGGGTTACGGCTACGTGTGGCCGACCAAGCCTCGGGACGCACCGTGATGGGTGAGGATGGAGGAGCATCGCAGGAGACACGTTGGGCTGTAGGAGATAAGGTGGCTGTGTGGGCACAATCCACCTCGGCAACCGATTTTACGCTCGATGCCACCTCTTTTACCTTTGCAACCTACAACGCCGAGTACTCCTCGGCCGATTTTCTGGCCGATGCCCCTGCGATGGCTGAAGATACCTACCGCTACTACGCGCTCTATCCTCTCCCCGGAAGCCGTAACGATACGGAGGTGAGTTATACGTTGCCTACGGCACAAAGCGGAGCCTATGACCCTGCACTCGATGTGATGACGGCCACGACCACGGGCAATGCGTTGCTCCCTCGCAGTGGCAATCAGCATGTGATTCCATGGGACGAGCCTACGCTCTCCTTTTCGCACCTCTTCCACTTGGTGCGTATTCGTATTCCCGAAGGAAAGAACAACCTCGAACTGCCGATTAAACGCCTCGTTATCACCTTCCCGCAGGCGGTGGTCGGCACGGTGACGTTCGACGTGAAAGACCCTGCCAATACGGCTACTTGGAGCAATCTGTCGAATCAGATTACAGTCGATTTGGCCGATAATCAACTCTTTGATGCGGGTAAGGGCTATGTGTG
This sequence comes from Alistipes sp., assembly GCA_017623115.1. Lineage (GTDB taxonomy): Bacteria > Bacteroidota > Bacteroidia > Bacteroidales > Rikenellaceae > Alistipes. The sequence continues at coordinate 70,111 of JAGAPT010000052.1, forward strand.
GCTGCATGTCAAACCCGGAACTCTGCAGGGTGAACTCTCGTTCCAAGCCTATAACGAGGCCGGCGTTGTGTCGGAAACGATTTCGACCTATGTCGACAAATCGCTCGATCCGCAGCGCATCACACCGATTGCGCTGACCATTCCCCAGTCGCCATTTGCTCCGTTTACCTATATCGATATTCGTCAAACGGGGAACAATCTGGGCGAAGATTGGCAGACGATGACCATCAGCGGTTACCAATTCCTGGTGCCCTTCTCCGAGACGACCGCCTCGTCGGTGCAGTTTACGCCCAATGCAAGCAATAGTTATAAGATTGCCGTATGTGCCAATCCTGCGACGATGGGAGGAGCATCCATCCCCATCCGCTATGAATCGGAGCATACGCTCTTCGATGATCCGGTAACTTTACCTGCCACGGTCGCTGAAACGGGTTATAATACAATCAACAAGGTGGTTCCCTACCTCTTGGAGGAGGATTTTACAGGTGCACCGGCATCGCAGAGCAACGATACCTTTAAGGTGGAAGCCAGAAGTAATACCGATGTGACCGGTGTCGCTTTGGGCGGTAGTTTGACGGGGTGGAATGCCTCGCGCTATCAGGTCTTTGCCAATCAATATGCCCGTATCGGTGTCCGTTATGAATGTGGTGCCTATATCGTAGGACGCTATTGTGGTCGATTGGATACACCTCCGTTGACAAAGTTGAAAACAGGTGCCAATGCCGTCATCAAGGTTACCTTCGATATGGGTTGTTATGTCCCCAATAAGGGCTATTTGCGCACCGGCGTTTTTTCCAGTGGAACATGGGATGATAGTGATAATAAAATGTCTTATTGTATGACCGGATCGCATACCAATGCATCGAATCCGATAAAAGGTCAAAATCAGAATGATGTGGCGGATCAATTTACCCTTGCTCACACCTTTGAGCGCATGTGTGACGAGACGGGCGATACCGGTTCGTTTACCGAGAATGCTTTCCCGCATAAAGGTATGTCGTTTGTGGTTTCCGCCGCAGATAATACAACCCGTGTCTGCTGGTGGGCTTTGACAGACCGTAGCGATAGTGTGCTTGGTAAAAACTGCCACTATTATTTCTATATCGATAACATCAAGATTTCGATTGACAACAGCGTCGAATAAACAACATAAACATTATAAAACACTCAAAAACAAAACAAACAGATGAAAAGTACATGGATTCTTCCGCTGTTTGCAGTCGCCATGGTGGCTGTGGGTTGTAGTTCGGACAATGCGCCCGGACTTCCTGAAAGCGGACAGGGAAAGGTGCAATTCGACTGCCAGACGTCGGGTGAAGTAGCCCACGTCGAGGCACGTGCAACGACGGGTTTTCAGCTCCCCGCGGAGGTGATACCTGCAGCCGATGCCTTTGCGTTGACCCTCAAAGGTGTTTACACCGAGAAGGTCGATGAAGCAACGACGGCCGAACGTGCTTATGAGAAGAGTTGGCAGACTTTGGCCGACTACCAATTGGAGGCTCCTGAACTCGAGGCCGGTATCTACGATGCTGCGCTGGGTCACTACGCAAACAGCTATGAGGCGACGGTAAGTTATGGCGACCCCACGGTTGAGGGAGAGGGCAAAGCCTGCTTTACGGGTTGCTCGGTGGATGCGACGGGTGCGGCTGCTCCCTTCGTGCTCTATGCCGGCAAGCCTATTACAGTACCGGTAGTGGCCAAACTCTCGAACAGCTGCTTTACGCTGGAGGTGACGGAGTGGATGCTCAACTACTACACGAATGTCGAGCTCACGATTCATACGGCAACGGGCGAGTTTACCTTCAAGCCGACGACGACGGCCTCCTCGACGCTGATTTTCGTGAAGCCCAACCAGCAACTTTCGCTCAGCGGTAAGGCTGTGAAGGCACAGAACGGGGTAGAGGTAACCTTCCCGAAGACAACCATCGGTACCTCGACCGTGAAGGCCGAGACGCACTATGCCGTGAAGGTGGACCACTCGACGGCCGGTAGCGGTGCATTGAGCATCTCCTTCGACGGTAGCTTTACGGATGTGCCGGCCGAGGATGTGGAGTTGAATCCCGACGAGAACTAATCACGCGGAAAAATAAAAATAGGTGAACACTATGAAACAATATCTGAAAAGTCTGTTGCTGGTCGCTGTGGCGGCATGTGCAGCAGCCTGCAGCATGGATAAACTCTCGACGACGCCCGAGGGCGGTGATGCCGAGAAGGGTTATCTGCAGATTGGCGGTGTGGTAGTCAATGCCGACACCGAGAATACAGAGATTGGTGGTGGCGGTCGTGCTGTATCGGAGGCCGATGGCAACTACTACCTCGAAGTGATTGATAAGACCACCGGTGGTGCGGTTTGGTCGGGAACGTATGCCAGCCTGCGCGAGAATGGTGCCGTGAAGAATATCGGCCTTGAGCCGGGTACCTATGTGGTCTATGCCTACCAGAGTGCCGATAAGCGTCCGGCTGCAGGTGTGGCTGCCGATGCTCCCTACTATGCCGGTCATTCGGAGGATGTAACCATCGTCACGAAGCAGACCCAGTCGGTGTCGGTAACGTGCCGCCTGGCCAACATTCTGACCACGGTGGAACTTTCGGCCGACCTGAAGGCGGTCTTTAAGCCCTACGACAGCACGTCGGAGATGCGTCTTAAGACCAATGTCGAGGTGGGTACGGCATCGCTAAAGAATGAATACACCTTCGAGGCCGCTTCGACCCATACCTCGCCGCTGGTTTACTTCCGCGATGAGGCCGGTGTGAACAATTCGGCCGGTAACACGATGAGCATCGTGCTTTCGGGTGACTACTATACGGGTGACCCCGTGGATGCCATCGAGGGTCGTCCCGATGAGACGTTGTGGAAGCATGTGAAGATGGCCAAGACCATCACCAATGTGCGTGCTGCGCAGTGGCGTAAGATCTCGATCGACATCGACCACAACACGACCGGTACGGCTCAGTTTACCTTCACCATCGAGAGCTACCTCTACGATGATGAGATTACGGTGGATGTCGTAACGCTCTATGCCGACCTGAATATCGAGGAGGCAATTCCGGATGACGATGTCGATGATCCGGCTGCTCCGTCGGTAACCATCAATGGCCAGACCGACCTGAACTACCAGATCAACGGTTCGATGTTCGATGAGACGCAGAACATCTGGACGAAGTGGCTCTCGCTCAACATTGCACCGAACGATGGTACGAGCGTACAGGAGATTTATGCCGTCTTCGCTTCGACGAATACGACGCTGCTGCCCGCTATGGAGGCCAAGGGCTTTACGGAGGGTCGTGTGGCACTCTTCCCGACCAATGCCGCTACGGACTACGCAACGGTTTCGGCCGATGGTAAGACCGTGACGCTGTTGCAGAATGGTATGTCGACCCTCTACAAATACGCGGGTACGCATACGGTAAGCGTCTACACGGTCGACAGCGAGAATCGCAAGAAGCACACCGATATCATCATCACGGTGACGGGCGGTGCTGTTGTAGGCCCGACGATTACCTGGACGGCCAATGGTGTTCCGGCATCGACGCTGCTCATCGAGAGCGGTTCGGAGACGGCCGATGCTACGGTGAACTCGTCGACGGGTCTGACGGGCCTCTCGGTGAAGATTATCAGTGACGTGCTCACCCCCGAGGAGTTGGGTAACTTCAATTTGGCTCCCGAGATGGATCTCTTCAATCCCGCTACGGCTATCATGGAGACCCGCCTGCGTGCCTTCGGATTCCTGCCGATCGATACCGAGGCCTTCGATCCTTCGCTGGCCAAAGAGGCGATGGCTGCCGGTGATGATAAATATCGCCTCTTCGATCCCGCAACCGGCCTGCGCAAAGATGGTGTGGAGAGCCCCTTGAAGGGTAATCAGGAGGTGAAGTTCAGTGTAACGGAGTTCCTCTCGCTGTTGGCGGCTCTCGATAATGTCGATAACACCCAGTATAAGTCAACCAACCTCTTCGAACTTACAGCAAGTGACGAGAGCGGCACGAACACTGCGCCGATGACGATTAATGTGAAACGATAACAGCGCATGACGACTATGAAAAAGTTTGTGAAATATATCTTTCTTGCAGGGGTAGCCTTCATGGCTGCCGCCTGCGAGCAGGAGCCCGAAACAACGGCAAATGAGGGCTCGGTAAGTTTCGATATTCAGATGTCGGCCGAGGCGCGTGCGGTCAATGCAGGCGATTTTACGCCCGAGACATTGAAGGTGCGTATCTATCGTGAGGATGGCCAGCTGATTCGTCGCTACACCTCGATGGCTGAGATTCCCGATTACCTCTATCTGGTAGCCGGTGAGTACTCGGTGAAGGTCGAGGGTGGTGATGCAAAGCATGTGGCCTTCAAGGAGCCTGTCACCGAGGATGAGCGCAAGCAGCTGCTCTGCTACCTTGGTCAGCAGCCCTTCACGGTGAAGGCGCATCAAAACCAGCCGGTTTCGGTGAATTGCCCGACCATCAACTCGAAAATCAATGTCGGTTTCGATACCTCGGACAGCGCATTGGACGATACGGGTCGCAAGAAGTATGAGAACCGCCTGTTGAGCGACGTGAAGATTACGGTGGCTGCCGTAACGACGAGTGCTACGACGGTTGCCGACTTCAAGACGGCGGTTTCGGAGGCTGAGGCTCCGCAGCTGGTCTTTGACGGCTCGGGTGCCGGTTACTTCCTCATGCCCGAGGGTGTGTCGACGCTCGCTTGGTCGTTCGAGGCAACGCACGCCACGGATGGTGCTGTGGCACAGGTGGGTAAAGTGTCGTCGGCCATCGAGGCCGGTAAGGCCTATACGGTCAACTTCTACTACACCCGTACTCCCGATGGCTATGCCGGTATCACGGTCTATGTCGACGATACGATGGATGAAATCGAGGATGACTTCGACTTCAAGCCCCAGCCTGAGATTTCGGGTGCCGGTGTCGATTTGGAGGGTGTGAATGTCTACCTGACGGGTAACACGGTGTCGCTCGCCTGCGAGTCGATTAACGACCTTAAGAAACTGACGCTGGGCGGTGTAGCCTTCTTCGAGAATGGCGCAGTCGTTCCCGGTGCGATCCCCGGCCTGACGGCTACGAGCAGCGAGGCTACGAAGGTAACCTTCACGCTGTCGCCCGAGTACTTCGCTACGTTGAAGGGTGCTGACCAGGCACTGACCTTCGCGATGACCGATACGGGTGGCGAGTATATGCAGGTGCTCAACTATAAGATGCAGGGTCTGATGATTGGTGCGGGTGAGCAGGCCTATGACCTGTGGAACAATACGGCAACCATCTCGGCCTACATTCCCGAGGCGGGTACGTCGAGTGTCGTGATTCGCTACCACCGTGCCGATTCGGATACGTGGCACGAGATGACGGCTACGAAGCAGGCCGATGGTACGACCTGGACGGCAACGACTCCTGCAGCTACGTGGCCTGCTGCCATCCAGAATCGCAATGGTCACACGATCTACAAGCCCGATACGGCACTCGGCATCTATGCTGACAATGCCTATGAGTATGTGCTGGTGGTAGATGGTACGGAGAGCGATCGTTATACCTTTACGCCGACCGTCAGCCAGACTATCCCCTACGCCACGTTCGATGATTCCGGATTGGCTTGCTACGGCAACGATACGGGTGTAGCTCCCTTCTGGGGTAGTGGTAACAACTCGTTTACCAATTCAGATCCGCTGTGCCGCTTTGCGACCTATGGCGGTATGCAGGGTTCGGGTTGTGCTCGCCTTTCGTCGTGTGCAGCAGGTGCTTTTGGTGTGACGATGTTGGCTGCCGGTAACCTCTTTACGGGAACCTTCAACAAGCCTTCGACGACCGGTACCGTGTCGTTTGGTGTGAACTACAACTGGAAGGCACGTCCGACGGCTCTGAAACTGAAGGTATGGCATCAGTTGGGTAATACGGACCGCGACGATAAGAATGCCGGATTCCTGGCCAATGGCGACCCTGATGAGGCAAGTATTCTTGTTGCCATCATCGACTGGGGCAGCCGCCACAAGGTAACCTCGGGTACGGGTGAGCCGACCGGTATGTGGTCGCCCGAGGATGGTGCCGATGCTGTCTCGGAGGGTAAGATTATTGGTTATGGTGTAGCCTATCCGACCGGTACGTCGACCGAGAGCGGCATGGTGGATTATGAGGTGCCGCTGGCCTTCTACGATACGACGGCCAAGCCGAGCAGCAACTATACGCTGGTTATCTCGATTGCCACGAGCCGCTATGGTGACTACATGAACGGATGCTCGAACAGCGATATGTATGTCGACGATATACGTTGGAGCTATGCTTCGACTTTCGAGCGCACGTTTAGCGCAACAACCTTCTAATTGGAGCTAAAAACGATTCCTATGCGCCTCATAACCTGCATAGCAACGGTTCTTTTCGGTGTGAGCAGCCTCACCTCGTGCATCAAGAACGATATTCCCTACCCGGTAGTGGAGTTGGCGATCTTGAGTTACGAAGGTGTGGGCTTCCGCTCCGAGATTGATCCGCTGAAACAAACCGTAACCCTGCACCTCGAGGAGACCACCGACCCGACAGCGGTCGAGGTAACCTCGGCAACGGTCACCGAGCAGGCTACGACCTCGCGTCCGTTGACCGGCCTCTTTGATATGCGGGCTCCATTGCAGGTAACCTTGTCGCTCTATCAGGATTACCTGTGGACGATTCGGGCCGTACAACCCATCGAACGCTACTTCACGGTGCGTGGACAGGTGGGTGCCACGGAGATTGATACGGAGAGCCGCACGGCAACGGTCTATGTGGCTAAAGGTACCAATCTGCAACAAATCGAGGTGCAGACCCTCAAACTGGGCCCTGCCGAGGTGACGACGATGACCCCCTCGAAGGAGGAGTTGAAAGACTTCCGCTCGGTGCGCTACGTCTATCTGAACTACCCGGCCTTGAAGGGTACGACCGAGCGTTGGCAGCTCTATGTCCGTGAGACAGATGTCAAGGTGCAACTTACACAGGTCGATGCATGGGCTACGGTGGCCTACCTCTATGGTGCAGCCCAGGAGGGTACAAAGGTGGGCTTCCGCTATCGTCGTGCGGGTACGACCCTGTGGAATGAAGCACCACAGGTTGAACAATCGGGCGGTGTCTTCACGACTCGTATTACAGGCTTGGAGCCCGAGAGCGAGTATGAGTTTGTCGCCTATTCGAATGAGGATGAGTCGCCGGTGGTCAGTCGTCAGACCGAGCAGGTGGTGCCGCTGCACAACGGAGGTTTCGAGGAGTGGTGCACGATTGATGATATTGTCTATCCCTTCAAGGATGCCGACTCGCCCTATTGGGCTACGGGAAATGTGGGTGCGAGCATCGTCAATGTAACCCTCACGGAGGCGGTAACCGATATCCGCCCGGGCTCGAGTGGTAAGGTGGCCGCACGCCTTACGTCGAAGTATGCCAGCGTGCTGGGCGTGGGTAAATTTGCTGCCGGTAACCTCTATATCGGTAAGTATGTCCGCAACGATGGTACAAACGGTATCGTGCACTTCGGACGGCCCTTTACGGCGCGTCCTGTGGCGTTGCGTGGCTGGATGAAGTATAATCTCGGGTTGATTGACCGCATTCAGCACCTGCCTCCGGGCGAGACGCTGGAGGTCGGCGACCCCGATACGGGTATGATTTATATCGCCTTGGGTGATTGGTCGCCGTCGGTCTATGGCGGTACAGCCGAGAGCCCGATCGAGATTGCTACGCGCCGCATTCAGGAGACAGCCTTTGATCCGCACAGTGAGGCGGTCATCGGCTATGGTGAATTGGCACTGCATGAGAGTGTCGGGGAGTGGACCGAGTTCACGATTCCGATTGAGTATGTCGCCACCGATCGCATTCCGACCCACCTGATGATTGTCTGCTCGGCCTCGCGCTTGGGTGACTACTTCACGGGTAGCACGAAGAGTGTGATGTGGGTGGATGATTTTGAGTTGGTTTACGAGTAACACCGCACTCGCAATCGTTAGCATAAAGATACACGGGTATTGTTTTGAATACCCGTGTATCTTTTTTTTGTGAGGGGCATTGATTTACCGAAACTCCCAAAAATCCCAAAACCTCCCCTGAAAATAGGTTTTTTCCGAAAAAAGTTGTAAATTTGATAATTCATCGAAACTATAAACAACTTAAAAACCAATAAACCTATGATTCGTGTAGTTGCCGTGCATACGGCTATGGCGCTCGTCGAGCCGCTCACAAAGCTCTTCAAGGAGCATCTTCCCGAGGTAAAACTCAACCACATTGCCGATGATTCGCTCATTCAGGAGGTCATTGCCAACAACGAGGTGACGCCTGCCGTGCGTCGTCGTCTGATCAGCTACTACAATGCTGCGGCCGATGCCGGTGCCGATGTGGTCTTCAACTGCTGCTCGTCGGTGGGCAAGGTGGCCGAGATGGGCGACCTCATTGCCCCCATCAAGGTCTTTCGCATCGATGGCCCGATGGCCGAGAAGGCGGTGCGTGAGGGCAAGAAAATCGGTGTCATAGCGACGCTTCCCACGACCCTTGAACCGACCGTGGCTCTGTTGCGTGATAAGGCGGCCGAGGCAGGTGTTGAGATTGAGGTGGTCGAGGGGCTTGCCAAGGGTGCTTTTGGTGCTGACAAAGCAACCCACGACGGACTCATCGAGCAGGAGGCTGTGAAGTTGGCCGACGAGGTCGATGTGATTGTGCTGGCGCAGGGTTCGATGGCCGCTATGGAGGAGAAACTGCGTGCGATGACGGGTAAGCTGGTGCTGTCGAGCCCGCTGCTCGGTGTCGAAGGGCTCAAAGCCTATCTCAAGGAGGTTGGATTAATCTAAACGCACGCCAGCATGAAGAAACGGAATATTGTCCTGCTGCTGTTGGTGCTCATCAGCGTCGTTACGTTCCTCGACCGCATCAACATTACGATGGCATCGCAGGATATCATGACCGAGCTGGGGCTCAGCGAGTCGCAGTGGGGTTGGGTGCTGTCGGTCTTTACGATTTCGTATGGCCTGATGCAGGTTCCTCTCGGTGTGTGGGGCGATAAACGGGGTTACCGCCTCGTGTTGGCTCTCATCGTGCTCTGGTGGTCGCTCTTTACGGGTCTGACGGGTCTGGCATGGAGTTTCGGCTCGTTGTTGGTGATCCGCTTTATGTTCGGTATTGGCGAGGCCGGCTCCTATCCTTGTATGACGGGTGTGGTCGTGAAGTGGTATAAGCAACACGAGACCTCGACTGCACAAGGCTACATTTGGGCAGCCAGCCGTATGGGTGGTGCGCTCACGCCCTTCATTGTGTTGCCGGTGCTGACCCTGCTCGGCTGGCATTGGGCCTTCTATCTGTTGGCGGCCGTGGGCGTTGTCTGGGCTGCAGGATGGTACTTCTGGTTCCGTGATAAACCGGCCGAAGTGAAAGGCATTACCGATGAGGAGTTGGCGACGCTCCCCGAGGCTGCCCGGCAGGAGATTAAGAAGGTGGCTATTCCGTGGCGACGGATGATGCAGAATCGCCAATTCTGGCTCATTTTGGCCATGTACTTCTTCTATGCGTGGGGTAGCTGGTTCTTCTTCTCGTGGTTCCCGCGCTTTATGGAGGTGGGTCGTGGCTTCGATAAGAGCGAGCTGACCTACGTCATCGCCATACCCTTTGTGATGTCGATGGTGGGCAACATTGCCGGTGGCTACCTCTCCTCAAAACTCTCGCTGAAATATGGCCTGAAGGTGGGCCGTCGCCTGCTGGGTGTGGGCGGCTTGGCCGTTTCGGCACTCTTCATGTTCCTGGCCGCCTTTATTCCGGGTAAGACCGAGGTCTTTATCTTCCTCTCATTGGCCTTTGGCGTTATCGACTTGATGTTGCCCTCGGCATGGGCTATTTGTAGCGACATCGGTGGCCGCTACTCGGGTGCTGTGTCGGGTGCCATGAATACGGCGGGTAATATCGGTGGTTTTGTGTGCGCTACGGCCTTTGGTTACCTGATAGAGGCTACGGGTAATTACAACGTACCCCTCTTCGTGATTACAGCCATGTTGGCGATCTCTGCGCTGCTGTTCTTCGCCATCAATCCTACGAAACAACTGGTGGAGGAGTAACCATAAGAGAAATTGAAAGCATGAGGGGCTGCTCAACCATGACGTTGAGCAGCCCCTCGTTCTGTCAGGGTGAGTTAAGCGCGCAGTCGCTCTACCACCTCGCGTAGGGTTTCTACCGCCCCCACATTACCGGGGAAGATGACATACCGCATTTGGGGGAAGGGCCCCTTGCTATCGGTACGGATAGTCGGGATACCGGCTGCTGCCTGTCCCTCGACACGCGCCATGCGCACGGCTAAACTATGTGTCAGAATGTCGTGTGAGGTGATACCGCCCTTCGATACCAGAAAATCGGGATGGAAGGGGAGGGAGCGTACGGCTTCGACCAGGAATTGGGATATTTTGATGCCCAAGGCTTGGCGTTGTGCCACATCGTTGCATCGTACCTCCTTGCGGGAGGTGTAGAGCACGGGGATGATACCTGCATTGTAGTGCGTTTGTGCCTGCTGCATGGTACGCTGCATGAGTGTCGGGTCATCGTTGAGAATCGCCTCGACGTCAATCTCGATACCGGCAACATGGGGTGAGGCGAGTAACGCTAGCAATTGCTCGGTACTCTTCTTGACGTGGGAACCTACGACCACCACACCTTGCGCCCCCTTTGTGGGTGCTGCGACATATCCCTGCTCTTCGATGCCGCTCAAGGCCTTCGGGAGCGACGAGGAACTGCGGATAATGCCATATTGCTCCTGCTTGTCGGGCGTAAACTGCAACAAGATCGCTTTGGCCAAGACACCTAAATCGCCGTAGTCGAGCGAGTCGAAGGAGATGCAGCGTGCAGCAGCGTGTTGCTGCAGTCGGGAGGCTATTGCCTCGGGTGTTGTCGAGCGCAACTCCGTTAAGGTGATGTGCATGAGTTCCTCCGTGCGGATAGTTCCACGGCCCTTTTCGACGATATATTCGGTCAGTCGGGCGTTTTGGTAGCCAAAGACGTTGTCGCGTGCAAATTCGGTTTCGTTGACCGGAATCAGCTCCTCGTTGTTGCGCATGTAGTGTACCCCTTCGATGGTCATGCGCCCGGCCTCGAAGAAAGAGGGGATGAAGAGCAACGGGAAACAGGGCTCCAGATGTTGTTCGGCAAGTACCGTCCGTATCGTATCTGGTTCGGCGGGGAAGTGGCCGCGTAGCGTCGAGTCGCTACGGCTGATAAAGAGCAGGTTGTAGTGCAACGTGCGGTTAGCTTCCAACACCGCCTCGACGGCCTGGCGTACCACCTTGCGAGCATCCTCTTCGGTCATGGCCCGACTATTGACCAGCAGGTAGAAGAAAGGTTCCTCGTCCTGCAACGCCTCGGTGATATGTGCTACGTTCGGCTCGGTGAGAAACAGACATCCGTGCACGGTCTGGATACCCGTCGGATCGTCGTCGATGACCACGATACGGATGCGTCGTTCGAGTAGCAACGCACGAATCTCCTGCGGGCAAACCTGCCTTGCAGGGGATGCGTAGCGTGTTAGCATATCTTGGTAGGAGAGGGCCATCTATCCGCGCAATTTCGTGATACCCAATATTTCACGAGCCTCGGCCGGTGTTGCCGGCTCACAGCCCAGCGCACGCACCAACTCCACCAGCTTCTTTACGAGGAAGGCGTTGCTTGGGGCGGTCTTTCCCTCTTCGTAGTAGAAACTATCCTCGAAACCGACACGTACCACGCTGGCACCCATTGCAATGGCGTAGCCCAGGAAATGCAGGTCCTTCATCGAGTCGTTGTTGAGGCCCCACTCGGCACCCTGCTCCATGAGCGAAACCATATAACCCAGGTTGCGAGGTGTGTCGCTCAAGTTGCTGGCTGTGCCCGTACCCAAGCAGAAGTTGTAGTGCATCGGGCGGTCGAGCACTCCCTCGTCAGCCAACTTCGAGCAGGTCTCCACCATGCTCAAATCGAAAATCTCCATTTCGGGAACCACCTTTGTCTCCCGCATGCGACCGGCCCAGTAGCGAATTTCGGGCAACGTGTTTACATAGACGCTTTCGCCGAAGTTCACCGAGCCCATGTTGAGGGAAGCCACCTCGACACGCGGCTCGTTGAGGCATACGCTGCGCTCCTCGAGTGAAAGGGTCGAGAGCCCACCTGTCGAGCCCTGAATCACGATGTCGCTCTTGGCGGCAATCAGGTCGAGGGTCTGGCTGAAGGTTGTGAGGTCAAAGGTCTGTTCGCCCGTGAGGTCACGCACGTGCAGGTGTACCATCGAGGCTCCCTCGGCAGCACACGCTGCGACATCCTCGGCAATCTCCTCGGGTGTCAGCGGATTTTTCGAGCCCTCGGGTACGGGTTTCCCCACATGACATACGGGGGCTACGGTAACAACGATTTTACGTTTCATAGGTTGCGTGTTTTAGTTTCTACAAAGATACGATTTTCGGGGGAATATCAAAATGCCGTGGCGCATAAAAAAACGAGTTGCACGAATATCGTGCAACTCGCTATATATATAAATATAGGTATTCCTGCTTAATAGCAGCGCCTCCTTTTAATAACGGAACGCCTGGGAATAACAGACTCCCACTTAATAGCCCCCCCCCTCAGCCGATTGTTTAGGGAACGGGGATGTAGTTGACCACTCGATTGCCGCTCGTGGCATCGTAGGAGGTCAGCAGCGATCCCATGATGTTGGTGGCGTGGTTGCGTTCCATCGTGACGGCCGTGAAGGGCTCCGTGCCGACATATTTGTCGTGAGCCAGATTGCGGAATTTCAACGATACGTTGACCGCTCCCTGCGGCGTAGCCGGCAAGAGGTATGCCGAAGCGATGTATTTGTAGGTGTTGCCTTTGACCTCGATAGTCGCATCTGCACCGCTATGTGGTGTTGCCCAATCGAAGGTGATATCGGTCAGTGTGCCTGCAGGAGCACCATACTCATCACCTCCGAAGAAGTCCAGACGTGCATAACTCTGCGTGGAGAGTTGTGTTTCGTGTAGGTCAAAACCCAACGCTGCGGCAGCGTCATAGTCAGAGATACCGATGTTCAGTTGTGCGAAGGGACGCTTGAGTTCGATGCGTTCCGGCGTTCCGCTTTGGTTGACCTGATAGCCCTTGCGCACAAAGATAAAGGCATCGCGTTGCTCGTCGTTACCTGTCAGGTGGTTATTCCAATCGATGGCTACATAGCCCGCCTCGGGATGGAAGGTGTAGGGAGCACGCTCAGCCTGCACCCAGAATACAATGTCGTAGGTGAAACCCGAAATCAACGGCAGGGTGAGGATTGTACTCTCGGAGAATGGCATCGGCTCACCAAGATTCGAGGAGATAGCCTCGTTGTTTCCCTGCTCGTAGATAGCATAATAGAGGCGATTGGCAGTCATGCCATCGGCGACCCCGCGAAACGAGATGTCGACCGGCAGGGTCGGGATGAAGGTTACGGCAACCTCCTTTTGTTGCGTCTCCGTGTGCTCGCTACAAGCAATGAACAACATCGCAAGCACTCCGAATATCATGGGGCGAAACAGGTGTTTCATCATAATTTGTACGTCTTAATCAACAATATAATCGTAGTCCTCCCCGTCAAAATCGGGATCGATGCCGACACCACCACCGGCCGAAGCGGTCAGGAAGGCTCCGCGTACGGTGGTTAACTTACTGCGTGTGATGGGTACCTCGACGTAGTTGGGTATCGAGGTGATGTGTGTGCCATCTTTGTCATAGGCGTGCAGTCGAATCCAAACCGACGATGATGTACCATTGACAAAGACATAGTCGAATCCCAACTCGGCCTCGTCGCCTCCCAGCAGGGTAATCTTCGAGTCGAAGGTCTGCCCTGGCTCGTAGGTGCGGCTCGGTTTGTTGCGGTGGATGTCGAATACATAGGGCATCCAGCTCTCATACTCGAAGACGATGCGGAAATCATCGAAATCGACACGCGATGAGGCTGAACGACCCTCCTTGGCTGCCAGCTTGTTGCGCAGGTCGACCACATATTGGGCAAACTCCTCGAGGTCGGTGGTGATGAAATTAAACTTGGCCAGCGGGCGATGCATCTGAATCGTGGCATCGATGTAGTGGTCAGTCGAGGTCTCGAGGACAGGAACATCGATGTCTACCTCGCCTACAAAAGCATCGCGCATATCGTTGTTGGCGACGTGGTTGCCCTCCGAGTCGGTCAGCAACGTCACGGTGGTGAAGTTGTCCGTTTGATAGAATTTGTGTGCCGTCGAGCCTTGGTCGGTGTAATCGGCCCAGGCAATCAGGCGATATGAACCGCCTCCGGCGATGGCAATCGTCTCCTCATGGTCGAGATTCAACACATCATCCTTCGTGAAGGTAAACTGATAGTCGGGAGCCTCCGTATTGTAGTTGCCGTTGTCGTCGAGCAGGAAGGCGCGTACCTGATAGCGTACATCATAATCCTCGAACGAGGAGGAGGTACGTCCGGTATAGGGAACCTCTTGGTAGAGGGGCATAGCTGTATCGAAGAGCAACTTGAGTCGCACCTGAACCGGTTTGTAGGGCCCCGGCCACTCATGTACCTTGCACCCTGTGCAGGCCAAGAGCAGGAGCACTCCCGTTAAGAGATATGTAGTGATATGCTTCATCTGTCCTATTTCTTGGAGTAGAAACTATACGAGAAGTTGACGGCAACATTGTCCAAGACAAACTTGGTGCGGTGGCGGTCGATGACTGCTCGCAGACCGTTCTTCTGGTTGTAAAACTTATCGTAGCGTACGTCGTAGAGACCGCATCCGGCCGTGAACTCCACCTTCCAGCGGTTGCTCTTGCTGATGGGCATGCGGTAGCCGACATTCAGACCTCCACCCCAAGCCGGCGTCTCTTTGTCGTGGTCTTGAATGCGGTATTTGCCGTTGACGGCGTAGTTGTAGTAGACCAAGCCGAGGTGAGCACCCACGAAGAGACCATCCTCCTTGCCAAACCAATAGCGCACCTCGGGGTAGATACCGAACATGCGGAATTTGACTTTGTGCGAGAAGTAGTCCAGGCCCGAGAAGTAAATCGGCAGGTTGAACGACCAGTGCTCGGCCAAATCGACCTCGAAGGCGACATTGGGAACCAACATAGCCCATCCGATGGCATTGCTCTTGATGAGCCATTCACGACGCCAGCCCTCCTCTTCGGGCAGCGGGTCCGCATGCACCTTGGTCGGAGTGATGGCCATGGGCGGCAGGGGTGCTGTCAGATTCAGCGGCTGGGCATAGACCATATCTTCGGGAACATCAATGCCGAGCGAAACCACGATGTCGAATTTACGCAGGTAGGGGAAGAAGTGTTTCAACATGTAGTCCCACACCTTGCCCTCGTGGAGTCGTTTCATGCGCCATTTACAATCGATAGCCTCCTCTTCGCTCATCGTGCGGCCATCCGCCTCGTGCAGAATGGCGAGTACCTCCTCGCGATAGGGCATATCCGACGCCTCGACCATACGGGCCAATGAGGCGTAGTCCTCATTCATGAGTACGACATTCTCTGCCCTGGGGGCGATGTTTACACGTTGACGCAGGTATGCGGTAATGGTCTCGGCGCGCTTTTCAGCCAGACGCTGGTTGTTCTCGACCTCACCCTCGGGCGACGCACCGGATTTGCAGATAACCTTTAGGATGGTCGTATCCGAACTATTCTCAATGGCTAAAACTCGCTCAATAAACGCCTCTACGCGCTGCCCGTTATCCATGTAGGAGGCATCCCATGTGGCATGACCTTGGCGGAAATAGACCATCAGCGAGTCTTTGGCAAATTTCTGCTTAACCTCTTGAGCCGAGAGTGCCCAAGTGGACATCAAACAGAGCAGTATGAGTAGACGTTTCATAGACAACGGATGCGCTTTCGTGTATTATTGTTCCTGACCTAACAATCTCCTCCTCATTGGTGTAACAGCCTTTCGTGATGATTCTGACGCATAGGCTCCCGGTCTGGGGATGGAGTTGATATATACAGTCATGCAAAAATAGGGAAAAATCGGTGAATAGGCAAGAAAATTTTGTGCTTTTTTTGATAAAAAAATGTTGGATAGTTCAGATTTCCCCATATGTGCTAAAAAAAGAGCGATTTAGCACATTTTTGTACCAAATCACTCCTTCTTTTCGGGAACTAATACTTACTTAACGTACTTCGCGGGCTGTTGAGAATCCGTAGTACATCACGACCAGGAAACAGAGGAGCGGCAGGATGAACGAGATATTCACTGCCGGCCAACCCAAGAGCATGCCTTGGTCGATAATCATGGCCTGTACGGGCGGCAGTACCGAGCCGCCCAGGATCGCCATAATCAGACCGGCAGCACCAAATTTGGCATCTTCGCCCATCCCCTCGAGGGCAATGCCGTAGATGGTGGGGAACATGAGCGACATGCAGGCTGAAACGGCTACCAGGCAGTACAATCCCACACGGCCGTCGATGGCAATCACACCGGCTGTAAAGGCCGTGGCAGCAATAGCCAAGATGGCCAGCAGGCGTCCCGGATGGATGTATTTGAGCAGGAAGGTGCAGACGAAACGGCTCGAGCAGAAGATAATCATGGCGATGATGTTGTAGCGTTGCGAGAGCACCTCGGCAGCCTTTTCGGCCATGCCTTCGGCCATGAATACGCGCGTGCCATACTGAATGATGAAGGTCCAGCACATGATTTGCGCACCGACATAGGCAAACTGGGCAATCACACCATTGCGGTAGCGTTTCTGCAGGAAGATACGCTTGAGCGTCTTGAAAAGACCATCCTGCTTTGAACTCTCCTGTACCTTGGGCATGCGCACCAACCAAATCAGCAGGAACATTGCTGCAATGACGGCACCGATAATCAAGTAAGGGGTGATGAGCACCTGCAGGTCGGCCTGCTTCATCGCCTCAAACTCTACGTCGGTCAATTCGGCACGACCGGCCGTGTCAAGCGGATTGAGTTTGGCCTGGATGAAGTTCATCGCCACATACATACCGATGAGCGAACCCATTGGGTTGAAGGCCTGTGCCAGATTCAGACGTCGTGTAGCCGTTGCCTCCGAGCCCATCGAGAGGATGTAGGGGTTGGCACTCGTCTCAAGGAACGACAGACCGCATGTGAGGATGAAATAGGCCATCAGGAAGGGATAGTAACTACCGGTCATCTTCGCGGGGAAGAAGAGGAAGGCGCCAATGGCATAGAGACCCAGACCCATCAGGATGCCCGCCTTGTAGGAGTAGCGGCGGATGAACATGGCAGCCGGGAAGGCCATGGCGAAATAGCCGCCATAGAAGGCTACCTGCACCAATGCGCCATCCGTTACGCTCATGCGGAAAATCTTCGAGAAGGCCTTGACCATCGGGTTGGTGATGTCGTTGGCAAAGCCCCATAGGGCGAAGCACGAGGTAATCAGCATAAACGGAATGAGATAGTTCACGCCGTTGTGCTTCAGAATCGATTCTTTGATTTTGTTCATGTTTAGGTTATTGTTTTGTGTGTTGATTTGTTCGTTATTCGGTCAGGTCAGCCCATTCGGCTCCCGTGAAGCGGAGGAGCTCCTGGGGAGCAATACGCAGTTGCAGACCGCGTACTCCCGCGCTGATGTAGATGTGGTCGAACGAGGTGGCCGAGGTGTGTATATAGGTCGAAAAACGCTTCTTCATGCCGATGGGCGAGCACCCGCCACGAATATAGCCTGTGGTGGGCAGCAACTCCTTCATCGGAATCATGGCTACGCTTTTGTTGCCCGATACCTTGGCGGCCTTCTTGAGGTTGACTTCACCATCGCCCGGGATGACGCATACGAGGTGTCCCGTGCGGTCGCCTTTGAGAATTAACGTCTTGAATACCTGCTCGATGGGCTCCCCTAACTGCTCGGCTACATGCGTGGCGGCCAGGTTGTTTTCGTCCACCTCGTAGGGTACCAGTTCGTAGGCGATGCCGGCTCGGTCGAGCAGGCGGGCAGCATTTGTCTTCTCGATTTTCTTTGCCATTATGCCAAGGTCTTTTTCGGAAGCAGCAGTTGCAGGATGAGCCATGCGGCGAGGTAGGCTAACCCGGCCATCAGGAAGACCACAAAGTAACTGCCGGTCAACTCCAATACATTACCCACAGCCGAGGCAGCCATGACACCACCCACCGAGCCGGCAAAACCGGCCAGCGAGGTCATTGTAGCCACACGGCTCTTGGGGTAGTAATCCGAGACAAGCGTGTAGATATTTGAGGCCCAGCCTTGGTGTGCGAAGCAGGCTATCGAGATGATGCCGATGGCTATCCAGAGGGCTGCATTGGCCTCACACCATCCATTGACCTGTGGAATGAGCAGCACGGGGACTACCAGCAGGGCGCAGGTCAGCAGAGCCGCCTTACGCGAGAAGGCCACCGAATGCCCCTTCTCGATGAGGGACGAGGAGAGGTAGCCGCCAAAGATGCCGCCGAATGAGGAGAAGGTGTAGATGATAATCAGCGGCAGAACCATCTGCTGGATGTTTACGCCGTAACTCTTCTCCATGAAGTCGGGTGTCCAAAAGAGGAAGAACCACCAGACCCAGTCGCAGACGAAACGCGAGAGGGTGATACCGAGCGTGGCACGTTGACGTAGCAGTTCGCCCCAGGCGATTTTCTCTTCGACAACCGCCTCGGATGCCGTTGCATCGTCTTGGTGGATATAGGCCAACTCGGCTGCTCCGACTCGTTTCGATTGGTGGGGCAGACGGTAGATGAAGAGCCAGGCCACCATCCAGATGAAGCCCAGCGAGCCGGTTACGATGAAGGCGATTTGCCATCCGTAGGCCACCGTGAGCCCCGTGACGATGATGGGTGAGAGGACAGCACCGATGTTGCTGCCCGAATTGAAGATGCCGGTGGCCAAGGCACGTTCACGCTTGGGAAACCATTCGGCTGTTGCCTTGATGGCAGCCGGGAAGTTGGCACTCTCGCCAATGCCGAGCAGGAAGCGAGCCAAACCGAATCCGAGGGCTCCACGAGCAGCGGCATGCAGACATCCGGCCAAGGACCAGACAGCAATGGCCAGCGCATAGGAGATGCGTGTGCCGAAGCGGTCGATGAGGCGGCCGATGAAGAGCAGACCAATGGCATAGGCGGCCTGGAAGGCTGATACGATATAGCCGTAGTCGGCCTCCGAGAGGTTGATTTCGTCGGCAATGACGGGCTTCAGCATACCCAGTACCTGCCGGTCGATGTAGTTGATGGTCGTGGCGAAGAAGAGCAATGCCACTACCGACCAGCGGTATTTTCCGATGTTGGAGGGTTGGTTTACTGGCATATCTCGTGAATTTTACGATAGACATCTGCCTGCTCCTCAGGTGTTTCGCAGTAGGTTACCACGATGAGCTTCATGCCCGGTCGCCACAAGGCTTGCACCTTCTCGGTGACTACTTCGGCCGGACCTACGATGCGGGCGTTGAGCACTACGCCGGTGCCGGCAAAGGCCTCGGCAAATCCCTCGACGGGGTTGGCTCCCGGGTCTGTGGCGAGCGAGAAGGCTCCGTCGGCCATGCGAATACCCTCGATGCGGGCAATCTCCTCCTTCTTGTCCGACCAGTTGCCGCACGAGTGGAAGACGGTGCCTCCGAAGCGGTTTCCGGCACGTTGCATGGCCGGTACGGCGACGGGAAAGTAGAGGTCGGGCGAGAGCATCGTCACCGTGTCGTCGCTCATGCCCAAGCCGTCGAACATGCGGCTCGAGGCGAAGCCGTGGCCGGGCTTGACGAGTGCCTCGCCGATTAACTTGCGTTGCGCTTCGGTAAAGTCGGCCAGGAGGTCGGCCGTGCGCTCCATGGCGATGGTCATCGAATCGGGGTCGAGGTAGAAATCGAGGTAGAACTGATTCGAGTCGATGATGTTGCTGAGCGTATTCAGCGGTGATTGTACGTCGCAGTAAGACATTGGAATTTCGCCCTTTGTGCGGTCGAGGAAGTACTCGACCATCTCCAACGTATGACGACCGATGGGGGTCTCGGCCACGGGGCAGAAGGGGGCGGCAACCAACTCGGCTGTCGAGCCAAATTTACCATCCACAGCGGGTGCTAATCCGGGCTCCCAGCGGTAGTCGAATCCGTAGGCCGAGGCGACTGTTCCCAAGCCATACCACGGCTCGATGAAGTTGGGAATGTCGGCCTCGAAGCGCATCGACTGCTCCAGAGCACCCAGTTGCCATGCAAGGGATCTCTTCGGGTCGTGGCAATCTTCGGCGAAGACCTCCTTGACACGCATGCGGCGATAGACTAATACGCCCTCATCGGCCTCCCAAAAGGCTTTGCAACGCTCGTCAAGTGCAGCGGCATAATCGGCATAACGCGCTCGGTCAAATTTTTCGGGTGCAATCGGTTGTACGGTGGTGGCCTGCGAATCGGCCAGGCTGGTATTGAATGTGTCTTTTGTAGCCATAAGGGGTAATAGAGTAAAGAGGAGAGAGCAAAGAGCAAAGAGAATCATGCAAAAGCTCCCATCCTGCGTTGTTAAAGATTACTATTTTTTTCTTTGTTTAGATTTAATTTTGCGGTTTTTATGCTTGCGGTCAGTAAAGCTATGATTTCCTTCAAATCGCTATTTAATTCTTCGAAACATGCTTGGTCAATCATTTCGCTTTCAACTAAAATCTCCAGCCAATATTGCGTTTCATCAGCCTCTTTTAATGCAATGGATAGTTTGCTGATAAAATCGGCCTTGCTTTGTGCATTCCAACATTCTCGCGTATTTGCACCAATAGCAGTTCCACTACGCAATACTTGTCGTGAGATAATGTATTCTTTTTTTTCGGCAATCAAAGTATTGGAAAAGCGAATGATTTTAACTGCAAATCTTTTTGTTTTCTGAAAAGTGATACTATCGTGATGGTTAACCATACCTATCTTTACTCTTTACTCTTTGCTCTTTCCTCTCGGATGTTTTCTGCAATACGATAAATCTCTTTTACACGTTCGTCGCGTACATTGCCATCCATGTTGACGCAGCAGATGCCGGTGCGATAGAGGTCACCCGAGGCTGCGACGCGCGTGGTGATAATCTTAAGCAACTCCTCCGACGAGTAGTCGTTGATCTCCACGGGATTCAGGCGCAGGCTGAAGAATACCTCGGGAAGTGCCTCGCGCAGCAGCGCAACATCGCCACCCCAACCCAGGTCGAGGAATTGTAGGTTCGGAAGTTGGGCGAATTGGGCTGCATGACGATGCGGGTCACGACCGCAGTAGTGGATGCCGTAGGGCTGGTATTTTGCACTCCATGCGAGGTCTATCGGGAGCAACAACTCCTCGTAATCCTGCTCCGAAATCATCGTGTGGCTGCACTCGGAGTGGATGTAGAGCGGCTCGTCCATGAAACGGGCGATGCGGTTGACCGAGATGGATGAGGAGCCTGTTTGGCTCTGGATGTAACTGAAAAATCGCTCTACGACACGGCCGATCTGTGCAAAATAGGCCTTCGTGCCTTCGGGATCCATCATCATATCCATCAGCACCTGCTCGCCTTTGAGGTCGATGGCCAGATTCAGTACACCGCCCCAATTGATGTCGCCCGTCACATAGCCGTATCGGGCTTTGAGTTGTTCGATGAGGTGTTGCAACCGCTTGAATGCGGGGCTTTTGAAGGGAGCCTCCTCGTCGATGGTGAGCTCCTCGCGGTGGGCGCAGATAACCTGCGGAGCCGTGTCAGCACCATATTCGATGCGGCAACCGAGCATCTCCGACAGGAGGAAGCCTGCGGCCAGATGCACGGCTCCGATTTCGGGTCGTTCCTCGGCGTGGTGAGCACCCAGGCCACAATCGCCAAAGCGTTCGTAGAGGGTACGCTCCATGAGCTGCTCGTCAGCAACACGACGACGGGGGTCGTAGAAGAAATCTTCGTCAAAGACGATGCCCGTGTGCTTGTTCCACCACGAGGGGTGGAAAACCACATCAACGGGAAGCGGGGTAGAGGTCAGTGGTTTCATGGTTGTGGAATACAAATTGGTGCTAATTTACACATTTTTTCGTAAACTTTTCTGCTTTTTGTCAGAAACAATTGTCGAAAACGATTTTATCATCAAAAATAGGCCGTTTGCTTTTCAATCCGCCGAACTTTGTTTATTTTTGTCCTCAAATTTTCAACTGCCCGTTATGTCGCGTCGAATCGTTGCTCTGCTTCTGTCGGTTCTCCTGCTCTCGGTGGGGTGGCTCGGCTTGTCGGGACTTCCTCTCCTGGTTGCTTTTGTACCTCTGCTCTGGATGAGTGCCCGTGAAGAGGCATCACGTCGCGGGTGGTGGCGGATGTTTGGTTGGGCATTGGCAACCTTTGTGTTGTGGAATGCGGCCACCGTGTGGTGGATTTGGCATGCAACACCCGTAGGGCCTATTGCGGCCACCATCGTCTCGTCGACGCTCAATATGATGGCCTTCATGCTCTACCACACTATCTCGAAGCGAGCCCCCAAAGCATTGGCCTATACGACCCTTGTCGCAGCGTGGATTGCTACCGAATATTGGTATACGGTGGGTGATGTGTCGTGGCCCTGGCTGGTGCTGGGTAACGGCTTCTCGCACGATGTGTGGGCCGTGCAGTGGTATGAATGGACAGGCGTTTGGGGCGGTTCGCTCTGGGTGTTGGTCTGCAATATCCTGATTTTTGAGGCTTTGGAGCAGCGTACGATGCGCCGTTGGGTGGCAGTTGCGGGGGCTGTTGCGTTGCCGCTTGCTGTGTCGCTCGGCCTATGGTGGAGTTACGAGGAACCACAAGGCGAATCGGTCGAGGTGAGTATCCTGCAACCCAATGTCGACTGCTATGATAAGTTCCATGGTGACGAACGGGCGCAAATTGCCAATATCTTTGCCTTGTTGAAGGAGGTTCCTTCGACGGTCGATTTTATCCTGTTGCCCGAGACGGCCCTTCCGGGTTACTATACCGAGCCACATCTGTCCTTGGGTTATCCTCCGCGCGATGAGGCGGCTATCTGGCGACAATTGCGCGATACATTGCGTGCGAACTATCCGCAGGCGATGCTCGTAACGGGGACGAATACCCGTCGCTTCTACCCCGAGGGAGGTGCTACGCTGACGGCTCGCTCGTTTGGTGGTGGATTGAAGGGCGATATCTTCAATACGGCCGTAGGTGTCGATACGACAGCGCATAAACCGCTGCATCATAAAGGTCGGTTGGTGATTGGTGTTGAAAAGACTCCGCTTTGGATTTTCGATGTCCTGGATTTTCTGGTCATCGACCTGGGTGGTGTGGTTGGTCAAATCGGGCAGGGACAACGGGGTACGGTCTTCGAGCATCGAGGCATCCGCATGGGCCCGGCTATCTGCTACGAAGGTATCTATGGGGAGTTCTTCGGCGATTTTGTGCGCCGAGGAGCACAATATATGGCCATCCTCTCCAACGACGGCTGGTGGGGTGATACCCCCGGCTATCGCCACCTCTTCTCGATTTCACGGCTGCGTGCCATCGAGCATCGACGGGCCATTGCCCGCTCGGCCAATACCGGCCGTTCGGGGTTTATCTCGGCTCGTGGTGATGTGGGCACGACCTTAGGCTGGGCGGAGCGTGGTGTGCTGACCGAGCGGGTGTCGCTGCGGGATGATTGCACCCTCTATACCCGTTATGGCGATCTCCTGGCTCGCATCGCCTGCTATGTAACGCTGCTCTGCGTACTCTATTATGTAGCCTATCGAGTCAAGCGTCGCAACTACCTGATTTCGTAAATTCCCGTACACTTTATATTATGAATTACACCCAAACCCTCGATTTTCTCTTCAATTCGCTCCCTGTCTTCGAGCAGAAAGGGGCTTCGGCCTATAAGCCGGGCTTGGAGCGCATCAGCGAGTTTTGTCGCCATCTGGGCAATCCGCAACGTAACTTCTTCACGATTCACGTGGCCGGTACCAACGGCAAAGGTTCGGTGTCGCACATGCTGGCTTCGATTCTGCAACAAGCCGGTTACCGCACCGGGCTCTTTACCTCACCCCATCTGCAGGATTTCCGTGAGCGCATCCGTGTCGATGGCGAGATGATACCCAAGCAGAAGGTGGTTAACTTCGTCGATAAACATCAGGCGAAAATGGTCGACCTGAAACTTTCATTCTTCGAGATGACGGCCGCTTTGGCCTTCGACTATTTCGCACAAGCCGATGTTGAGGTGGCGGTGATTGAAACCGGCCTTGGAGGTCGCCTCGATGCCACAAATATCATCCTGCCTGTCGTGAGTGTCATCACGAATATCGGGATGGAGCATACCGCATTGTTGGGCGACACGTTGCCCAAGATTGCTGCCGAGAAGGGCGGTATCATCAAGAAGAGCATTCCGGTCATTATCGGTGAGGGCGACGACCGCTACAATTCGACCTTCGAGGAGATTGCCGCCACGAATCGCTCGCGTGTGATTTATGCCGAGCAGGCCTTTACCTGTTGCTCGCAGTCGTTGGAGGGGAGTACGCAACGCTTCAGCCTCTGTCGTTCACGCGATGGCTATTGCTACGATTTGGAGCTGGATTTGATGGGCCTCTATCAGCGTCATAACCTGGTGACGGCGGCTACCGTAGCCGACTTCCTGCACGAATCGACCCCGCTGACCATCTCGCGTCGTGCCTTTGTCGAGGGGGTTGCCTCGGCCGCCAAGGATACGGCTTTGATGGGTCGCTGGCAGAAACTGGGCGACCATCCGTTGATGATTTGCGATACGGGCCACAACGCCCATGGTATCAGCTGTGTGGCCGAGCAGATTGCTGCCACGCCTCACAAGAAGTTGATTTGCGTCATCGGCTTTGTGCGAGATAAGGATTTGGCGCATATCCTGCCGTTGCTGCCCAAGGAGGCCCATTACATCTTCACGGCAGCCAAGAGCGAACGTGCTGTGCCAGCTGATGAATTGACCGCCAAAGCGGCTATCTATGGCTTGCAGGGCGAGACTGTGGCCGATGTGAAGGAGGCGGTGGCCTATGCCCGCACGTTGGCCGAGGAGGAGGATATGATTTTCATCGGTGGCAGTACCTATGTCGTAGCCGAAGCGATGTAACAAACTGCACAACAGATACTGCAAGGGCTGCCCACCATCGGGGCAGCCCTTGTGTTGTTTATAGATTCTTGTAGGTGCGTTCGATGTATTGCTGGAAGGCCTCCTTGTAATTCTCGCCAATGGGCACAAACAATTTCTCATCGAGATAGATGCGTCCACGTACATAGCTGCGGATGCGCCCCAGATTGACGATGTAGGAGCGATGCACACGCATGAACTGCTCCGAGGGGAGCGATGCCTCCATGTTCTTGATGCGGTAGAGGGTGGTGATTTTTGAACCATCTGCCAGGTGAATCCGCACATATTCTCCCTCGCTTTCGATGTAGAGAATCTCCGAGGTGCGCAGCAACGACACCTTATAGTCGGCCTTCACCGAGATAAACTCCTTGTCGTCGCTCGGCATGGGTGTCGGCTGCGTGGGCGTAACAGGCGCAACGCTATCCGGTGTAGGTGTGGCGCTGGGCGGTTGGGAGGTGGCATTTTGCCCATATTTTAACTCATAGAGCGCATAGGCCTTGGCTACAGCCCGACTGAAATCGGCAAAACTGAAGGGCTTGAGCAGGTAGTCGACCGCATCCAAACGAAATCCTTCGACGGCATACTCCGAGTAGGCGGTCGTGAAGATAATCATGGGGCGTGTGATGAGCGAGCGCACGAAATCGACGCCGTTGAGGTCGGGCATATTGATGTCGACGAACATTAGGTCGATGGGCTGTATCGCAGCGATGCGCTGTGCTTCAAGCGGATTGTTCGATGCGGCCACCAACTCCAGATAGGGGACTTTCTCGATGTATTTCTCGATTTGACGCAGTGCCAACGGCTCGTCGTCAATGGCCAGACATTTAAGCATGGAGGGTCGGTATTACGAGTTTAACGGTGTAGTTATTACGCTCTTGATGCGTCTCCAGAGTATACCCCTCGACCCCATAGGTCAGATCAAGGCGTTTGCGGACGTTCTCCATGCCGATGCCGGTCGAGATGGGCCGCTCTTCGTTGTCGTGGAAGCTGTTGCTGATCAGCGTCGTGAGTGAGCCGTCGGCATAAAAGACCGAGATATGAATGTAGGATTTATGTCGGTAACTAACCCCGTGTTTGAAGGCATTCTCGACAAAGACGATGAGCAGCAGGGGCGGAATCGAAACCCCCTCGGGGAGTTCGTTGGGGTGGTCTAATGTGATTTCTACCTCGTTGCTGTAGCGAATCCGCATCAGGTCGATGTAGTTGCGCAGGAATTGCATGTCGCTGGCAAGCGATACGATGGCCTTCTCCGAGTCGTACAATACATAACGCATCATCTTCGAGAGGTCGATGACCGCTGTCTTGGCCACCTCGCTGTCGATGTCGATGAGCGCGTGGATGTTGTTAAGCGTATTCATGAAGAAGTGCGGGTTGATCTGATAGGTCAGCGCATTCATCTCGGCTCGCAGATGCTCCTGCTTGAGCACCTCCATCTGTTGCTCGTCACGCAGCGATTGATAGAGCAGCTTGATGCCGCCATTCGTACCATTCATGAAGAGCGCAAAGAGCACGTTCCAATAGATTTCGTGGTTGGTGATGGCATCACGCTGAGCAACATACGACGCCTCGTTCATCACAGCCTGCTGATAGAGGTGTACGATGGTGAAGGCCGTTACGACCAAGACGAGGTTGGTTAGCAGATAGGGAATCGGCTTACGGCGCAATAGATAACGCGGTGCTATCAGGTAGTTGTGTACGAGGAAGATCGTCAGATAGGGGATGAGTTGTCGCCAGACAATCCACGCCTCCTCCAGATTGACATGCATCTCGGAGAGCATCTGCGAGTTGAGGACCGGCACCAAGATGATGGCTGTCCAGACCAGCAGGTAGAGCAGATTCTCGCCAATAGCGTGTTTATTTCCGATTTTCATGATGTGTACATACTGATAGGTGGATACAAAAGTAGTAAAATTCTCCCATAAATGAAAAAAGCCACCTTTTTCTTGGTGGCTTTTTCATGCGTGTATTGCTTCGGCTATTTGCTGAGCAGCGTTTGGTCGTAGAGGTAACGCTTGATCGAGCGTTTCGGGGTCTTCTCAAACTCCTTCGGGTGGAGGACCACCTCGGCCAGACGTTGATAGGCAGCCAGCGTCTTGTTCAACTCCTTCATGTTGTTCTGCATAATTTCGGGCAGCGACTCGCGGGCAACACCCTCCTTCTCGGCCAACTCGTAGTCGGGCACAACGAGTGCCTTCAGACGACCGCCGCCACTATCCAGCACGAGCGATTCGAGCACCATGTACATGTTATTGAGTTGATCCTCGATCTCCTCGGGGTAGATGTTCTGGCCATTTGCCGAGAGAATCATCGTCTTCGAGCGGCCGCGGATGTAGAGCGTACCATCGGGATCCATCGTACCCATGTCGCCCGTATGCAACCAGCCATCCTTCTCGAGCACCTTCTTCGTGGCCTCGGGATTCTTGTAGTAGCCCTTCATGACGTGGCCGCCACGAATCAAAATCTCACCGGCCACCTTCTCCGGATCGTCCGAGTCGATTTTACACTCCAAACGTGCCGAGATATAGCGGCCGCAGGAACTCGACTTATATTCCGGTGCAGGGGTAAAGCTGATGAGCGGGCCGCACTCGGTCATGCCGTAGCCGACCGTCAACGGGAAGTTGATCTTGCGCAGGAAGGCCTCGGTCTCCTGATTCATCGGAGCACCTCCGACAATAAAGAGTCTGCATTCGCCACCAAAGGTATCCATCAATTTCTTGCGAATGACCGAGTAGATAGCCGTGTTGATGAGGGGCACCTTCATGGCAATCGACATGGGACCCTTCTCGAGCATCGGCTGAATCTGCTTGCGGTAGATCTTCTCCAGGATGAGGGGCACGGTCAGGATAACATTCGGACGGACATTGCTCAACGCCTCAATCAGAATCTTGGGCGAGGGCATCTTACCGAGCAATGTGACGTGCATACCGCGTGCCATGGAGGCCAGGAAGTCGAATGCACAACCAAAGGCATGGGCCAACGGCAGGAACGAAAGGATGCGGAATCCTTTCTGGAAATAGAGCTCTCCATCCTCGGGGTTGGTGGCCTCGAAAGCCATTAATACATTACCCGTAAGGTTCTCGCAGGTGAGCATAACGCCCTTCGAGTAGCCCGTCGTGCCGGAGGTGTAGTTCAGCAACACGACCTGATCGTCCTCCACCTCGACGTATTTGATATCCTCGACGTTGAAGCCCAGCGGATAGGCCTTGCGATAGGCCTTCTTGATATCCTTCTGGAAATTCGTCAGTTTGTCCCCCTTACGCTCGTAGACAGGGCTGAAATCCGTCAACGAGAAGACCGCCTCGATTTTCTCGATTTGGTCGGGCTCGATGTTGTCCCAGAATTTGTCGCCCAGGAAGAGCAGGCGGCTCTCCGAGTGGTTGATGATGTGTACGATATCGGTCGGCGCAAAGTCCTGCAGAATCGGCACGATAACAGCTCCGTAAGTCACCGTTGCGAGCCACGTGATACACCAGCGGGGGTTGTTGCGACCAATCAATGCAATCTTGTCGCCCTGCTTGATGTTGGCCTCTTTGAACAGGAGGTGCAATTTGGCAATCTCCTTGGCCAATTCGTAGTAGGAGAAGGTCTCCCCCTTGAAATAGTCGGTCAGGGCCGACATCTCGCGGTGTTCGCGGAAACTGTTCTCAAAGATTTTGATAAAGTTGTTTTGTACCATGTTGGGTGGTATTTAAGATTTCTTGATGATGGGTTTCGGGTTATTTGTTGTCCTCCATAAACTCGTCGACGAGCTCTTCAACCACCTCTTCGAGTGATTGCTCTTCGGCTTGTTGAGCCTCGGCCTGGTGTTGTTGCGCCTCGCGCACCTTGCGCGATTTCCAAACGTAGATTTTCGACTCCGTGCCCTCACGCAGACGCTTGATGTTCTTGCGGTGGGTGAAGATGAGCAGGATGGCTACAATGACCGAGAAGATGATGAAGGGTGGCAGGTGACCCACCTTCGGCGAGATGAGCGTAAAGATGGGGTAGAAGACACCGGCCGTCATCGAGGCCAGCGATACGTAGTGGGTGACCATCAGTACGATAAGCCATACGCCCAGGCAGAGCAACACCAACGGTGCATTGACCGCCATTACACCACCGACGAGCGTTGCGACGCCCTTACCGCCTCGGAAGTTGGCGAAGATGGGGAAGATATGACCCAATACGGCACACGAGAGGGCTGCAAAGCGCATAATGTAGAACCAATTCTCGTTGGGGGCCGTAGCGAAGAAGTCATCGTATTTGACCAAATCGACAATCGTCACGGCCACGAATCCCTTCAGGAAGTCGAGGGCAAAGACCGGAATGGCTGCCCGCTTACCCAACACGCGCAACATGTTGGTCGTGCCGGCATTTTTCGAGCCGTGTTCGCGAATATCGATGCCATAATACTTCTTTCCAATCCATACTGCGCTGGGAATCGATCCCAAGACATACGCCAAAATCAGCAACGTGGCGACAATATAATAGGTCAAAATCATAAGCGAAACAGTAAATTCGGTGCAAATATACGAAAAAAAAAGCAATTTAGTGCAAAAATAACTATATTCAGTGTAAATATACGAAAAAAAGTATGAAACCAACTATAAAGATAAAAAAACCAACCGAGCAGGTCTGATTTCGGATAAAAAGTGTATCTTTGTGCTGTTTTCTTCATTTGGCTAATAAGGCGATTTATGCAGACGAATAAGGCTCTCTCTTCGCTTACCTCATGGCGGTGGTGGCGTTCATTACTCTTGATATTTTTAGGGTGTAGCATCATGGGTACAGCCTATGTGCTCTTTATCAACCCCTATAATTTTGTACCGGGCGGTGTCTATGGCTTGGCCATCGTGATGCACAACATCTTCCCGTCGATACAGGTGGGTACCTTCGGCTATATGTTCGATATCCCGCTCATGATTACCGCCCTCATCATCTTTGGCGGCAAATTCGGTGCTCGCACGGTGATGGCTGCAGCCTACACGCCGGGCTTCATGAACTTCCTGACACAGCTGGTCTATCCGACACAGGAGGCCGTCGAGTCGCTCGACCCGCAACTGCTGCTCGGGGGTAATCTCAACCTCTCGAATGATTTGCTGGTAGCATGTATGCTGGGTGCTATTCTCACGGGTGTAGGTATGGGTATCGTGGTACGCCAGCAGGCCACTACGGGCGGTACGGATATCGTGGCGATGCTGTTGCAGAAGTATGCCGGCATCAAATTCTCGACCGGTATCTTCTTTGCCGACGGATTTGTGGTGATGGCCGGTCTGTTGGTCATCGGCTTTGGTCTGTTCCTCGACGCGCCCGACCCCTCGGGTTGGCTGCTGACCATCTATTCGCTCATCATCATCTATGCCTCGTCGCGCGTGTTGGCCTACATGCTCGATGGTGCTTCGTATGATAAATTGCTCTTTATCATTACCGATCGGCATGCGGAACTGAAAAAATTCATCATCGAGGATTTGGACCGCAGTGCTACTTATATTCGTTCGCGTGGTATGTACACCGATGCCGAACGTGATATGATTTTTCTGGTCATCAGTCGTAAGGAGGTGCGTCGTGTACAGCAACAAATCAAGCAGATTGACCCGCGTGCCTTCTTGGTGGTAACCGATGCCTACGACACCTATGGCGAGGGCTTTAAGGCCTTCCCCGAGGATGGTGAGATACAGGCCGAGTAACTTCAATATTCAGGATTAAAATTTGAAACCTTTGAATACGATTTCATATAATCAACTGCGCCCCTTGACGGGTGAAGGTCGTCGCCTCTTCATCGAGACCTATGGCTGTCAGATGAATGTGGGTGATACGGAGATTATCATCTCGATTCTGCAGCAACACGGCTATATCTACACCGAGACGCAGGCCGAGGCCGATGTGGTGCTGATTAACACCTGCTCGGTGCGCGATAATGCCGAGCAGCGCATCTGGGGACGTCTCTCCGAGATGCGTCGACTCAAGAAGAGCAAACCCTCGCTCATCGTCGGCATTGTCGGCTGCATGGCCGAGCGACTGAAGGAGCAACTGCTCGAGGGGAATACGGGTGTCGACATTGTTGCCGGCCCCGATGCCTACCGCGACCTGCCGAATCTGCTGAAGGCGGCCGAGGCGGGTGAACGAGGTGTGAATGTCCTCCTCTCGGCCGAGGAGACCTATGCCGAGATTGCCCCTGTGCGCATCGATAAGAATGGCGTGAGTGGCTTTATCTCGATTATGCGTGGTTGCAATAACTTCTGCTCCTATTGCGTGGTCCCCTATACCCGAGGCCGTGAGCGTAGCCGCGATTGGCAGACGATTCTCTCCGAGGCGCGTCAGCTCTTCGAGAATGGCTACCGTGAGGTAACGCTGCTGGGGCAGAATGTCAACTCCTACCACTTCGACGAGGTTGATTTCCCCGAGTTGATGCGTCGTGTAGCAGAGGTGTCGCCGCTGTTGCGGGTGCGCTTTGCTACGTCGCACCCGAAGGATATGAGCGACCGTCTCTTGGAGGTGATGGCCTCGATGCCCAATATCTGTCGGGCGATTCACCTGCCGGCACAGTCGGGCTCGACCTCGATGTTGGAGCGGATGAACCGTAAATATACCCGCGAGTGGTACCTCGACCGCATTGCGGCCATTCGTCGCTATATGCCCGATTGCGCCATCACAACCGACCTGATTGCCGGCTTCTCGGGTGAGACGGAGGAGGAGCATCAGGACACCTTGTCGCTGATGCGGGAGGTGGGCTACGATTTTGCCTTCATGTTCAAGTATTCGGAACGCCCCGGCACCTTTGCTTCGAAGCATCTGCCCGATGATGTGCCCGATGAGGTGAAGTCGCGTCGTTTGCAGGAGATTATCGCCTTGCAAAATGACCTTGGCTTGGAGAGTTATAAGCGTGATGTGGGCCAGGAGTTCGAGGTCTTGGTCGAAGGTGAGTCGCGTCGCAACAAGGAGCAACTCTTT
The DNA here is from genome assembly GCA_017623115.1 of Alistipes sp. GTDB lineage: Bacteria > Bacteroidota > Bacteroidia > Bacteroidales > Rikenellaceae > Alistipes. The sequence continues at coordinate 101,994 of JAGAPT010000052.1, forward strand.
GGTCGTACCTCACAAAATAAGGTGGTGGTCTTTGACCGTGGCGAATACAAGACGGGAGATTATGTACGGGTGCGCGTAACGGCTTGCACCTCGGCGACGCTGCTGGGCGAAGCGATTGAATAAAGAGGAAAGAGGAAAGAGGAAAGAGGAGAGAGCAAAGAGCAAAGAGGAAAGAGGAAAGAGGAACTTTGCGATTAAGGCGAGGGCAGAGACTGCTTGCGGGCTATGCCGAGCCGGAGCAAAGTCAAGCCTGCGCAGCAGGATTAAAGAGCCTGTTTTGGGCGTACGCGCAAAACTCCCAAAACTCCCAAACTTCCCAAAACTCTTACAAAAACCGAAACAAAAGAACTATGCGATTTGACGAACTGAACCTTGAAGAGGAGATTCTGGATGGGTTGTGGGATATGCACTTCGAGGAGATGACTCCGGTGCAGGAGCATACCATTCCGGTCATTCTCGAAGGTCACGATATGATTGGCTGTGCCCAAACCGGTACCGGTAAAACGGCTGCCTATACGTTGCCACTCCTCAATCGATTGCTTCTGGAGGGCAACGAGGAGAATGTCGTAAAGGCCCTGATTATTGTGCCGACACGTGAGTTGGCCCAGCAGATTGACCAGCAATTCCAGGGCTTCTCCTACTACCTTCCCGTCTCGACAACGGTGGTTTACGGTGGTGGCGACGGCAAGGGCTGGGATGTGCAGAAGCGCGGTATGCTGATGGGCTCGGATGTGGTGATTGCCACGCCCGGCCGTATGATTGCCCACCTGCAAAACAGCGGAGTGGATCTCTCGCACGTCAGCTACCTGATTCTCGATGAGGCAGACCGCATGCTCGACATGGGTTTTGCGGATGATATTCTGAAGATTATCTCCTATATTCCGAAGGAGCGTCAGACGTTGCTCTTCTCGGCAACGCTTCCTCCGAAGATTCGTGAGTTGGCCAAAACCATCCTGCGCGAGCCTGTGGAGGTGAATATTGCCGTGTCGAAACCCAACGAGGCTATCGACCAATCGGCTTATGTCTGCTATGAGGCACAGAAGTTGGCCATCGTGCAGGAGTTGTTCAAGGAGGAACCCGACTATAAATCGCTTATCTTCTCCTCGTCGAAGCAGAAGGTGAAGGAGTTGGCACATACCTTGAAACGCATGCACCTGGATGTGGCTCCGATGCACTCGGATCTGGAGCAGGCAAAGCGTGAGGAGGTGATGCTCAACTATAAGAATGGCAAGGTGAAGATTTTGGTCGCCACGGATATTGTGGCCCGAGGTATCGATATCGAGGATATCGGCTTGGTCATCAACTACGATGTCCCTCACGACCCCGAAGATTATATCCACCGCATCGGTCGCACGGCTCGTGCAGCGGCTACCGGCTCGGCCATTACCTTTGTGAATGAGGAGGAGCAGGGTAAATTCCATCAGATTGAGAAGTTTATCGAGCGGGAGATACCGAAGCGGGAACTGCCCGATGGGATGGAGGGGCCGAAATATGCCCCCTCGGAGAGTCGTGGCCGTGGCCGTGGCCGTGGTGGGCATGGTAGTGGCCGTAAGGGGCGCGGTGGGCGAAACCGTTCACGCGGTCAATCGAAAGAGCAATTTTCGGGTGAGCCGATGACGCAACCGGCACCGATGGATAACCATCATGGCGAGGGTCGTGGTGAGGGCAATCGTGGTACACGTGATCGCAAACGTCGCCATCGGGGAGGTCGTCGCCATCGCAAGCCGACTGATGCGCCGGGGGCACCTATGACAAATACCGAATCATAATATGTTGCGTACTGCGTTATATCGTCTGTTCTTGGTGGGTGTGCTCCTTGTGATGCACTCCTGCATCGCTTGGCGTTATATCGGTCATGGTACGGAGGGTATCGACGATTTCAAAACCTTCCCCACCGATACGATTCATGCCCCGAAGCACTCGTTTACCTTTGCCAAGGCCGAGCGATCGGTGCTCGACACGCTGCGACTGCCGGTGGAACGATGCAAAGAGCCGCTTACGTTGCGCCAGATGATAGACACGCTCGACAGCAAAGACCCTTCGGCCGGTATTGTCGTGGTGCGTAACGATACGATTCTCTTTGAGCACTACCGCGGTATGGTCGCTCCCGATAGCCCGACAACGGTCTTCTCGGTGACCAAGTCGGTTACCTCATTGCTGGTCGGTATGGCCATTGATAAGGGGTATATCGGCTCGGTGGAGGATGTTGTTACCGATTATCTGCCCGAACTAAAGGAGGCAGCACCCGAATTTCAGCGATTGACAATCGAAAATCTGCTCGATATGCGCACGGGTCTGGCCTTCAGCGAGAACTACGACTCCAATCCGTTGAGTGGCATGGCTCGCCTGCACTATGGACGTGATATTCAGCGACAAATTCGCCAACAAACCTTTGAGGTAGAGCCCGACACCGAGTTCGAGTATAACTCGATGGCGACGGCTGTCTTGGGTGCGGTCTTGGAGCGTGCTACCGAACGCCGCTATGCCGACCTGCTGGAGGAGTGGGTATGGCAGCCGTTGGGCATGGAGTGTTATGCCCTGATGAACCTGGATGATAAGCAACACCGCTTTGCCAAGGCCTATGGTGGTCTTTCGACTACACCACGTGATCTGGCTCGTTTCGGTCGTCTGTACCTGCATCGTGGAGCGTGGGAGGGCAAGCAGTTGGTTAGCGAGGCGTGGGTCGACCGCTCTTTCTCGGCTGATCGGGCTGCAGCGAACGGGTGGTATACGAACTCGTGGCGCACGGTCCCCGGGAAGCTGAATCAGAAGGGCAAAAAGCAATTTGACAATCCGGCTGAATTGCCGGCCGTGATGCTTGCGGCGTATGAGGAGGGCCATCCGATTGAACGCATGCAGGCCGTGCAGAACGAGGATAAGACGTGGTCGGTGCGCATGGCTACGGAGTGTTTCTTCGCCTATGGTCTGCATGGGCAGGTGGTCTTTGTCGATCCTGCGAAACGGGTAATAGCCGTCTATATGGGTAGTGATCGAGTCGATTATTTCCCGACGCTGTTTTACCGCATGTCGCGCTATTTATAGAGAAACTATCTTGACAACCATAAAAGACCTGTAAGATGAAAAAGTTGGGTATTATATTGACTGTGATGGTCGTCGTTGGATTGCTCATTTTTGGGTATTTCCGTTTCTACTTCGTCTTTGGAGAAGGAGTGAAGAGCGGCGAACTGAACTATGTGGTCTACAAAGGGCTCTTCTTCAAGACCTACGAGGGAAAACTCATTCAGTCGGGCATCCGTTCGAAGGCAGCCGGTACGATTCAAAGTTATGAGTTTGAGTTCTCGGTTGAGGATCCCGAGTTGGCCGAGCAGTTGATGCTGCAGAGCGGCCGCACGCTCGAACTCCATTATAAGGAGTATTTCGGGGTCTTGCCGTGGCGTGGCTTTACGAAGTTTGTGGTCGACAGCATCATCTCCTCGGAACGTGTGCAGCCCGAGGTCGAGCCCGAAACAGCTACTCATGAAGTGAATCTATAAAAATCTCCGATACCGATGAAACAACTGATTTTGATGGCTGCCGGCCTGCTGATGACGGCCTGCTGCTGCAACCAACAACCTACGGAGGTGGAGCCTGTGGCTACCCCCGTGGTGTATGAAGCCGAAATACAACTCCCTGCACCGGACCTTACACGCGGTACGACCGTAGGCGAGGCGTTGGCCAATCGTCGTTCGTGGCGCGAATATAGTGTCGAGCAACTCTCCTTGGAGGAGTTGTCGGGTGTGCTTTATGCTGCAGCAGGCATCAACCGCCCCGAGACGAAACGACTGACCGCCCCTTCGGCATTGGCACTCTATCCGATTCGGGTCTATGCCTTCTTTAAGGAGGGTATCTATCGCTACGAGGCCGAGGAACATAAACTCGTGCGCGTGAAGGAGGGTAACTATATGGCTGTGTTGGGTGCGCAACCTTTTGTGGCCGAGGCAGCCTTGAATTTGGTCTACGTGGCCGACCTGTCGGTCTATGCCGATAAACCGATTCCGGCCGAGAAGGTGCTCTACCTGTGTGGTCAGGATGCGGCAGGCTATGCCGAGAATGTCAACCTCTATACGGCCGGTACGGGGCTTCGCTCGATTACACGTGGTAGTGCCTCGGCCGAATTGCTGGCCGTGATCGGCCTCGATGCTGCGCAGTATGCCTTTGCGTTGGCCCAGTCGGTCGGAAAGTAACGAATCAACGAAAGAAACCCATGCTATCCCAAGAAGAACGATGTAAGATTATCGCCCTCATCAATCGAGAGGTGATTCCGGCCATTGGCTGTACCGAGCCGATTGCTGTGGCGTTGTGTACAGCTCGTGCTACGGAGTTGTTGGGCTGTCGCCCCGAACGTATTGAGGTACAGTTGAGTGCCAATATCCTGAAAAATGCCATGGGTGTAGGTATCCCGGGCACAGGAATGATTGGTCTGCCGATTGCCATTGCGCTGGGTGCTCTGGTAGGTCGCTCGGCCTATCAATTGGAGGTGTTGCGTGATGTAACCTCCGAAGCGGTGGCGGAGGGTCGTCGGTTCATCGACGAACGCCGTATTGCCATTGCGCTCAAGGAGGGCGAGGTGGATAAACTCTATGTGGAGGTGCAGGCGATGGCTGATGGTCATCGAGCGACGGCGATCATTGCCGGTGGCCACACCTCGTTTGTCTACGAGGCGTGCGATGAACGAGTGGTGCTGGATGCTCAGCGAGGCTCGATTGCTGCGGAGGAGGAGCAGGAGGTGCCGTTGAGCCTGGCTCGTGTATGGGAGTTTGCCATGGAGTCGCCCTTGGAGGAGTTGCGCTTTATTCTCGAAACGAAACGACTGAATAAGGCGGCTGCCGAGACCGCCTTCCGAGCCGATTACGGCCATGCTGTTGGGCGCACGATGCTGGCTGCCGGAGCAGGTGCCGTTATGGGCGATGGTATCTTCTCGCGCATTCTCTCCTATACCTCCTCGGCTTGCGATGCCCGCATGGCCGGTGCGATGATTCCGGTGATGAGTAACTCGGGCAGTGGTAATCAGGGTATCTCGGCTACGTTGCCCGTAGCGATTTATGCCGAGGAGATTGCTGCTACCGAGGAGCAGACGATTCGGGCTTTGGCGTTGAGCCACCTGACAGTCATCTATATCAAACAGTCGTTGGGACGTCTGTCGGCACTTTGCGGTTGCGTAGTAGCGGCTACGGGTTCGAGTTGCGGTATCACCTATCTGATGGGGGGTGGTTATCCGCAGGTTGTGTCGGCCGTGAAGAATATGATTGCCAACCTGACCGGTATGATCTGCGATGGGGCCAAGCCGAGTTGTGCAATGAAGGTGACGAGCGGTGTAGCTACGGCGGTGCTATCGGCCATGATGGCGATGGAGGGGCGTTGCGTAACCTCGGTGGAGGGAATCATCGAGGAGGATGTCGACCGTTCGATTCGTAACCTGACGCGCATCGGTCGGGATGGCATGAACGAAACGGACCGCATGGTACTCGACATCATGACCCACAAGGCTTAATAGCACAGGGGTATAAAATAGGGGAGAGCTCGCGCTCTCCCCTTTCTGTTATCTGTCACAACGCATCTGCAATGCTTGGTGATACGCATCCCAATCCTCAATCGTGTGTCGGGCTACTCCCGAGCGAATGGCAGCCTTGGCCACGGCTGTCGATACCCGCTCGTAAAGTCGGGGATCGAGTGCTTTGGGTAATAGGTACGTGCGTCCGAATGTGAGGTGGTCACTGTTGTATAGGCGCAACAATTCGTTGGGTATCTCCTCCTCGGCCAAGGCGGCAATCGCCTTGGCTGCAGCCTGCAACATCGCGTCGTTGATACGCATGGCCTGCGTGTCGAGGGCTCCACGTAGCAAGTAGGGGAATCCAAGCACATTATTTACTTGATTCGGTACATCCGAACGTCCCGTGGCATAGAGCATATCGGGACGACATTGCGAGACGAGGGCGGGTGGCAACTCGGGATCGGGGTTAGCCAGCGCAAAGACCATGGGGTTAAGGGCCATCGTGGCAACCATGGCCGGTGTGAGCAAGCCGCCCTTCGAAACACCGATGAAGAGGTCGGCATCGACCAGTGCTTCTGCCAGCGTATGGATGCGCCGTGAGGTGGCATAGCGACGCTTCAGGTCGCTCAGCAACGGTCGGTCGTGCGTGATGACGCCTTGACTGTCGCACATCACGAGTTGTGCGGCCGGTAGTCCCATGGCAAGGAGCATGTGGGCGCACCCGATGGCGGCAGCCCCTGCTCCGTTGATGACCACATGCAATTTTTCAAGTTGCTTGCCGACCACCTTGAGTCCATTGAGTACCGCAGCTGCTACCACCACAGCCGTGCCGTGTTGGTCGTCGTGGAGCAACGGAATCGAGAGTCGGGCACTCAATTCCCGCTCGATGTAGAAACACTCGGGAGCCTTGACATCCTCCAAAATGATGCCGCCCAGCCCCGGCTCCAATGCAGCGATGAGGTCGACCAGACGGTCAGGGTCATTTTCCCGTACTTCAAGGTCGATGGCATCGATGCCGGCCAACCCCTTCAAGAGCATGCACTTTCCCTCCATGACCGGTTTTGAGGCCTCGGGACCTTGGTTGCCTAATCCGAGAATGGCCGTTCCGTTGGAGATGACGGCAATCAGATTACCCTTGTTCGTGTACCGATAGATGGTTTCGGGACGCTCGGCAATGGCCCGTACGGGCAAGGCTACTCCGGGGGAGTAGGCAAGTGCAAGGTCGTGTGGCGTGCGAAGCGATTTGGTTACCTGTGTGCCTGTTTTGCCATGTGGCGGGGTACTGTGGTAGACGAGCGCCTCGTGCTCGTTGGGAGTCTGTTTCATGTGAGTATCAGTTTTGGCGGAGTGTTGCAAAAATCGGGCAGAAACGCGAGGGGGGCTTACCCTCCCCCTCGCTTAAAGGTTTTGTTTGTGAATAGGTCTTAGATATACATATTCACGATAGCCTCATAGAGCTCCTGCTTGCCGCTCTTCTGCTGCGGCTCATGGGTCAGGGCATACTCTGCTACCTCCTCAAGGGTCAGTTTACCCTCTTCGAACTCCTTACCCTTACCGCTTTCATACGAAGCGTAACGCTCGGCAACCATGGCATTGATGGGCGAGTTTTCAAGAATATCGGCAGCGATGAGCAGGGCGCGAGCCATGGCATCCATACCGGCAATGTGGGCAATGAAGAGATCCTCGGAATCGGTCGAATTGCGACGTACCTTGGCATCGAAGTTCGTGCCGCCACCCTGCAAACCGCCACCACGAATGATGACCATCATGGCCTGCACCAACTCGTAGAGGTCGATGGGGAACTGGTCGGTATCCCAGCCATTCTGATAGTCGCCACGGTTGGCGTCAATCGAACCGAGCATGCCTGCATCTACGGCGCACTGCAACTCGTGCTCGAAGGTATGGCCGGCCAGCGTAGCGTGGTTCACCTCGATGTTTACCTTGAAGTCCTCGGCCAGACCATTGGCACGCAAGAAGCCGATTACGGTCTCGGTGTCCACGTCATACTGGTGCTTCATCGGCTCCATCGGCTTGGGCTCGATGAGGAACGTACCCTTGAAACCCTGCTTGCGGGCATAGTCGCGGGCCATTGTGAGCATCGTAGCCAGGTGGCTCTTCTCGCGCTTCATGTCGGTATTCAGGAGCGACATGTAACCCTCGCGGCCACCCCAGAAGACATAGTTCTCACCACCCAACTCGATGGTAGCGTCAATGGCGTTCTTGATTTGGAACATGGCACGAGCCGCAGCATCGAAATCGGGGTTGGTCGAAGCACCGTTCATGTAGCGGGCATGGCCAAATACATTTGCCGTACCCCACAGCAGCTTGATGCCCGTCTCGGCTTGCTTCTGCTTGGCGTAAGCTACAATCTCTTTCAGGTTCTCGGCATACTTCTTCGGATCGGGATCCTCATCCACGAGGTCTACATCGTGGAAGCAGTAATACTCGATGCCCATCTTCTGCATAAATTCAAATCCGGCATCCATCTTTGCCTTGGCACGCTCGATCGGGCAGGCCGACTCGTTCCAGGGGAACTTCTTCGTGCCACCGCCAAACTGATCGGCACCCTCGGCGCAGAGCGTGTGCCACCAAGCCATCGAGAAACGGAGCCAATCCTTCATCTTACGGCCGGCTACGACCTGCTCGGGGTTGTAGTAGTGGAATGCCATCGGATTCTTCGAATCCTTGCCCTCGAACGGAATCTGACCAATCTCGGGGAAATACTGTTTTGCCATAGTTATATAAGTGTTTATTTGGTTATTGTAATCTTGCTTTTACGGCTGCTTTCCAAGCCTCGTAGGCCTCTTCGAGGGCTGCACGATCCTCCTCCTTGGGCTCTACGACCTCCAAGCACTGCAACGATGAGAAGGCCTCTTCGCGGCTCTTGTAGTAACCGGCACCCAACGCACCACCACGGGCTGCGCCGAGCGAGCCGTCGGTGTTGAAGAGCTCGATGCGCGCCCCCGTGAGCGTCGAGAGGGTCTGACGGAAGAGGGGCGAGAGGAAGAGGTTGGCCTTGCCGGCGCGAATCACATCGGGCTTCAAGCCCAGATCGCGCATCAGGTCGATGCCGTAGCGGAACGAGAAGGCGATGCCCTCCTGCGTAGCACGCAAAATATGCGCCGTGGAGTGGCGGTTCAGGTCAATCCCCACCATCGCAGCACCCGTCGTGCGGTTTTCCAGCACGCGCTCGGCACCATTGCCGAAGGGGAGCACCACCAGCCCGTCCGATCCTGCGGGAGCCTGCTCGGCGAGGGCATTCATTTCGGCGTAGTCGAGCGTCTGCTGCACCACATTGCGGCGCATCCACGAGTTGAGGATTCCCGTGCCGTTGATGCAGAGCAGAATGCCGTAGCGCGGCGTCTCGGGTGTATGATTCACATGCACAAAGGTATTCACACGCGAAAGCGGGTCGGCCTTCGGCGTATCCACCACACCATAGACCACGCCGCTCGTGCCTCCCGTGGCGGCAATCTCGCCTGCCTCCATTACATTGAGCGAGAAGGCGTTGTTGGGCTGGTCGCCGGCACGATAGGCAATAGGTGTACCCTCGGGGATACCGAGTAACTCCTCGGTCGCCTTATCCGTGCGAGCCTCGATGCCGATCGAAAGACCCGCCTCGGGAATCATGCTGTGCGGAATGCCGTAGTGGTCGGCTACGAAGTCGGCGCGACGCTCCTCTTTGAAGTCCCAGAGAATCTGCTCCGAGAGACCGCTCACGGAGGTTGAGACGCGACCCGAGAGGCGGTAGGCGATGTAATCGCCCGGCAGAATGAACTGATCTGCCTCGGCAAAGATTTCGGGCTCGTTGCGCTTCACCCACGCCAATTTCGATGCAGTGAAGTTACCCGGTGAGTTCAGGGCATGCTCCAAACAGAAGTCGCGTCCGATTGCCTCCAACGCCTCGGCACCGATCTCTACGGCACGTGAGTCGCACCAGATGATCGCCTTGCGGAGCGGCTTGTGCGCCTTGTCGAGCACCACAAGACCGTGCATCTGGTAGGTGATACCAATCGAAACGACCTCGCTCATCGGGTGGTCGGCAGCGATTTTTTGAATGCCTTCAACGACATATTTCCACCACATCTCGGGGTCTTGCTCCGCCCAGCCGCTCTTCACAGCGTCGATGGGCATCTCCTGCTGCGGGTTGGTCGAGGAGGCTACACACGCGCCCGAAGCGATGTCGAGCAGCGAGACCTTGACCGACGAGGATCCGATATCAATTCCTAAACTCTTCATGGTAGGTTATTTTCTGGTTCGTAGGGTTACTTTTCGTGCAGGCGAATACAGAGCGCCACACTTTATCAAGGTAAAAATACGCTTTTATTTTTGATTGTGCAATACCTTGATAAAAAAAACGCACCCCACCGGCTGTGGAGTGCGTCTGAACGCGCTTGGGCGTTTGTTAGTTCATCGTCTCGAAACGATAGACAATCTTCTCGCAGTAGAGCTCGCCGGCCTCGAGCAGTGCCGAGGGGAAGGCGGGCTGATTCGGTGCATCGGGGTAGTTCTGGCACTCGATCGCCACGCCATCGTAATCCGCATAGCCCTTGCCCGACTTTGCGACGGGCGACCCTTCGAGCCAATTACCCGTGTAGATCATCACACTCGGCTGCGACGAATAGACCTTCATCAAACGACCCGAAACGGTCGAGCGCAAGGCGCCCACTTCGCCCAGGATGTGCTTCTTCCAGCCATCGATCGGGAAGGGGTGGTCGTAGCCCTTGAAGTCGCGGATATGGTTGAACTCCGCGTCAATGCCGTCGCCAATGCGGCGGAAGGAGCGGAAGTCCTGTGCCGTGCCCTCCACGTCGAGCCACGTGCCCGTAGGAATCTGCGTAGGGCTCATCTCCAAGACGCGCGAGGTGTTGAGTTGCAACTCGTGGTCGAGCACCGTTCCCGACCCTTCGCCATTGAGGTTGAAGTAGGCGTGGTTGGTGAGGTTTACAACCGTCGTGCGGTCGCTTTTCGCCAGGTAGGTGATCTCCAACTGATTCTCCTCGTCGAAATCGAAAATCGCCTCGACAACCAACTCGCCCGGGAACTTCTGATCGCCATCTTCGCTCGTGAGCGACATCACCACGCGGTTCGTCTCCACGCGGCTCTCCCAGACACGGTTGGCAAAGTTCTTCGTGCCGCCGTGCAGGTGGTTTTGGCCGTTGTTGATCTCCAATTGGTACTTCTCGCCCTCGATTGTCATGCGACCCAGCGCAATGCGGTTGGCATAGCGACCGACGCTCTTGCCCATCGCAGGGCCGTCGAAGAAGTATCCCTCGGCATCGCGGTAGCCGAGCACAACATCGTCCATCTTGCCGTTGCGGTCGGGCACGACAACCGACAGAATCGTTGCGCCGTAGTTCGACAGCTGCACCGAAGCCCCGCTCTCGTTGCGCATCGTATAGCGGATGATCCCTTCGCCTTCGGGGGTCATGCCCCAAACCTCTTGTTCGATGGTCACCATACTATTCGGCAGGTTGCAGATTTGCGAAGAGATTGTCGATACGTTGCAGGCACTCCTCCTTGCCGATGAAGGCCGTAACATCGTACATGCCCGGGCCCTTGCCGGCACCGACCAACGCCAGACGCAGCGTATTCATCACCTGTCCCATGCCGTAGCCCTTCTCCTCGATCCAGCCGTGAACGATTTTCTCGGTATTTTCGAGCGAGAAATCCTCGATGGAGGCCAATACCTCGCGCACCTCCTTCAAGATGCGCGGGTTGTCGCCCTTCCAATATTTCTTGGCCTGCTTCTCCTCGTAGGCCGTGGGGGCTACGAAGAAGAACGAGGTGAGGTCCCACAGGTCGGTGATGAGCTGCGCACGCTCCTTCATGATGCCGGCAGCCTTGCCTGCCACCTCATCCGATACCTCGATGCCGTGCTCCCGCAAGATGGGCTGATAGACTGCCGCCAACTCGGCATCGCTCTTGTGGTGGAGATATTGGGCGTTGAACCACTTGGCCTTGTCGGGCTGGAAGCGGGCTCCCGACTTCGATACACGCTCGAGCGAGAAGCCGTCGATGAGCTCCTGCATCGAGAAGAGCTCCTGCTCCGTACCGGGGTTCCAGCCCAGCAGGGCGAGCATGTTGATGAAGGCCTCGGGATAGTAACCATCCTCGCGGTAACCACGTGCCGTGTCGCCCGTCGGCGAGGTCCAGAAGAGCGGGAAGACGGGAAAGCCCATCTTGTCGCCGTCGCGCTTCGAGAGCTTACCACCGCCGGTCGGCTTCAACAGCAGGGGCAGGTGGGCAAACTCGGGCTGCGAGTCGCTCCAACCGAAGGCGCGGTAGAGCAGGTAGTGCAGCGGCAGCGAAGGGAGCCACTCCTCGCCACGAATCACATGCGAAATCTCCATCAGGTGGTCATCGACGATGTTGGCCAGGTGATAGGTCGGCAGTTGGTCGGCCGATTTGTAGAGCACCTTGTCGTCGAGCGTCGAGGTGTTGACCTCCACATGGCCACGGATCAGGTCGTCCATCTTGACCACCTCACCCACGGGCATCTTGAAACGAATTACCCACTGGTCGCCGCGTGCAATGCGCGCCTCGACCTCCTCCTTCGGAAGACGGAGCGAAGTCTCGAGCGTTTCACGCACCTCGTGGTTGTAGGCAAAGGCCTTGCCGGCCGCCTCGGCCTCCTTGCGGAGTGTGTCTAGGGCTTCGGCCGAGTCGAAGGCGTAGTAAGCCCATCCGGCCTCGACGAGTTGAAGTGCATATTTGAGGTAAATCTCCCGACGCTCGCTCTGGTGGTAGGGGGCATGCGGGCCACCGACACCAACACCCTCGTCGATTTCGATGCCGCACCAGCGGAGCGATTCGGCGATATACTCCTCGGCTCCGGGAACGAAGCGTTGTGAATCGGTATCCTCGATGCGAAGAATCATCTTGCCGCCATGCTTGCGGGCAAAAAGGTAGTTGTAGAGTGCCGTGCGCACACCACCGATGTGGAGTGGGCCCGTAGGGCTGGGTGCAAAACGCACACGAACCGGTTTATTCATGATATGTTTGTGTTTTTTTGATTAGACTTACACATTGAAAAGGAAGTGCATAATATCACCATCCTGTACGACATACTCTTTACCCTCGATGCTCAATTTACCCACATCGCGGCAGGCCTTCTCCGAGCCGAGTGATACATAGTCGTCGTATTTGATGACCTCGGCACGGATGAATCCGCGCTCGAAGTCGGTGTGGATGACGCCGGCCGTCTGCGGAGCCTTCATCCCCTTGACGTAGGTCCAGGCGCGGCTCTCGTCGGCACCTGTCGTGAAGAAGGTTTCGAGGTTCAGCAGTTTGTAGGCCGCCTTGATCAGGCGTGCTACGCCCGATTCGGTCAGACCGAGGTCTTCGAGGAACATCTGTCGCTCGTCGTAACTCTCCAACTCGGCAATATCGGCCTCCGTGGCAGCGGCCACAATCAGCATCTCAGCCTTTTCGCCGGCAATGGCTGCCTTGACTGCTTCGGTGTGTTCGTTGCCCGTTACGGCACTCTTTTCGTCGACGTTGCAGACATAGAGCACCGGTTTGTCCGTCAAGAGATTCAGGTCGGCCACCAACTTGTGCTCTTCGGGGTCCACCTCCAACTCGCGTGCGTTGCGACCCTCTTCGAGCAGTGCTTTGTATTGCAGGAGCAGTTCCACCGTGCGTTTGGCGGTGCGGTCACCACCTACGGCTGCCTGCTTCTGGGTCTTGGCCAGGCGATTCTCGATGGTTTCGAGGTCTTTGAGTTGCAACTCGGTGTCGATAACCCCCTTGTCGCGCACGGGGTCAATCGTGCCATCCACATGGGTAATGTTGGCATTCTCGAAACAGCGCAATACGTGGATGATGGCGTTCGTGTTGCGGATGTTGCCCAGGAATTTGTTGCCCAGACCCTCACCTTTCGAGGCTCCCTTCACCAGACCGGCAATGTCGACAATCTCGATGGTCGTGGGGATGACTCGTTTCGGGTTGTCGATTTCGGCCAGACGAATCAGTCGTTCGTCGGGTACGGACACTTGCCCCATTTGGGCGTCGATTGTACAGAACGGGAAGTTTGCCGCTTGTGCCTTTGCGCTGCTCAAGCAGTTGAAAAGA
>JAGAPT010000004.1 GCA_017623115.1 Alistipes sp.
CTACGAAGAGTGAATAGATTAGAAAGCCAGTTTGACACCGTTATAAAGTTTGGGTTAGTTTCGGTGCAAACTTATGCTCTCAATTAAGGTCGATAAATGACCATCGGTCACCTATAAATCGTATAGTTGTTTGATGCGTCTGAGTAATGAACGCATGTCAGCGTACTTGCGTCTGTGGAATATACGCTTGTAGAACACCTCCAGACGCTCGTAGGCATCCTCGCGTGTTGGATAGAGCTCCGCCATACGGAGGTAGTAATCTATAAACCCCTCGGTCGAGAGCAGGCGGAGGTGCTCTGCCGAGAGAGGAGCGATGGCTTCGAGCTCACGCTCCACCACTTCGCGCTGGGCGAGCTGGTGCTTGGTAATCTTGCGTTTGCGACTCATAGCGATAGCATTCCTCTCTGGTTGTAAGGGTTGTTGTCTTCGTCTGCTTGGGCGGTCATCCACTCGCCCAGAGCCATTATCGCGGCTACGATGCCGTCAATCTTCTGTGCGGACTTCGCCTTGTCGGGTTTGATATTGCCCGCAGGGTCGGTCATCACAACGGTCGAGGAGAGCATCCAGCGCAGTACGGGGTTGCCGAAGTGTTCGATACGCTCCGTCAAGACGAGCTTCTCAAACTCCTTCGTGGGTGCTGACATCGAGCCATAGCCCTGCCCAAAGGGGTTACACTCCATACCTTCGTTCTGTAGGTCGATAATGGTTTGCGAGGAGTTCCACCTATCGTAGGCTGCCGAGCGCAGGTTGTACTGCTCGATGGTGCGGAGGATGTCGGCTTTGACAAAGTCGTAGTCGATAACATTGCCCGAAGTGACCTTGACATACCCATCAGCCACCCAGCGGTCGTAGTTGATATTCTCCTTGCGTATCTTCTCCAGCATCTTCTCTTCGGGTATCCAGAAGAGTGGCACGATCTGGAACTTGTCGTTCTCGTGGAATAACAACACAAAGGCTGTGATATCCGAGACATTCGAGAGGTCGAGACCTCCCCAGCACTCGCAGCCGCGTAGTGACTCCAACGGTGTCGTGCCAACACACTGCATCCACTTCTCATCGAGTATCCAGGTGCGCTCGGCATCAACCCAGAGGTTGAAATTCTTTGTCAGTACATTGCGCACCGCTTCGGGTCTGTTCTTTGCGTCCTTGACCTGGTCGGCAAGATACTCGGCAGAGACCGACACTCCGAGGTTGGGGTTTGACTTGATCCACATCTTCGGGTCTTCCCACTCCTCCTTCGAGTCCTGAGTGTAGATGATGCCGAATAAGCTGTCATCGATATTCACTCCTCGGAGTACCTTGATGACATTGTCGCGGTAGGCATAGCAAACGCCCGCCTTGTTGAAGCCTGCGGTGGTAATGATGAACATCAGCGGTTGTCGCCTCGCGCCAAACGCGGACTTCAACACATCGAACATGCCGCTATCTTTGTGCGCATGGAATTCATCGATGATAGCGCACGAGGGCGATAGACCATCGTGTGTACCATAGTCCGAGGAGAGTGGCTTCATCGTACCGCCCTTCAGCTCGTAGGTAATGGAATTGCGGTAAGGAGTGAGATAGTTTTTGAGGTCTGTTGCCTTGACAATAGCCACCGCATCCGAGAAGCAGAGCTTCGCCTGGTCTTTGACCGTAGCGGCAGAA
>JAGAPT010000053.1 GCA_017623115.1 Alistipes sp.
AAAGCATCACCATTCCCAATAGCGTCACCTCGATTGGAGAGTATGCATTCAGTTTTTGCAAAGCACTAACAAGCATCACCATTCCCGATAGCGTTATTGAGATTGAAATAGCAGCATTCTGGAATTGCTCCTCGCTGACAAGCATCACCATACCCAGTAGCGTTACGGCGATTGGAAGTTCTACATTCGAGGGGTGCTCCTCGCTGAACAGTGTCTATTGTAAACCAACAACGCCACCTGCTGGATCTGCTTACATGTTTGATGACAACGCATCCGACAGAAAGATTTATGTACCCGAGAGTGCTGACGATAGCATCATCAAGGCCTATAAGTCGGCTACATATTGGAGAAATTACGCTTCAGCAATGGTTGAGTATTCATTTTAGCTAAGGCACAAATATCCATGACTTGAAGGCGACCTCTTTATAGATGGTCGCCTTTTTTTCAGGGGAGACAGCAGAAGGCTGGCAGCATCAACACATCCTTCCACACGACAAACGACAATGGGTCGATTAAATATTCGGAATTTTTTACTTATTTTTTTGGTCTTTTCAATTTTCTTGTGTACTTTTGCACCACTCAATCGAGGAAAGTTGCTGTTGTAGCTCAGTGGTAGAGCACTTCCTTGGTAAGGAAGAGGTCGTGAGTTCAAGCCTCATCAACAGCTCAACACGAAGCCACCTTCATAGGTGGCTTTTTTTGTGGCTCCGCGCAAGGGGCGAAGATAAGCAGAGGAGGGGCGGTCCCATCACCAACCAACGCTCACACAAAAAAAACGCCTTCAGCCCCCTGAAAACGTTTTCCTGTCTCACACTACCCCATCTACTTCGTCGTCGCAAAGCGGTCGGTAACGGCAGCGCATGCCGCATCGCCCGTAATATTGAGCGTCGTGCGCACCATATCGAAGATACGATCCAGCGCATAGAGGAGTGGCAACCCCTCAATCGGGATGCCGGCACCCACCAACACCGCCACAACCATCAACGTAGGGCCGGGGACTCCTGCCTGCCCGATGGAGCCGAGTGTCGAGAGGATGGCAATCGTTACATACTGCGGCATAGCGAGTTCGATGCCATAGAGTTGCGCAAAGAAGAGGGCAACCAACGTATAGTAGATGGCATTGCCCGACATATTAATCGTGGCACCCAACGGCAGCACAAAACCCACAGTCTGCTTCGAGAGGTGCAGTTCGCGCTCACATACCTCCATATTGACCGGCAGGGTCGCCATCGACGAGGCGGTCGAAAAGGCGATGATCTGCGGTTTGAGCATCGCTCGGAAGAAGGTTTTCAGGGGCGTATGCGAGAAGAGAAGCAGCGTCAGCGGATAGACCAGCAGCCCCATAACCAACACAGCCAAGAGATTGACCCACACGAGGTTGGCAATCTGCCACAGGATGGAGAATCCGAAGGTTCCCGTCGCATCGGCCATCAAGGCAAACACACCCAGTGGAGCGACATACATCACCCGCTCGATACACCAAATCAACGCCTCCAAGAGGTAATTCAGACCATTGACCACCTTCGCACGTTTCTCGCGCTGCAAGGCCGAGATGCCGAATCCGAGGAAGAGTCCGAAAAGAATGATTTGCAGGATATTACCTTCCGCAAAGGCTTGCATCGGATTGGCGGGAATCATGCCGATGACGGTCTCCCAGAAGGAGAGTGTCGGCGCTGTCCCCGCATCGGCCGTCGGCGAAATCAACGCCGCCAGCCTGCCGGCATCGAGCCCCTCGCCCGGCCGAAAGAGTTCACCCGCCATAATAGCCAGCAAGACAGCCACCAAGGTCGTCAGCAGGATATAGCCAATGCTAATCAACCCAATGCGGCCGGCCGACTTGGAGTCTCCCAAGGTCGAGGCTCCCGAGATGATGGAGACGGCCACCAAGGGGACTACCAACATCTTGATAAGTTGAATAAAGAGGTCTCCGAGGGGTTTCAGAGCCGCCGCCGCAGGGCCCAGCACCACGCCGACCACAATACCGGCCAGCATGGCTATCAAGATCCATACGCCCAGGTTGTTCATGAGTTTTTTCATCGTCCGAATGGATTGAGGTCATTCATACTATCTACTGCAAAGATAGCATAACTCGGATACAAAAAAAACAAAAAGGGGCGGATTTCTCGACACCCGCCTACTCGTTTTCAGGGGGTGGGCTTGAGCGGTTGACTACGCTACGCGCTAAAGTTCGCTTGCATAGCCGCCTACAACAAAAAAAAGCAGTCAAAATTGACTGCTTTCGTTTCTTGTGGGAGCTGAGGGATTCGAAGTGCAAAGCACTCGCGCAATCACCATTGAAAATAAAACACCACTTGATTGCGCAACCCCCTTCCCAAGTTCCGAACTCACTCGGCAGATACCAGAAAACAACCCTTACCGATAGGTGAGGGTTTGTTTAGAGGTGGTGGGATGGTGGCGCTTGCGCATACCGACCACCACCTAAAACAAAAGCCACTCGATTGAGTGGCTTGTTTTCGTTAGTGGGAGCTGAGGGATTCGAACCCCCGACCCTCTGCTTGTAAGGCAGACGCTCTGAACCAGCTGAGCTAAGCTCCCTTAAAAATGGCTTGGGACTGCAAAGGTAACTCTTTTTTCACAAACTCCAAATTTTTTCATCAAAATTTTCGAGTTTCGTTCGCACGGCATCTAATTCCCGTACCGACACCTTTGCATTTTGTAAAGAACCTTACGCAACCCTCGCGCATCTGCGCCTGAACAAGGACTTGAACCTAGGACCCCATGATTAACAGTCATGTGCTCTAACCAACTGAGCTATTCAGGCAGTTGCAACCCGTTTTATCCGTTTTGCGAGTGCAAATATATAGCAAATTTTGATTCCCGCAAAATAATTGCACAATTTTTTTACAAAAAATATAACTTTGCATCATGAAACACTTGGCAAAAATCGCACAGAGATTGATTATTGCGCTTATCCTCACCTATTTATATCCATCGGTAGCTTTTGCGCAATTACACTTCGAGTCAACCACACACGATTTCGGCACGATTGCCGAGGCTGGTGGCAAGGTACGTTGCACCTTCACGGCGACCAACCAAGGGGCACAACCCATCGTCATCACCGATGTAGTAACCACCTGTGGTTGCACCGTTCCCTCCTTCTTGCGCAAGCCCATTCTGCCCGGTGAAAAGAGCCCCATCGAGGTCGTATACGACCCTTATGGCCGCCCCGGAGCCTTCAATCGAAAACTCTATGTCTACAATGCAAAGCACGAGCGGCTGGCGGTCTTGACGATTTGTGGCGAGGTAACTCCTCGCGAGCAAACCATCGAGGAGCGATACCCCATCGAGTTGGGCAACGGTGTGCGAGCCTCCTCCACACTCTGCTCCTTTACCTATATATATTTAGGCAAACCGATACGGGCAGCCATCTCCATCGTCAATACCGCCTCCGAACCACGCCAATTCGCCTTACAACCCTCCATCGAAAGTGGCTTCCTAAATGTGGAATACCCCACGACATTGGCCGCAGGCGAGCAGTCGGCCATCAACTTCTGCTATGAGGTGCCACTCGAAAAGGCACACTATGGAACCCTGCGCGATGCCTTACACCCCGTGATAGAGGAAGTAAAAAGCGACAAGGTACTCGTCACGCACGGCATAGCAGTCGACCTGCCGACAAAAACAACAAAAGAATCGCCTCCAAAGATGGAATTGAGCGAAAATATCCTTAAATTTGGGGCGGTAAAACGGTCAAAAACCGGCAGCAAACGCTTGGTGATAAGCAACACCGGAAGCAGCGATTTGGTCATTCGGGCCACGGAGTGTGGCACGATACTCGCCACCTCGCTCAAGGCCGGGGAGGTCATCGCGGCCGGGGATTCGCTCGCGTGCGAAGTATGGCTCGACCCCAAGCAAGCCGATTATGGTTTCACGACTGCTTGGTTGGTGCTCGTGACCAACGACCCCATCCGCCCGATGCGCCGAGTGCGCGTAACGGCCATAATAGAAGATTAACAGAACCCAAATAGTGAGGAGATGTTTCGCATAGTTGAAAAACGCCTTTTGGCGGAGAATATCTATCTGATGAAGGTGGAGGCACCGCGTGTAGCACGCGCCGCTCTGCCCGGTCAGTTTGTCATTGTACGTGCCGATGCCCTCGGTGAGCGTGTACCCCTGACGATTGCCGACATGGATGCAACGGAAGGGAGCGTCACCATCGTCATTCAGACGCTCGGTGTCTCAACGCGCAAAATCTGCGCCATGGAGGTCGACGACATGTTGGCCGACTTTGCCGGCCCGTTGGGTCGTCCCTCGGAGTTTGTAAAGCTGCCACTCGAGGAGTTGCGCAAGCGTCGCTACGTCTTTATCGGTGGCGGTGTCGGCACAGCACCGGTCTATCCGCAGGTGAAGTGGTTGCACGAACGAGGTGTTGATGTGGATGTGATTATCGGAGCCAAGAGTGCCCAGATGTTGATTTACACGGAGCAGATGGCACAGGTTTGCTCGCACCTGTATATTACGACCGACGACGGTTCGGCCGGTTCAAAGGGATTGGTGACAGCCAAATTGGAGGAGTTGATTGCTGCCGGCAACCACTACGACGAGTGTGTCGCCATCGGCCCGATGATTATGATGAAGTTTGTGGCACTGACCACCAAGAAATACAACCTCAAGACGACCGTATCGCTCAATGCACTGATGGTCGATGGTACGGGTATGTGTGGAGCCTGCCGCGTGACGGTGGCGGGCAAGACCCGTTTCACCTGTGTCGAAGGTCCCGAGTTTGATGCACACGAGGTCGACTTCGACGAGGCGATGCGTCGTCAGGGCATGTATCGCACACAGGAGCAACGCGCAGCGGCGATTGCTGCCGAGCGTGAGGCAGGACACAAATGTCGAATCGGGTTGGATAAATAGCAAAACTGTATGGCAAACAAGATACCGCGCGTGCCGGTGCGCGAACAAAATCCGGCCGTTCGTGCAACCAACTTCGAGGAGGTTTGCTACGGCTATAATCTGGAGGAGGCCCAATTGGAGGCAACGCGTTGCCTCGACTGCAAGAAGCCGCGTTGCGTGGCGGCTTGCCCCGTGGGGTTGCAGATTCCGCGTTTCATCGAGGCGCTGCGCAAGGGCAGACTGCCCGAGGCGGCAGCCATCATTGCCGAGGATAGCTCCCTACCCTCGATTTGTGGTCGTGTCTGCCCGCAGGAGAGCCAATGTGAAGGTGCCTGCATTCTGGGTATCAAGGGTGAGCCGGTGGCTATCGGCAAAATCGAGCGTTTCATTGGCGATTGGAAACTGGAGCACAGCGAGGAGTTGCCTCCCGTGGTAGCTGCCAAGAACGGCAAGCGAGTAGCTGTGGTCGGCAGTGGACCGGCGGGCTTGGCTTGCGCAAGCGACCTGGCGAAATGGGGCTACGAGGTGACGGTCTTCGAAGCGCTGCATCAGCTGGGTGGAGTGCTGGTCTATGGTATTCCGGAGTTCCGCCTGCCGAAGGAGCGCATCGTGAGCCGTGAGATTGCCGAGGTAGAGCGTCTGGGCGTGAAGTTCGAAACCGATGTAATCGTCGGTCGCACGGTGACGATTGACTCGCTGCTCGACGAGGAGGGCTTC
Organism: Alistipes sp.; assembly: GCA_017623115.1. GTDB lineage: Bacteria > Bacteroidota > Bacteroidia > Bacteroidales > Rikenellaceae > Alistipes. Next base: position 5,575 of record JAGAPT010000053.1, read on the forward strand.
GATGCCGTCTTCATCGGGTCGGGGGCCGGTCTGCCGCGTTTTATGGGGATCGAGGGCGAGAACCTGAATGGTGTCGTTTCGGCCAACGAGTTCCTTACGCGCGCCAACCTCATGCACGCCTACGATAAGCAGTACGACACCCCGATTTATGTCGGACAGCGGGTTGTTGTGGTCGGTGGTGGCAACGTAGCCATGGACGCCGTGCGCACGGCCAAACGTCTGGGTGCCGAGGCAACCATCGTCTACCGCCGTAGCGAAAAGGAACTTCCGGCTCGTGTCGAGGAGGTCCATCACGCCAAGGAGGAGGGCATCGAGTTCCGTATGCTGACCAACCCTGTCGCCGTATTAGGTGACGAGCAGGGCTGGGTCACCGGCTTACGTTGCGTCGAGATGGAGCTGGGCGAGCCCGACGAGAGTGGCCGCCGTTCTCCGGTTGTCAAGGAGGGCTCGGAGTTCGAGTTGGCATGCGATGTGGTGATCATGGCACTCGGCACTTCGCCCAATCCGCTGATTGCCTCGACCACCGCAGGGTTGGAGACCAATCGTCGAGGTTGCATTACGGCCACCGACGAGGGTGCCACCACCCGTGAAGGGGTCTTTGCCGGTGGCGATGCCGTGACGGGTGCCGCTACGGTGATTCTGGCCATGGGTGCCGGTCGCAAAGCTGCCAAGGCGATTGACGCCTACCTCAAGGAGCAGTAAGCCACACCATAAAACAAAGGAGAGGGGTCGTCTAATAGACAAGACGCCCCTCTTTTTGTTGGGATCTGTATAAACAAGAAAAAGGCCGACACCTGGTGTCAGCCCTATTTCTTTTCGCGGTGAAGCGCGGTTTAGTACTTGAACGTCGACTCGTCCGAAACCGTCAACTTCTTGCGACCCTTGGCGCGACGCGCAGCCAATACCTTGCGGCCATTGGCCGTAGCCATACGAGCACGGAAACCATGCTTGTTAACACGCTTGCGACGCGAGGGCTGATAAGTTCTCTTCATTGCCATAGCTGTATCGTTTTATTGTTTTAGACTTTTTTACGGAATGCAAAAGTACAACAAAAAACTTATTCACAAAAATTTTTCGTGAAAATCTTTCAAAAACTCCCTAAAAAGCACTAAATCTTGTTATCTTTGTAGGGCAAGGCAGAAGGCTTGGCGACGAAAAGAGTTTCGGCGAGCAGTCGTTTGCCGACATTGACCCGCAAAAGTAATCGGATTATGGCAATTTTCAAAGTCGAAGGCGGTCATCGCCTCCATGGTTCCATCACCCCGCAGGGTGCCAAAAACGAGGCACTGCAGATTCTTTGTGCCACGCTGCTCACCGAGGAGCGTGTTACGGTACACAACATTCCGCAGATTCTCGACATCCTGAACCTCATCGAACTGATGCGTCGCATGGGCGTCGAGGTCGAGCAGCACAGCAGTGACTGCTACTCGTTCCGTGCACGTGACATCGACTTCGACTACCTCCGCAGCGAAGATTATCGTCGTCGTGGCACCAAACTGCGTGGCTCGGTAATGCTCATCGGCCCGATGCTGGCCCGCTTCGGCGTGGGCTATATGCCCAAACCCGGTGGCGACAAAATCGGTCGACGTCGTCTCGACACCCACTTCCTCGGATTCCAAAAGTTGGGGGCAACCTTTAACTTCGACCTGGGCGAAGATGTCTTTGCCATCGAGGCCAAGGAGTTGAAGGGTACCTATATGTTATTAGACGAGGCTTCGGTAACCGGTACAGCCAACATTGTGATGGCTGCCGTCATGGCCAAAGGTACGACCACCATCTACAACGCCGCCTGCGAACCCTACCTGCAACAGCTCTGCAAGATGCTCAACCGCATGGGTGCCCGCATCTCGGGTATCGGTTCCAATCTGCTAACCATCGAGGGGGTCGATGCTCTCGGAGGCACCGAGCACACGATGTTGCCCGACATGATTGAGGTAGGCTCCTTCATCGGCATGGCCGCCATGACCCGCTCGGAGCTGACCATCAAAGATGTTTCGTTCGAGAACCTCGGCATCATTCCGGCACAATTTGCCCGCCTCGGCATCCAATTCGAGCAGCGAGGGGACGATATCTACATCCCGCAGCAAGACCATTACAGCATCGAGAGTTTCCTCGATGGGTCGATTATGACCATCGCCGATGCTCCGTGGCCCGGCCTAACCCCCGACCTGCTGTCGGTCTTCCTGGTGACGGCCACACAAGCCAAAGGTGCCGTACTGATTCATCAAAAGATGTTCGAGAGTCGCCTCTTCTTTGTCGATAAGCTGATTGACATGGGTGCCCAGATTATCCTCTGCGACCCGCACCGCGCCACAGTCATCGGCCACGACCACCGCATCCGCCTGCGAGCCACCCGCATGTCCTCGCCCGACATTCGTGCCGGTGTCGCTCTGCTCATCGCGGCCATGTCGGCCGAGGGTATTTCCACGATTCAGAACATCGACCAGATCGACCGTGGCTACCGCGATATCGATGGCCGTCTGAATGCGCTGGGAGCCCGCATCACCCGTCTTGACGAATAAACCGTATAACCTATAAAAGAGATTCGACAACCCATGTTTTTAGAGAACGCCAATAAAAAAGGATGGATTGAGGTGGTCTGCGGCTCGATGTTTTCGGGCAAGACCGAGGAGCTGATCCGTCGCCTCAAACGTGCCCAGTTTGCTCACCTCAAGGTGGAGATTTTCAAACCCAAAATCGACGTGCGCTACTCGGAGGAGGAGGTCGTGTCGCACGACTCGAATGCCATTCGCTCGACGCCGGTCGAGTCGCCCCAAAACATCCTGCTGATGACCTCGGAGGTGGATGTCGTGGGCATCGACGAGGCACAATTCTTCGACGATAGTCTGGTGGATGTCTGCCGTCAACTGGCCGATAGCGGCGTTCGCGTGATTGTTGCCGGTCTCGACATGGATTACATGGGCAAGCCCTTTGGCCCGATGCCGGCCTTGATGGCAACGGCCGAGCACGTATCGAAGGTGCACGCCATCTGCGTGCGTTGTGGCAACCTGGCACACCACTCGCACCGTCTGACCAGCGACTCGAAGCAGGTATTGCTGGGAGCACACGACAGCTACGAGCCGATTTGCCGCCACTGTTTCAACGAACTGACACGCGGGAAATAATCCGTGCACAGCCCTTCATCAACAAACACCGAGAGGTTGCACATCACAGGATGTACAACCTCTCGTTCTTATCGGTTTCCCCGCTCTTCGGACCGAGGCTCGATATAGCCACACCTATTTTAGCTCGTCGGCCTTGACATGAACGACCTCACCGTCGTTCTCGACAACCAACTCGCCATTCTCCTTTTTTGTCTTCTCTATCAGACGCTTACGCGCCAACAGCAATCCATCGTTGATCTGCTCCTGAATTTGCTGTATCTCCTTCTCACTCATAATTGACAATCGTTTCGTAGAGCAACGGATCCTCCACACAAATTATTTTGTCCCGCTCGCCCGAAGCAATCATACGCACCTTCTCATCCGCCGCGTTGTTATCGTAGATGGCCCAATAATCGCACACCGGAGTATAGAGCCATGTCAGGTTGCGCAACCCGCTGTGGTAACGACGACGAATCACGTCGGTCGGGATGTTATGACCACCCTCCACCACCCGTCGTGCAACACGCTCGATAGCCAACTCGGGACTCGGCAACCAGAAGTAGAGCAACGTCACAAAGTAGCCCAGCTGCTGCGCCTCGTGAATCAGTTTCACATACGAGCGGGTTGCCAGCGTCGTCTCAAAAGCAAAATCCGCACCCTCGTGAATCAACGCAGACATCCGTTGAAGCATCAGGCGACCGGCATCGATGGCGACACTTTCGGGATTAAAGGGCGAGAGGCCGCGGGCGATTTCGTCGGCATTGACGAACTCCTTTACACCGAGCACCTCGGGCAACACGGTATAAGATGCGGTGGTTTTTCCCGCACCATTGCACCCGGCTATGATGTAAAGTTTCGGCATCTCTTGGAGGCAAAGATACACAATTCGAAATAAAAAACAAAAAAAGAGAAGCAAATCGCATGCTCCTCTTTTTCAGTTGACGAAGGGACTCCCTTACTCTGCCTTGCCGGCCGAGCCAAGGACGTTCTCGCACTTGTGCATGTAGAGCTTCTTGAGCTCGTCGCGAGCCGGACCCAGGTACTTGCGGGGGTCGAACTCGGCGGGCTTCTCAACCAGCACCTTGCGTACAGCAGCGGTCATAGCCAGACGACCGTCCGAGTCGATGTTGATCTTGCAGACAGCACTCTTGGCAGCCTTACGCAGCTGCTCCTCGGGAATACCGATAGCATCCTTCAGGGCACCACCGAACTCGTTGATAATCTTCACATACTCCTGCGGAACCGACGACGAGCCGTGCAGCACGATGGGGAAGCCGGGGAGCTTCTGCTCGATCTCGGCCAGGATGTCGAAACGCAGTTCGGGCGGAACGAGAATACCCTCCTCGTTGCGCGTGCACTGCTCGGGCTTGAACTTGTTGGCACCATGCGACGTACCAATCGAGATAGCCAGCGAGTCAACACCGGTCTTCGTTACGAAGTCGATCACCTCCTCGGGGCGGGTGTAATTCGACACCTCGGCCGAAACCTCATCCTCGACACCGGCCAACACGCCGAGCTCACCCTCAACCGTCACGTCGTGAGCGTGTGCATACTCTACCACCTGCTTCGTCAGGGCGATATTCTCCTCATAGGGGAGGTGCGAACCGTCGATCATCACCGACGAGAAGCCCATATCGATGCAGCTCTTGCACAACTCGAACGAGTTACCATGGTCGAGGTGCAGCACGATGGGAATATTCTTGCCCAGCTCCTTGGCGTACTCTACGGCACCCTGTGCCATGTAGCGCAGCAGCGTCTGGTTAGCATACTTGCGGGCACCCGACGACACCTGCAAAATAACGGGCGACGAGCACTCTACGCAAGCCGAGATGATGGCCTGCATCTGCTCCATGTTGTTGAAGTTGAAGGCCGGAATGGCGTAGCCACCCTTGATAGCCTTGGCAAACATCTCACGCGTGTTCACCAGGCCCAGTTCCTTGTAAGATACCATAATTGTTTGATTTTATGTAAAAAACTCTTGTCTTCAAATCTTGACCACAAAGGTCGCGCAAAGATACAATTTTCCTCGGTAAAAAGAAAAATTAATGTTGATTTTTTGACGATTGCACATCTCGTGCAAAACGGTTTGCCAATCCCAAACCTTTTTTGTAAATTTGCAGGTTAAATATACGTTAGCGAAAACAACAAAATTCAAAAACAGATAAACACACAAACTGCTATGGCTGATTTCATCTATCAGGAGCCGTTCCCCATCGAGCGGGACACGACCGAGTATCGTCTTTTGACGAAGGAGTATGTAAAGGTAGTCGAGTGCGACGGCCGTCAGATTTTGAAGGTAGACCCGAAGGGTCTGGAGTTGCTGGCCAAGGAGGCTTACAACGACGTATCATTCTACCTGCGCGCTTCGCACCTGCAAACGTTGAGTAACATCCTGGCCGATCCCGAGGCTACGGACAACGACAAATTCGTGGCCTACACGATGCTCATGAACCAATGCGTGGCTGCCGAGGGTGAGCTGCCCACCTGCCAGGATACGGGTACGGCCATCTGCATCGGCCACAAGGGTGAGGATGTATGGACCGGTGCCGACGATGCCGCGTGCATCTCGCGCGGTGTCTACGAAACCTACAAGGAGCGCAACCTGCGCTACTCGCAGGTTGTTCCCTTCACGATGATTGACGAGAAGAACTCGGCGACGAACCTGCCGGCGCAAATCGACATCTACGCCGGTAAGCCGGGTATGGAGTATGAGTTCCTCTTCATCACAAAAGGTGGCGGCTCGGCCAACAAAACCTTCCTCTACCAGCAGACCAAGGCGTTGCTGAACGAGCAGTCGCTCACGAAGTTCATCACCGAGCACATCAAAGACCTCGGTACGTCGGCCTGCCCGCCCTACCACCTGGCCATCTGCATCGGCGGCACGTCGGCCGAGATGTGTCTCTCGACCGTCAAGAAGGCTTCGGCCGGTTACCTCGACGAGCTGCCCACGTCGGGCAACGAGGGCGGCCGTTGCTTCCGTGATCTGGAATGGGAGGAGAAGGTGCTGAAAATCTGCCGCGAGAGTGGCATCGGTGCCCAGTTCGGCGGCAAGTATTTCGTACACGACGTGCGTGTGATTCGTGCTCCGCGTCATGCCGCCTCGTGCCCCGTGGCCATCGGTGTAAGCTGCTCGGCCGACCGCAACATCAAGGCCAAGATTACCCCCGAGGGTATCTTCATCGAGCAGTTGGAGAAGAATCCCGCACGCTTCCTGCCGGCTGAGGCTCCCGCCATGTCACCGGCCGTAGAGATTGACCTCGACGAGGGCATGGATAAGGTGCGCGAGACGCTGACCAAATATCCGATTAAGACGCGCCTGAATCTGAAGGGTACGCTCATCGTGGCACGCGACATCGCCCACGCCCGCATCAAGCAGATGCTCGACGAGGGTCAGCCGATGCCCGAATACTTCAAGAAGCACCCCGTCTACTACGCCGGTCCGGCCAAGACCCCCGCAGGCATGGCTTCGGGTTCGTTCGGCCCGACGACCGCCGGTCGTATGGACCCCTATGTAGACCTCTTCCAGTCGGTTGGCGGCTCGATGGTGATGGTAGCCAAGGGCAACCGCTCGCAGGAGGTAACCGACGCCTGCCAGAAGCACGGCGGATTCTACCTCGGTTCGATTGGCGGTCCGGCCGCTATCCTGGCCAAGAACTCGATTAAGTCGGTCGAGGTGGTCGACTTCCCCGAGTTGGGCATGGAGGCTGTGCGTAAGATTTACGTCGAGAACTTCCCCGCCTTCATCATCGTAGATGATAAGGGCAACGATTTTTTTGCTGATTTCAAACACTAATTTTGCGTTTCGATACGTTTCGTAGGTGCGATAACCCCGATATGAAACAAAAAATTACAACCTGCATCCTGACGGTTTGGATGGCACTGACGACCCTTTGGGTCTTCGGTGCCGGCAAACCCGTGCTGGAGGTCCAGGCTCCACTGACGGTTGCCCTGGGTGAAGCCTTCCGCGTGGAGTTTGCCCTCAACGCCAAACCCGAAGAGGATACCTTCCGTGCCCCGTCGTTCGAGGGCTTTGACCTGCTGGCCGGACCGGCCGTATCGCGCGGTCAGTCGATTCAAATCATCAACGGCTCGATGACCAAGAGCGTCAACGTAACCTACACCTTCGTGCTCCTGCCCAAAGAGGCGGGCAATCTTACCATCGGCTCGGCCGAGGTGACAGTCGAAGGCGAGGTGGTGCGTTCGACACCTCAACCCATCGAGATTGTCGATGAGAGCAAGGCCTCGGCCGCAACACAAGGCACCACCACCCAACGTCAGCAACGCCGTCAAGACACGCAAAGCGATGCTGCCAGTCGGGTGGCCGAGGATGACCTGCTGCTGCGAGCCATCGTCTCGAAGCGTTCGGTCTACAAAAACGAACCGTTGCATGTGACCTACAAGCTCTACACCCGGGTACCCTTTGTCGACTACTCGTTCGAGGCATCGCCCTCGTTCAACGGCTTCTGGGCACAAGATTTGGTGAGCAAGAAGAGCAATGCCCAAACGAGCCGCGAGACCTACAACGGAAAGGTCTACGATACATTTGTGCTGGGTGACTGGCTGCTCTATCCGCAGCAAGCGGGTCAGCTCACCATCGACCCGATGGGAATGACCATCGTGGCGCAGGTCGTGGTGCAGAGTCGCAATCCAGACCCCTTCTTCGGCAGTGGTCATGAGGTCTTCAATGTACCCCGCAAGGTGCAGAGCCAGCCGGTAGCAATCACCGTGAAGCCCCTGCCGGCCGGAGCTCCGGCCGACTTCAATGGCGCTGTCGGCTCGTTTACCCTGGAGGCCACCCCTCCGGCCGAGCGTCTGGCAGCCAACTCGGGTGCCACCTACACGGTGCGCATTGCCGGTACGGGCAACCTGACCTTCGTGCAGGCCCCGACCCTCAACCTGCCCACCTCCTTCGAGCAGTACAATGTCAAGACCACCGAGTCGATCAACGCCTCGGCATCGGGTATCACGGGTTATCGCCAATTCGAGTACCCCTTCATTGCACGTGCCGAGGGCACCTACGAACTCGAGCCGGTGCGATTCAGCTACTTCGACCCGCAACGCATGCAGTACATGACCCTGCAATCGAAACCCTTGCAGATGGAGATTCTCCCCGATGCCAAAGGCAACGTCTCGGGCGAATCGGTGCTGCTGCCCGGTCATGGACTGACCAAGGAGCAGGTGAAGTTGCTTGGCGAGGATATCCGCTTCATCAAACTCGGTGCAGCGCACCTGCACGCACGAAGCAACCCGCTGATGTTCAGCACGACCTATTGGCTACTGATAGGTGGCCTGCTGGTCGCCTTTGCGGCCGCTTATGTTACCCTGCGCCAGCGCATCCGCGAGTCGAAGAATCTGGTAGTGGTTCGTGGCAAACGCGCCAATAAGATGGCGGTGCGTCGCTTCCGTTCGGCCCACAAATACATGCAACTTGAGGAGCGTCGTGCCTTCTACGAGGAGATGCTGCATGCGCTGTGGGGCTATGTAAGCGACAAGCTCAATATTCCGGTTGCCAACCTCACGAAGGAGAATGTCTGCGAGGAGCTGCTCAAACGCGGCATCCGCCAGGAGGAAGCCGAGCGGTTTACAGCCATCATCGCCCGCTGCGACGAGGCGCAATACTCGCCGTCGGCCGGTGCCAGCATGAGCGATGTCTATGCCGAAGGAGTAGACCTTGTTTCGGATTTCGAGGCAAAGATTAAGCGATAAGGCAGCGTAACGAATGAACTCTCATCAGATAAACAGGATGAAATATCAACTCGCCATACTACTGATGTGTTGGAGCCTTTCGGTAGCGGCACAAACCGACACGACAGCGGTCGCCTCGACGCCCACCGCCTTCGAGTTGGAGGCCGAGAGCCCCGAAACGATTTGGGATAAGGCCAACACGGAGTATATCAACAACAATTATGAAGCGGCCATCGCAGGCTACCAATCCATTTTGGAGCGGGGACTGGTGTCGGCCAAACTCTACTACAATCTGGCCAATGCCCACTTCAAACGCAACGAGCTGGGCGAGGCCATTCTCTACTACCATCGCGCCCTGCGCCTGACACCGGGCGATGAGGATATCCGCCACAATCTTTCGGTGGCCGAAGCCCGCACGAAGGATACGATTGATGAGATTCCAACCTTCTTCCTCACCTCGTGGATGCAGGCGGTGCGTAGCTTGATGAGCTCTACAGCGTGGAGTGTCATCTCGCTGATCGTGCTGATTGCGATGTTGGTCTTTACGCTCCTCTATCTGTTAGGCAGCCAACTCGCCCTGCGCAAAACAGGCTTCTATGGCATGTTGCTCGGTCTGCTGCTCTTTGTGCTCACCTCGTCGTTTGCTGCGGCTCAACGTCGTGAGCAGCTGGGCGAGAATCGGGCTGTCGTGATGTCCACCTCAGCCGCTGTAAAGAGTTCGCCCGACCGCTCGGCAACCGACCTCTTTGTGCTGCACGAGGGTACGGTCGTCGAAATCACCAACCGGCTGGATGGCTGGTGTGAGGTAACCATCGCCGATGGCAAGAAGGGCTGGACCGAAGGAGGTAAAATCGAAGTGATTTAGCCTATGTCACAGCTGTTGCAGGAGGCAGTGGGCGAGTTGCAGAAGCTGCCCGGTATCGGACGACGCACGGCACTGCGCCTGGCGATGCACCTGCTCCGCATGGAGGAGGCGTCGGTAGACGACATGACCGCGGCCATTGCCCGCTTCCGCCACGACATCAAGCATTGCACCCGCTGCAATAACCTCTCCGACACGGAGGTGTGCCCCATCTGCTCGGATCGTGAGCGCGACCACTCGACCATCTGTGTCGTCGAGCAGGTCGCTGATGTCCTCTCGATTGAAAATACCCACCAATATCGCGGGCTGTATCATGTCTTGGGAGGTGTCATCTCCCCGATGCAGGGCATTGCCCCCTCCGACTTGAAGATTGACCTGCTCTGCGACCGCATTGCCGAGGGGGGTGTAAAGGAGGTGATTTTAGCCATCTCGACCTCGGTCGAGGGCGAGACGACACTCTTCTACCTGATGAGCCGCCTACGCCGCTTCGAGGGGTTGAAGGTAACAACCATCGCACGCGGTATCGGCTTTGGCGACGAGTTGGAGTATGTCGATGAGCTGACCATCACCCACGCCCTGCGCAACCGACGGGCTGTGGAGTAGTTATCCCATCATCATAAAACAGAGGGGCGACGATATGATGCTGTCGCCCCTCTGTTGTATGTTAGCAATCCATTGCTATAATTCGATGGCTTTGCATCGCAGACCTGCCTCACGGATTGCCTCCAGGGTGCGTGGCAATGCGTAGCGCATGTTGCGGAAGGCCTTCTCGCTATCGTGGAAGACCACGATGGTTCCCGGAGTCAGGTATTTGACGACGTTCCGCAGGCAGGTGCGTGGCGAGAGGTGGCGGTTGTAATCACGCGAAACGACATCCCACATCACTAACTTATAGCGTTGTCCCAGGAAACGTGCCTGCGCCGGCGTAATCTGCGCATAGGGAGGTCGAAACAGGTCGCTATGCACCAAATCGTTGGCGAAATCGACATCCTCCGTATAGCGTTCGAGCGACATGCGCCACCCCTTTTGGTGCGAGTAGGTATGGTTGCCGACCTTATGGCCGGCATCGAGGATGCGCTGATAGAGGTCGGGGTACATCTCGACGTTCTTCCCCAGCACAAAGAAGGTCGCTTTAGCGTTGTACTTCTCAAGGGTAGCCAGCACCCACTCCGTCACACCGGGCGTAGGACCATCGTCGAAGGTGAGAAAAATTCCATCTTCATCTTCGATTTCCCAAATCAGATTGGGCATCAGGCGGCGGAGTATTTTAGGCGGTTTTAATCGCATGACGGACAAAGATAGGTAAAATTTGTCGAATTACGAAATAAGCGTTCATGAGATGCATACGCATTCGATTGTTTGAAAAAATCAGGTTGGACCTATGATTTTTTTGCATATGTCAAATTGGCATTTTAATTGATGAACATATCACAGGCGTAACCTAAAAAAATTTTCGGATAATCTAATTTATCTATATAATCTGGACGAGTGGCAGGGGGTTATCTGGATGGATTGATGGGCTGACCAACAATCATGGTTACACACTGGAACCACCAAGCGAGTTTTCCGGCAAAATGTTTGCTCCCCACAAAAAATATCGTTAAATTTGCCCATAAACAGTTTCTGACAACTAAAATCTAAACACCGATGAAGACGATTCGTACCCTTCTCTCGATTGTGTTGCTGGCCGCGATGATGAGCGGCTGTAAGGCCTTCCGCACCCTCGCCGATTCAAATCAGAAAAACGCACAGGGACGACCCTACGAATTGGTCGTGGTGGCTACGCAACCGGTCTGGATGGGTGCATTGGGCGACTCGCTGCGTGCCGTATTGGCTGCCCCCATCGACTACCTGCCCCAGCAGGAGCCCGAGTTTGACCTCCTGCGCGTTACGCCCGATGGCTTTCGCAACATCGTGGCCGATCATCGCAACATCCTCAAGGTGGTTGTCGACCCCTCGTTACAGGAGGCAGCCGTCGGCGTACAATATGATGTCACGGCAGCACCGCAAATCGTGCTGACCCTGCAAGGGCCTACCGAGCAGGCCGTCATCGATTATTTGGCCGCCAATGGCGACAAAGTGGTCTATGCCATCAAGCAGGCCGAGCGTGACCGAGCCATTGCCTTTGCCCGCAAATTCGGCGCCCCGCATGTCGAGCGAGCCATCCAGGAGCGTTTCGGCATCACGATGGCCGTACCCAAAGGCTATATCCTGGCTGCCAACGAGTCCGACTTTGTATGGGCTCGCTTCGAATATCCGACGGCCAGCCAAGGATTTATGGTCTACAGTTACCCGGCCGAGGGGATGAAGTCGCTCACCGAGGAGGCGTTGCTCGCCGCTCGCAACCGCTTTGCAAAACGCATTCCCGGCCCATCGGAAGGCTCCTACATGATTACCTCGCCCGTCTTCCCACCCATTGCACGCCCCTTCCGTCTGGAGGGTCGCCTATGGGTTGAGCTGCGCGGCTTCTGGGATGTGGAGCACGACTTCATGGGAGGGCCGTTTGTGAGTTACTCGACCATCGACACCACCACCAATCGGGTCGTAACGCTCGATTGCTATGTCTTCGCTCCCGAGTTGCCGCCTCGCAAGCGCAACCTGATGCATGGCGTGGAGAACCTGCTCTACACGCTCTCCTTCCCGAGTGAGAACAATGCGACTTCCGCAACAAAGTAAACCGCTCCGCTGCGTGAAAAGACGATGTCCAACCTCGTTACATACACCCTGCTGACCCTCTATGCGCTTTCGATAGCGAGTGTCGTGCTGGTCATCATCTCCGAGAATCGCAACCCACTCAAGAGCATGCCATGGCTCATTGTCTTGCTCCTGGCACCGGTTGTAGGGTTGGTCTTGTACTTCTTTTTCGGACAAAATCTTTCGAAGCGACGGAACATCAACCGCCGCATGCGCAAGCAAATTCTCGCCTACCTCGAAGAGCAGGCACAACACGACCGGCCGGCGACCGAGGAGCATCTGCGCCCCCTGGAGCAACTACTCATACAGGCGCATGCCGTGCCCCTCTACCACACTTCGTTTCAGATTTATACCGACGGGCAATCAAAGATGGAGGCCTTGATAAAGGCTATCGAGGAGGCGCAACACCATATCCACCTGCAATATTACATCATTGATGGCGACCGCACGGGCGAGGCACTGCGTGAAGTGCTGATGCGTAAAGCTCGTGAGGGCGTTGCCGTGCGCCTGCTCTATGACGATGTAGGGTCCCGCACCGCCCCCAAAGGGTTCTTCGAGATGATGCGCACGGCCGGTGTCGAGGTACATGAGTTTCTGCATGTCCAGTTCCCGCGTTTCACGAGCAAGGTAAACTATCGCAACCACCGCAAAATCGCCGTCATCGACGGGCGCATCGGTTTCTTTGGCGGGATGAACATCGCCGACCGCTATGTATATGGCTCGAAGCTGGGTTCCTGGCGCGATACTCACGTGCGTATTGAAGGTGGCGGTGTTGCCGGCCTGCAATCCGCCTTCCTAAACGATTGGCAAGCCACTACTCGCCAACGCATCGAAGAGCGGGAGACCTACTACCCCAATAGCCTATCCTCACAGGGAAATATGATGCAGGTGCTGACCAGCGGGCCGCTGGGTCGCTGGCGTACCCTGCAACAAGCCGTCTGCATGGCTATCGGCCGCGCACGTCATCGTATCTGGATTCAAACCCCCTATTACCTTCCCTCCGAGGTGCTGAATAATGCCCTGCAAACAGCCGCTCTCGCCGGGCTGGATGTACGTCTGATGCTCCCCTTGCGCTCCGATGCCCGCATGATTGACCTGGCCGTACACTCCTATTTGGATGACATGATACGTGCGGGCGTGCAGGTTTGTTTCTATGCGGCAGGCTTTCTCCACTCGAAATTGATGTTGGTGGACGAGGAGTTGACAATTCTCGGTTCGGCCAATCTCGATTTTCGCAGTTTCGAGCACAATTTTGAAATCAACGGCTTTATCTACGACCACGCATTGACCGCCCGCATGGCTACTATCTACGAAGAGGATTATGCCCACTGTCATCATATCACCGCAGCCGAGTGGTTTCATCGCCCCCGACGCATACGCTTTGCCGAGTCGGTTATGCGTCTTTTTTCACCCCTATTGTAGATTTTTTCAATTTTTTTGAGAAATTATTTTGCAGATTCATTTTTTCGCCTTATATTTGCACTCGCAAACGACAAAAATGCGGAAATAGCTCAGTTGGTAGAGCACAACCTTGCCAAGGTTGGGGTCGCGAGTTCGAGTCTCGTTTTCCGCTCAAAATGAGAAGGTTGGCTTAATGCCGACCTTTCTTATTTTGCACAAATGGGCTCTGAAGGAGCGACCCCAAAATGCCCCCTTTCAGGGGGTTAGGGGGTGTAAACAATAATTCGCGAGAAATGCCCGCGAATGCGGGCTCGAGTCTCGTTTTCCGCTCAAAATCAAAAGGTTGGCTAAATGCCAGCCTTTTTGATTTTAGGAGAATGGGGGGGGCTCGCACGAGCGACCCCAATCCTTATTTTCCCCTACGTACAGGTACTATCGTCAGGACTTTTTCGTTATCTTTGTCCTGAAACAATACGTTTAACAACACGTCAACCATGAACAACCTACTAAAAAAAACACTTTTTGCCCTGTGGCCTATCGCCTTGACCGCTTGCGCAGAAAGCCCCAGCGACGGAGAATGGCCCATTCCCGAGGAGCCGATTTGCGAGATGAACTACACGCCCGAGGCTACCGACTTCGCCCTATGGGCACCCACGGCTGAGGAGGTCGAAGTACGCATCTATGCCGGGGAAGCGTGCGAACAGATCCTGCCGATGACCCCTGCCGAGGCCTGCATGTGGCGCACGCGCATCGAGGGCGATCAGCATGGCAAGAGCTACACGTTCCGCGTAAAGGTGGATGGCACTTGGCTGGCCGAATCGGCCGGCATCTTTGCCCGTGCCGTCACAGCCAATGGACTGCGCGGTGTCATCCTCGACCTTGCGACCACCAACCCCGATGGATGGGATGCAGACTGCAGCCCTGTCCTGACGGCCGCCAACCAAATCGCGGTCTACGAGATGCACTACCGCGACATGACCGCGCACCCCTCGGCCGGAAGCCGTTATCCGGGGAAGTATCTCGGCATGGCCGAGCGAGGCACTCGCTCACAGGAGGGACTCCCGACGGGCCTCGACCACCTTGTCGAGTTGGGTGTGAGCCACGTGCATCTGCTGCCCACGGCCGACTTCGGTTCGATTGACGAGACCATTCCCCACAACGACCAATACAACTGGGGCTATGAACCACAACACTTCAACACCCCCGAAGGCACCTATTCGACCGATGCATCGGAGCCTGCGGCCCGCATTCGTGAACTCAAAACACTCGTGCAGGCGATGCACCGCGCAGGATTGCGGGTGGTGCTCGACGTAGTCTACAACCACACGACATGGGCCGAGCGTTGCGGATTCGAGCTCACCGTACCGGGCTATTTCTACCGCATGCTGCCCGACGGCTCGTTTGCCAACGGCTCGGGCTGCGGCAACGAAACCGCCTCGGAGCGTGCCATGATGCGGAAATTCATGGTCGAGTCGCTCGAATATTGGGTACGTGAATACCACATCGACGGATTCCGTTTCGACCTGATGGCCATCCACGACATCGAGACGATGAACCTGATTCGTGAGCGTCTTTCGGCCATCGACCCCACCATTCTGCTCTATGGCGAGGGGTGGGCGGCCATGAATCCCGCCTACGAGGAGTCGCAACTCGCCTTCAAACGCTATACGCATCGTATGCCGGGTGTGGCCGCCTTCAGCGACGACCTGCGCAATGCGCTGCGAGGCAACCTCGAATGTACTGTCGGAGGCTTCATCCACGGTATCGAAGGGAATCAAGAGGGGGTAAAGTTTGGACTTGTTGGAGGCATTGCACATCCCGAGGTACACCACTACGAAGCTCCGTGGTGTGGCGAGCCGACCCAGCACATGAGCTACGTCACCTGCCACGACGACCACAACCTGCGCGACCGTCTCGAACACCTCTCGCCCGAGGCCTCGGAGCAGGAGCGGCTGCAGATGGCAAAGTTGGCGCAAACAGCCGTCTTCACCTCACAAGGCTTGCCCTTCATCTTCTGTGGCGAGGAGTTATATCGCACGAAGTTGGGCGAGAAGAACACCTACAACCTTCCCGACAAATACAACGCCATCGACTGGTCGAATAAGGCGCGTTATCGCTCCTTCTACGACTACCATCGAGGCTTGATTGCCCTGCGCAAAGCCCATCCGGCCTTCTGCCTCGGTCGTGCCGATCGGGTACGCAACCACTTGGAGTTCCTACCTACGGAGAACACGGCTGCCGTCGGATTCCGCCTCAAAGAGCTCGACGGATTGGATTCGGCTCGCGAGATTGTCGTGTTGCTCAACGGCTCCCGCAAAGAGGCCTCTTTCGCCTTGCCTACGGCCGGCAGATGGCGCATCGTAGCGGATGGCAAGCAGGTCGTCCCCGAGGGCATCGGCACCTTGCAGACCACCGCCAACGAGGTCATACAGGTAAAGCCCATCGAGGCGTTGATACTCATTCTCGATTAAAAAAAAGAGCCGTGCCGCGTAAAACAAGCGGCACGGCTCTTTTTTATCCTATTCCAACAAGCGTCGTGGCGACAGCCGGAAGGTAAACTGATAATCACCATAGGGCAGACGATACTGCGGCAGCGGCCATGCGCCCCATGAGTTTTCGCATCCGAGGCCCATCTGCACACCATCAATGCAGAGGTAGACTCGATCTGTATCGGGGGTCAACTCCGATGAGTGGCGTTGATCCTTCTCCACGCCATCATCCAACACCTCCTGCGCATAGGGCAGTGCCGATGCCGAGAAGAGCGACTCCGACGTGATGAGCAGTCCCTGCCCACCCCGATTGCCTTGATACCACCAACGCACATCGCTCTTCGTGCCGCTCTCCTGCGGACGAATGTAGGGATAGTATTGTTCCTCGACCGTTTGGTTGTAACGCCCGACAAAGGTCGAGCCCTTGCGGTCGACATAGTTCTCGGCCGGGCCACGGCCATAGTAGCAAATGCGATCATAGGCAGCCGGCATCTCCATCCGAACACCGAAGCGCATCAAGGGCGGATGTTTCGCCCCCTGGGTGGTCTTTAGGGCTTGCGTCACCATCAGAGCACCATCCGCAGCCACACGATAGGTCAGGTGCAATGTTGCATCCACCTCGGGCATCGCATAACGAGCCATTACCACCACCTCCTCGTCTTCGGGCTGTGCCGTCAGCTCCTGCAACTGCAGTGTCGGATGTTGCCATACCCGCCACTTCTGCTGCAGCTGGGCACCCATATCGTTGTCGGTCGGCGCACGCCAGAAATTGGGACGCAGCGTTGCCCCCTCGGCCAACCAACTCCTTCCATCGCTCTCATAACGGCAGACAAAGCCCGTGCGACGGTCGAAGTCGATACGCATGTGGTCGCCCTCCACAATGAGGTAGTTGCGGTCGTTCTCCACCACGACAGGCGACTGCTCGGGGGCAAAGTGGCGTAACGAAGTACCCGGAGTAGCCACCCCTCCTGCACGCAAGACAAACTCCTGACGCGCCATTACCTGACCGGCCGGCAACAGTGGCTCGGCCTCTTTCAGGCGATAGGCCACATGCAACAACAACTCGCCCTTTGCAGGCCACTCACCCAGCGGCAACTGCATCGTCGCACGTGCGCCGGGGACCACAGCCAACCTGCTCACCTCGCCCCGTCGTACCGCACGGCCATCGCAAAGCAATTCCCAAGCGAGTTGATAGTTGCTCAAATCCCGGAAGCAATACTCGTTGTAAATCTCCACCTCGGCGCGTGCGGCATCCCGCAACGTCGTCCAAATCGGCTGCTGCCAATAGGCCGCCTCGGCCATGTGGGGATTGGGGCGACGGTCGGGCGACACGAGACCATTGTCGCAGAAGTTTTTATCCGAAGCATCATAGGGATTCCAGTCGCCTCCGTAGCCATAGACCTCCACGCCCGATTTGCCACGTTTGTGCAACGACTGGTCGACAAAGTCCCAGATAAAACCGCCCTGATACATCGGCTCACGACGAATCAGTTCCCAATACTCTTTGAAACCACCCAGCGAGTTACCCATAGCGTGGGCATACTCGCACTGGATGAGGGGTTTCGAGGGGTTCTCGGCCAGATATTTTTCGCTACGCGATACAGGCAGATACATCGGGCAATAGATGTCGGTCTTCCCCTCGACACGCGCCTGTTCATACTGGATGGGGCGCATCGGGTCGAAGGCGCGAATCCAATCATAGGCCGCCTCGAAGTTCGGGCCATACCCCGCCTCGTTACCCAACGACCAGATGATGACCGAGGGATGGTTGTAGTAGCAACGCACATTGCGCTCGTTACGCTCGAGATGCGCCTGGGCGTAATCCTCACGACGAGCCAGTGTGCGCTCGCCATAGCCCATGCCATGCGACTCGATATTCGCTTCAGCCACCAGATAGATACCATACGCATCACAGAGGTCATACCAACGCGGATCATCGGGATAGTGGCACGTGCGCACGGCGTTGAAGTTGTGCTCCTTCAGCAGGCGAATATCCTGCACCATGCGCTCTGTGGTAATCAGATACCCCTCGTCGGGATCCATCTCATGGCGATTGGCCCCCTTCACGAGAATCGGTTTACCATTGACACACAATTGGCCATCCATCATCTTCACCTCACGGAAGCCCACACGCAGCGGAATACGCTCGATAAGTGAGCCATCAGCAGCCTTCAAATCGACCGCCACGTTGTAGAGCGTCGGCACTTCGGCCGACCACAGTTGCACAGCCCCTGCATCCAATCTCAAATCGAGTGTTGCGCCCTTTACCGCAGCCTTTGCCGAAGCGACCTGTGCTCCTGCGGCATCCGACAGTATCACCTCGACTTGCGCACCTCGTGCCGCCTTCGAGAGTTGCAGGGCGACAGCCAATTCGCCTTGCGTATAGTTCTCCGTGAGCGAGGGGGTCAATCGTACATCCTCCACGCACCGCTTATCACGGGCATAGAGGTAGCTCTCGCGGGCCACACCGGCCAGGCGGAAGAAATCCTGATCTTCGAGGTAGGTTCCATCGCACCAACGGTGGATGCGGAAGGCAAAGAGGTTGCGCCCGGGCTTGAGGTAGGGCGTCAGGTCAAACTCGGCTGCCAACTTACTATCCTCACTATACCCCACAAAACGGCCATTAACCCACAAAGCCAGGTTCGAGGTCGCCGATCCGAAGTGTGCTATCACCTGCTTGCCGCTCCACGCAGCCGGAATCTCCATCTCGCGTCGATACGAACCAACATGGTTGCCCTTATCGGGATAGAGCGGCGGATTGGACTCAAACTGCTCACGCCAGGCGTAGCCGATATTCACGTAGAGCGGATCGCCATAGCCATGCATCGCCCAAAGACCGGGCACCGGCATCGTTGTCCAATGGCGGTCGTCGTAATCGACTCGGAAAAACTCCTTCGGTGCATCTACGGCATCGGCCACCCAGTTAAACCGCCAGTTGCCATGGAGCGTCAGGAAGCGCGAAGAGGCCTTCATATCGCCCTTCGCAGCCGCCTCGGCCGATTCATAGGCAAAGAAAGAACTGTGCATCGCCATGCGGTTAATGGCATTGCATGCGGGATTGTGTCGAGCCTCCTCCCAGGGTTGGGCGTGGGCCGTTACGGCCATCAGCAGACAGAGAAAAAGAAGTCGCTTCATCGTTGGTAAGTTTGATATTTTCACAAAGATAACTATTTTTTGGAAAAAATTTTGTTTTGCCACTCGCTTGTCGTATCTTCGCAGTCGGAAAATTCAAATTATAAACACATAAGCATATGCAAATTACAGCAGCTGATATCAAAATCGGCATGTGCATCGAGATGGACGGCAAGACCTTCCTTGTAGTCGATTTCCAGCACTGCAAGCCGGGCAAGGGTCCCGCCTTCGTTCGTTCGAAGCTCAAGAATCTGGAGAATGGTCGCGTTCTGGAGAACACCTTCTCGTCGGTAGGTATTAAAATCGAGCAGGTGCGCGTAGAGCGTCGCCCCTATCAGTTCACCTATGAGGATGACCTGGGTGCCCACTTCATGCACACGGAGACCTTCGAGGAGATCAACATCGAGAAGTCGCTCATCAACAACTACGACCTGATGGCCGATGGTCAGATTGTCGAGGTGATGTTCCACACCGAGAAGGAGCAGGTATTGTCGGCCGAGTTGCCCCCGATCGTAGATATGGAGGTAACCTACACCGAGCCCGGTATCAAGGGTGATACGGCTTCGACCAACTCGCTCAAACCCGCTACGGTTAACACGGGTGCCACGATTAAGGTTCCCTTGTTCATCAACACGGGCGACAAGATTCGTGTAGATACGCGTACGCGCGAGTACTACGAGCGCATCAAATAACAAAGCACAAGGCTTTGTTGCGGGGGGGGGTGCATCACTCCCCCCTTTTTTTGTCTGTCTGTTGCAGATATTTCCGCCTGTATATTTTTGGTTTTCATCGAAAAATCGGTATCTTTGTCTAATTGTCGAAATCTGTTTTAGAGAGACCCCATGCTATGAACAAAACCCAACTGGTTGAGGCTATTGCGCTCGACACCAACCAATCGAAAGTCGAAGTACGTAAGACACTTGACGCACTGATTCGTGTCATGAACCAGGCCCTCCGCGAAGAGGACCGCATCACCCTTTCGGGATTGGGCAGTTTTGCCGTACAGCATCAGGCCGAGCGCATGGGTCGCAACCCGCGCACGGGGGCTCCGGTACCGATTCCGGCTCATCGCAGTATTAAATTCCGCTCCCTCATCGAGTTGGATTAACCTTTTACGCTGACAACTATGCCGATTATCTCCGAACGTGCCGAGCTCATGCCGGCCTCCCCTATTCGTAAACTCTGGCCGCTGGCCCAAGCCGCCAAAGCCCGCGGCACGAAAATCTACCACCTCAACATCGGCCAACCAGACCTGCCAACCCCCGAGGTAGGACTCGAAGCCCTGCGACATGTAGACCGCAAGGTGCTCGAATACAGCCCCAGCGACGGCTACCTGTCGTTGCGCCGCAAATTGGTCGAGTATTACGACCAATACCAAATCAAACTCACGCCCGACGATATTATCGTCACGACGGGTGGTTCCGAGGCGGTGCTCTTTGCCTTCATGTCGTGTCTGAATCCGGGTGACGAGATCATCGTTCCCGAGCCGGCCTATGCCAACTACATGGCCTTCGCCATCTCGGCCGGTGCGACCATTCGACCGGTCGTTTCGACCATCGAACAGGGCTTTGCTCTGCCCGATGTAGCCGAGTTCGAGAAACTCATCAACCCCCGTACCCGTGGTATCCTGATTTGCAACCCGAACAACCCGACGGGCTACCTGTATACCCGTCGTGAGATGGAACGCATCCGTGATTTGGTCAAAAAACACGACCTGTTCCTCTTCTCCGATGAGGTCTATCGTGAATTTATCTACACCGGATCGCCCTATATCTCGGCTTGCCACCTGGAGGGTATCGAGCAGCATGTCGTGCTGATTGACTCCGTATCGAAACGCTATTCGGAGTGCGGTATCCGCATCGGAGCCCTCATTACGAAGAACAAGCAGGTGCATGAGGCGGTGATGAAGTTCTGCCAAGCCCGTCTGTCGCCCCCGTTGCTGGGTCAAATCGTAGCCGAGGCCTCGATTGAGGCTCCACGCAGCTACTCGACTGAGATCTACGAAGAGTATATCGAACGCCGTAAATGCCTCATCGACGGACTCAACCGCATACCGGGTGTCTACTCGCCAATTCCGATGGGAGCCTTCTATACGGTGGCACGCCTACCGGTCGAGGATAGCGACGATTTCTGTGCATGGTGTCTTTCGGATTTTGAATACGAAGGCGAGACCATCATGATGGCTCCGGCGGCCGGATTCTACTCCGAGCCCGGCTATGGCCGCAACGAAGTGCGTATCGCCTATGTCCTCAAAAAAGAGGACCTGCAACGCGCACTGATCATTTTGGGCAAAGCCCTCGAAGCCTACAACAACCGCAAATAATACGCCCTATGAAGCACCTACTCCACCTTTGTATCGCCCTGCTCATCGCAGGAGGCGTCTCGGCACAAACTCATCCTTACGAGGACCCGAACTATTCGCACGAGGCTCGTGCCCGCGACTTGGTCAGCCGCATGACTCTCGATGAGAAGATTGCCCAGATGCAGAACAGTGCCACGGCCATTCCGCATCTCGGCATCGCGCGTTACGACTGGTGGAACGAGGCGTTGCATGGTGTGGCTCGTGCCGGATTGGCAACCGTCTTTCCGCAAGCCATCGGTATGGCGGCCTCGTTTAACGATGCGCTGGTTGAGGAGGTCTTCACAGCCACCTCGGATGAGGCACGCGCCAAGCACCACGCCTTTGTGCAGGCCGACTCTCGCAAACGCTATGAGGGGTTGACCTTCTGGACCCCCAACATCAACATTTTCCGCGACCCTCGCTGGGGACGTGGTCAAGAGACCTATGGCGAAGACCCCTATCTCACGAGCCACATGGGTTTGGCCGTCGTGCGAGGTTTGCAGGGCGACCCGACAGCTCGCTACAACAAACTCCACGCCTGCGCCAAGCACTACGCCGTACACTCGGGCCCCGAGTGGAATCGCCACTCGTTCGATGCCAAGCAGATTTCGCAACGCGACCTCCGAGAAACCTACCTGCCGGCCTTTGAGGCGTTGGTGCGCCAGGGCGGTGTGAAAGAGGTGATGGGTGCCTACAACCGCTTTGAGGGTATTCCCTGTTGCGGCAGTGCCTACCTGCTCGACACGCTACTGCGTCAGGAGTGGGGTTTCAAGGGTATCGTCGTATCGGATTGCGGTGCCATCCGTGACTTCTATGGCGAGGGTCGCCACGAGACCCATGCCGATGCAGCAGAAGCCTCGGCAGCTGCTGTCAAAGCAGGATGCGACCTCGAATGCGGTAGCAGCTATGCCGCTTTGAAGAGTGCCGTCGAGCGAGGGTTGATTAGCGAACAGGAGATTGACCGAGCCGTTATCCGCCTGATGGAGGCTCGTTTCTCGCTTGGCTTGTTTGACAAGCAGAATCCCTACCCCATTCCCTATTCGGTGGTCGATTGTGCGAAACATCGTGCCTTGGCCAAACGCATTGCCCACGAGAGTCTGGTGTTGCTGCAAAACCGCAACAACTTGTTGCCCCTCGTCCCTAATGCGAAGGTCGCCGTCGTAGGCCCCAATGCCGATAACGAGGTGATGCAGTGGGGTAACTACAACGGAATCCCCTCCTACACCATCACCCTCCTGGAGGGTCTTCGTGCCTTGCTACCCGACAACCAAATCGTCTACGAGCCGCTTTGTGGTCATACGGATGAGACCACCTACCACTCGCTCATCGCGCAGTGTCGGGCCAACGGCCGTCCGGGCTTTGCAGCTACCTACTGGAATAACCTCGATTGCAGCGGCACTCCCGCAGCCACCGACCAACTCGCCCACCCCTTCAATTTCAGCGTTGCCGGCAACACGGTCTTTGCACCGGGAGTTAATCTGGTGGGCTTCTCGGCACGCTACACCACCACCTTCCGCCCCACCAAAAAGGGCAAGGCCGCCATGCGTCTGATGACCAACGAGCAGGTTCGCATCCGCATCAACGGCAAGCAGGTGGCCGAGCGTGGCAACCTGCGAAGTATAGTAACAGCCTATGAATTCGACTACCTCCCGGGTGAGGAGTATGCCATCGAGGTAGAGTATATCGGTGTGCGTCGTCGCTCGGATGCGGTCTTGCGCTTCGACTTTGCCGAGGCAGCACCACAGGATATGGAGACCTTCCTGGCACGCATCCAGGAGGTCGATGTCGTGATTTTTGCCGGTGGCATCTCACCCCATTTGGAGGGCGAAGAGATGCTCGTATCGGCTCCCGGCTTCCGCGGTGGCGACCGTGAAAGCATCGAACTACCCGCCATTCAACGCCAAACCATCGAGACGTTGCACCGTGCCGGCAAGCGCATCGTGCTGGTCAACTTCTCCGGCTCGGCCATCGCCTTAGAGCCCGAGACGACTCACTGCGAGGCCATTCTGCAAGCGTGGTATCCGGGTCAGGAGGGCGGTTCGGCATTGGCCGAGGTGCTGATGGGCCACGCCTCCCCAATGGGCAAACTGCCGGTTACCTTCTACCGCAACACGGAGCAACTCCCCGATTTCGAGGATTACAACATGAAGGGACACACCTATCGTTACTTTACCGGCGACCCGCTCTTTCCCTTCGGCCATGGGTTGAGCTATACGCATTTCTTCTATGGCCACCTCAAAGCCGACCGCACACGCCTCAAAGCCGGGCAATCGCTCATGCTCTCCGTTCCGGTGGGGAATGTCGGCATGCAGGAGGGTACGGAGGTCGTGCAGCTCTACCTCGAACGTCCCTCCGATAGCGAAGGACCACAACAGACGCTCCGTGGATTCCGTCGGGTGCAGTTGGCCCCCGGGGCATCGGATGTGCTCCTCTTCGAGCTTGCATACGACGACTTTGCCTGGTTCAATCCGGCCACCAATCGCATGGAGCCGCTCAAGGGTGAATATATCCTTCGGGTAGGCGGCAGTTCAAATAAGGCGCAACACCGCACCTTGCGTATCGAATTACGCTAAAATATCGTATCTTTGTCGGTCGCATAGCGAATCGGCAATGTATCGGCCTCATAGTTCAAGGGATAGAACGAGGGTTTCCTAAACCCTAAATTCGCGTTCGAGTCGCGGTGGGGCTACAAAAAAGAGGAGCAGTTGCTCCTCTTTTTTATAACTAAATTTCCCATAGTGGATGATCCGCTATTCATCCAAACTGGTAATACTCGAGAATTCCTTCCAGCCCGTCGCTCTTTGATAAGCCGAAACCGATTCCGTGGGGACTTTCAACACCGCATAGGTACCCACATCATCAAATGTTGAACTATATGCTTTCGGAGGTAACACCGTGCCAATTTTGAATAGGCGCATTTCGTTGTCGTCATAAAAAGTATTGTCTCCCATATCTTTCAATTGCGTACAATTCTGTGCATAGAAATAGTGAATAACACCACAATAGGAAAAAGCGTAGTCGCCGATGGTCTGCAACTGTGATCCCTCTTCAAAATTGATTGTTGTAAGTTTATCATTGGCATAAAAAGCGCTTTCCCCAATCGAAATTGTGGCCGCAGGAATTTTTATGGATGTTAGAGCACATTGAGAAAAGGTGCTACTTCCAATTGTAGCTAACTTTGAATCAGATTCAAAAGTTACTTTTTTCAATTGTCTACAATAACCAAAAGCACCAATTCCCAATGTTTCACAACTCTTTGGCAATATAATCGAAGAGATTGCCGTCCCATAAAATGCATCAGATTCTATGCTATTCAATTGACTACTTGTAGCAAAAGTTACAGAAGACAATGCCTTGCATTCATAAAACGCCCTCGAACCAATTCTCGTCACCTTACTCGGAATATGAATCTCTGCAAGACGACTACAATTGTTAAATGTATTATCCCCCAAAGTAACTAGCGAAGTAGGCAATATAATATTTTCCAGATTACTACACATACTAAACGCACCTGAACCCATAGTAGTACTGCCGATTGTTGTCAATTGTGCATTCTGTGCAAAATCAACAGATGCCAATTGGTCGCAATTATAGAACGCCCCATAATCAATCAATTGACAGGATGCCGGAATGGCAATCGAACTCAATGCCGTTCCGCTAAAAGCCGAATTGCCGATTGTTTGCAGTTGAGCGTTCTCCTCAAACCACACCGTGTGCAACTTCTTGTTCGCAGTAAATGCACTAGGAGCAATCGTTGTTACCGCAGCAGGAATCTCGATCGATTCCAAAGCGGTACAAAGAGAAAAATAGTTACTCATCGTCTTTAAAACCGAATGGTCCTCGAAGGTAACCGTTTTAAGTAGCGAACACCCAAATGCTTTATAGTTTTCTCCGCCAAATGAGGTTACTTGTGCCGGAATCTGAATCGAAGCAATAGGTACATTGTAGAAGACCCTTTCGTCCAGCTTCGTCAGGGCGCAACCTGCGGCAAAGCGCACCGATACGAGTGCCGTGCAATTGTAGAACGCCGAAGCCCCCATTTTGGTGAGCGATTTGGGTAACAAAATCTCCTGCAAGGCGGTACAATTGGAGAATGCCGAGTTTCCTATCGTTTGCAATCCCTCGTTAAAAGTGGCCGCACCCAAAGCCGTACATTGGTAAAATGCCGAATCACCAATCGAGGTGACGCTGCCCGGGATCTCAATCGAAGCAAGGCTCTTACACTCTTTGAAGGCCGAGGCACCGATTGACTGCACCCGATCATAGATATGCACCTCCTTCAACTTGCTTTGATAGAAGACCTCATCGCGAATCTCGGTCAAGGTTTGGGGCAAAATCAGCGTTTCGACATTGGTCGATTGATAGAACGAGCGATTGGGAAGGGTCGTAATGTCAATCTCCGAAATATCCAAATAACGCAGTGCGGGCATCTCATAATAAATCCACAAGAAATCCTCGTCGTTCATCGTACCCGTCACCTTCATCGATTCAATCTCGTCATAGACATAGTTCATCAACTCATCCAACAACATACCCTTCTCGGTGTTATGAATGGTTACCATCCCTTCCGGCGAAATGGGTGTAAACACCTCTTCTTCAATGGCCAACTCGCGTGTCAGTGTGTTGTACTTATTGCGAACAAAGGTGACCGATTTATCAATCGTAAAAATCTGCTTTTCGCCATCTTCATTCTCTACTGTAACACTAAAGCCTTTTTCCATCGTAACAGGAGGCAGCACCATCCAAAACGACACCGGCGCATCTGCCGTCGTATTGACCGAAACCGCCTCTTCGCTTGTCAACTTCACACTCGATGATATGTTCTGGTTTGCCATCACACAAAGCGGATCGCCATTATACACAGGGGTAACAACAGCCTCGCCCGAAAGAGCCTCGCCACCGGTAGCCGTCACAGTGATCGATTTTACGGTTTGCTGCTCACCCCACAAACGGACATTGAGATATGTGCCGACATTTTTGAAATAGAGAGCCAAATCGTTCACCTCCGAGGTGATTGCTATCATCGTATTGGCACCTAAACCAAAGGAATTCTCGGCATAAGTTTGTTCGGCAGGCATTGTCAAAGTGACAGCTCGTGTATCTTCATCCAAACGATGATTGGTCGAATAGGGATAGACTGCCACATTGTTGGGAGCACTTTGATCCGGCGAATAGAAGACGCCATCAGCATTGTAATAGGTTGCCGACTTAGACCCCGTAGCTCCTCGAAACACAAACTGCAACGGATCTAACACACCATGAAAAATAGTAATCCGATCGTCATTTGTCCAACGTAGTCGCAATTGGTCATCTACATAGGTACGCGAATCGACTTGATTTTCAGGAATAAATGCCTCAAACGCAACTTCCTCGGCACCAATCGATTGCTCGTCAATGCCGACTTTATCACAGGACACAACCAGCAATAAAACAAGGAATAAAAAAACTCTTTTCATAGCCCTTTTCCATTTACAAATGCTCACCACCTTCAGGGTCAACACCCTCCATGTCAGAACCGGCAAATCCCTGCTCAACAGCAATCTCTAACACCTCCGCCTCGGGTGCCATGTACTTCTCGTTCTTCATTGTTTGAAATTACGTTTTGTTGCCGTAGCAGCTCCCATGCGGCGGTTTTTACCAAATAGAAAGTGTGGAGCCGAATCGTTTATCTGCGTAGAGGTTCTGGAATACCCATGGCCAAATAAACAATACCCCACACTCGTATTGGAGCATGGGGCAAGAATGCCACCATGGTTGATACCAATACAGAGTGACGAGTGTGATTGCTTCCCTTGGCCTTTGTGAAATTTTCCAGATTTCTACGCAAGGATAAAAGCGATTACACCTTCATCAACTAAATATGCATGCAACCCCATGGATTGCAACACAAAATTAACAAAGATTTTGCAAACGAGCAACTCCCGGCATTATTTTACTCCAAAATCTGCAGAATAGCAGGCCACTATGTGATTATCTGAGAAGGGACGACGAATTCTCAAATAAATTGCTAACTTTGTCTAAAATTTGCACCTTACAAGGTATGGAATCACTCAAAGAACTCTTCAAGATAGGCAACGGCCCATCATCGAGCCATACGATGGGACCCAAGCGTGCAGCCGAGCAATTTACGCTTCGCTGTCCGAGCGTCGACCACTACCGCGTGACGCTCTATGGCTCGTTGGCCGCCACCGGTCGTGGTCACCTCACGGACAAAGCGATTCTCTCCGTCTTGGAGCCCATCGCACCGACCGAGATTTGCTGGGAGCCCGACACCGTGCTCCCCTTCCACCCCAACGGCATGCGCTTCGAGGGGTTGAAAGGCGAGGAGATTCTCGACAGCTGGACCATCTTCAGCACGGGAGGCGGTGCCCTCGAAAATGAAGAGACGAAGGCCGAGCGCACTCCCGACATCTACTCGTTGAGCACCATCCAGGATATTAAGGATTACTGCTACAACGAGGGGAAGACCTACTGGGAGTATGTCGAGGAGTGCGAAGGACCCGAAATCTGGGACTACCTCGACCGTGTATGGACCGTGATGTGTGAAACCATCGAACGAGGGCTGAACAACGACGGGGTGCTCCCCGGTGGGTTGAAGGTCTCCCGCAAGGCCAGCACCTACTATGTGAAGTCGAAGAGTTACACCGGCTCACTTGCCTCCCGTGCCCGCATCTACGCCTATGCCTTGGCTGTAGCCGAGGAGAATGCTGCCGGTGGCGAGGTGGTGACGGCTCCGACCTGCGGGTCATGCGGAGTCATTCCGGCAGTGATCTACCACGTGGCAACCTCACGTGACGTACTGCGTATCCGCATCCTGCGTGCACTCGCCACGGCCGGTCTGTTTGGCAATGTCGTCAAAACCAACGCCTCGATTTCGGGGGCTGCCGTCGGTTGTCAGGGTGAGATTGGGGTAGCCTGCGCCATGGCAGCTGCTGCTGCCTGCCAACTCTTTGGAGGTACCCCCTCGCAAATCGAATATGCCGCCGAGATGGGTCTCGAACACCACCTCGGGCTCACCTGCGACCCTGTATGCGGTTTGGTACAGGTCCCCTGCATCGAGCGTAACGCCATTGCGGCCGCTCGTGCCCTCGATGCCAACACCTACGCCACGCTCTCCGATGGACAACATCTGGTCACCTTTGATAAGGTCGTCGAGGTGATGAACGAGACGGGCACCAACCTTCCGAGCCTCTACCGCGAAACCTCCGAGGGTGGTCTGGCAAAAAACTATCACAAGTAAGCCCCTAATTAAGCACGGTTTATAGGCATAAAAGGTAGCATAGAAACACCTATTCTACCTTTGCTCTTTAATCCCGCTCCGCAGGCCTGACTCTCCTCTCTCCTCTCTCCTCTCT
>JAGAPT010000054.1 GCA_017623115.1 Alistipes sp.
GCAGGATGTTCTGCTTCTCGGCAAGGTCGGCCTCCGACTGCAAAATCTGCATCGAAAGGGAGTTGTTCGACATTTCGAGGATTACATCGCCACGCTTAACTTGCGTTCCCTCCTCGGCAACGATACGCTCCACAACGCCCGATTCGAGGGGCGAGAGCTGCACGGTGGTCATCGGCTGAACACTACCCGTCAGGCGAACATAGTCGTTAAACTCGCCCTGCTCAACGGTGGCGATATTCACCAACCCCGCATCGACACGCAAAGTCGAGGAGTTATCACGCAACACCAACCAGCCGATAAAGCCAATCAGCACCACAACTGCTGCGTATGGCAGATTCTTCTTCTGAAAGATGGCACGCCATCCCTTCTTCTTTTCAAGTTTGATATCCATATTGTTTGAGCTTTATTTGTTATCTAATAAGTGGCATTCCGTTGTAGTAATCGACCATTCGGCTCTTGACGATATATTGCAGGCGGGCACGGAGCTTGTCCGACTTGGCTTGCAACAAGGTGTTGGCGGCGGTTTGGAGGTCGAGAGCGGAGATTAGTCCATTCTCAAACTTGCGCTCTGCACCATCGTAGGCGAGTTGTGCTGCCGAAACCTTCTTCTGCCCCTGCACATACTGCTTGCCGAAGCCCTGCATCTGCTGCCAAGTCTGCGACACCTCGCTCTCCACAGCTCGCTCTATGGCTACCTGCTCCAACTGTGCCGAGCGGTAGGCGTTAGCTGCTCTACGCTTCGATGAACGAGCACTCAAACCATTGAAGATGGGAATAGAGAGCGAGAGTTGAATATATCCACCTCGGTTGTTGCGGAACTGCGTGCCGAAGGGGTCGTAGGCCGCCTTATTGTCGAAGTCGATGTAGTACGAGGTATTATAACCGCCATATAGGTATAGCGACGGAGAGTAAGCACCCTTGGCTCGGGCAAGATTCAGGCGGCTCTGCTCGGTGGCGTGGCGGCTTGCGATAATCTTGGGGTTGTTTGCCAAAGCGTAGTCGAGCAACGCCTGCTCCGATGTGGCAGTAGGCAACGCCTCCAAGTCAATGTCGGTTACAATCTCCAACTTCTCACCCTGTGGGTAGTTCATCACCTCGCGCAACTTGATATAAGCAAGGGCAAGGTTGTTCTCCTCGGTGGTGAGTAGGTAATCGTAGTTCGCCTCCTGCGACTCAATCTCCGCTACATCGGCTGCGCTCTTGGTGCCGAGCTCCTCCTGTCGGCGCACGAGCTCCAAGGTGCGGCGTGATGCCTCCAACTGCTCTCGGGCAATTGTTACCGCCTCGGTGTAATAGACTACATCCATATATGCCGAGAGGGTCTGCATCGCCACCTCGTCGCGGGCAATCTCCGTCTCGACAGCACCTTTCTGGCGTGCCACCTTCATAGCTCGCACGGTGTTGATGCCCTGCAAGCCATCGAAGAGAGGCATTGAGCCACTGATGCCATACGCATTATTAAAGGTGGTAACGCTGGTGTAGGCGTTGGTTGCAGGGTCGATACCACGACCGAAGTTCATAGCACCACCCACCGAGCCACTAACGGCAGGGAACAAGGAGGCAACAGCCTCGCTGTAGTTGGTTTTGCTATCGTCGTGGGCAAGCTGCTTTTGGCCTACGCTAACTGAGTTCTCAACGGCATAGCGCATACAATCGTCTATTGTGAGGGGCTGTGCTACGCACACAAGTGTCAAAAAATTAGACACTAATAGGGTCATAATCAATCGTTTCATACTTTTTTCGGTTTCTGCTTGATTTTGTACCAAAGGTGTGCCAAAGTATGCCAAACGCTGATACTCAACGCTTTACGATTTATGGCAAATTTGCAAAGTGTCTAATAATTAGACAATCGGTGTAAAAGGTTTGGACAGCCCTTGTTTTTCGATTAACTTTGTGATAAGAAAACGTGAAAAAAATGGCAAAGGCAGGTAAATTGTTAATCGTGGATGATAACCGTTCGATACTTTCGGCGGTGAAGTTGCTCACCGAATCATTTTTTGAGGAGGTGCTGACCCTGCCGTCTCCTAACACCTTGATTTCCACCC
>JAGAPT010000055.1 GCA_017623115.1 Alistipes sp.
GACCTTCACAGACCCATCCTCCGACACCTCGACACCGGGCATCTGCTCCAAGATATGCACCGCCTCATCGCCCTGCATGGTGCGGACAGCCGCCGCATTGTAGATGAGCGTGTCGCCCCGTTGTGCGGTCAACTGCGCACGACCCTCAATCACGACATGATCAATCTGCTGCGTATCGGATTCGAGTTGAATGCGCAACGGACGAGCCAAGCCATAGCGCGGTGCGATATGTACCGAATCCTGCACATAGGGTTTGTAACCGAGATAGGTAACCCGCACCCGTACATCACCCGATGGAACCCCCTTGAAATAGAAATTTCCATTCAGGTCGGTCGTCGTATGCAACGTATCGGTGGGCGACTGCACCTCGACAACCGCTCCTACCATCGCGCGACGACGCTGTTGAAACTGCTCCTCGTGCAACTCGTAGACAAAGCCACTCATCGGCCCCGTGCGCGGTTGTGCCACGACACCCAGCTGCACTCCACAGAGTAGCAACCACAGGATGGCCCATTTCTTCAGCATAAATTCGGTTAGGTTCTGTTTGTGTTTTACAAAATTAACACGATTTGCCCGTCAGTTGCTTCACGGCTCGGTCAAACGCCTTTTTTGTGGGTTGAATCGGCTTGAAGAGGCGGCAAACTCACACTTTAGTAACCCAAATTGGACAAATGCTGCCCACTCTGTGAAATTATTCTTGCTCTATTTATTATAAATAGGTGTTTCTTCGAAAATAAATAGTATCTTTGTGTGCCGAAAAAAAACAAACATCGTAAATTCAACAAAAACAATAAATTTATAGCACTACTTATCGTATGGAAAACAAACTGCAGCAATTGACCCAGAAGCTCTATGACGAAGGGCTCGAGAAGGGTCGTTCGGAGGCCGACAAACTGGTAGCCGAAGCCAAAGAGAAGGCCGCAAAGATGCTCGCCGACGCTCGTAAAGAGGCCGAGGAGATTATCAAGCAGGCCGAAGACAAAGCCGCCGACACGGCCAAGAACACCGAAACCGAGATTACGCTGGCCGGTAAGCAGGCCGTAGCCCGCATCAAGGCCGAGATCGCCTCGATGATTGTCGCCAAGACGACCGGTGCAGATGTCAAGGCTGCAACGCTCGATGCCGCCTTCATCAAGGAGATGCTCGTAGCCGTAGCTCAGAACTGGAACGGCGCATCGGCCGGTAAGGTGGAGCTTCAGGCCCTGCTGCCCGAGGCGAACCGCAAGCAACTCGACGCTGCCTTCGAAAAGGCCACGAAGGAGCTGCTCGCCAAGGGTATCGAGGTAGGTTACTCGCAGGAGGTAAAGAGCGGTTTCCGTGTATCGGAGAAGGATGGCGGTTACTACATCTCGTTCGCCGATGCCGACATCGAGGCCCTCATCTCGGAGTATCTGCGCGAGAAGGTTTCCAACATGCTCTTTAAGGCTTAACGAAAGCCATGTTCGCAACGAATTACTATACGCTGGTCGCCGGCTTCCGCGAGTATACGCTCGACTCGGAACGCAAAGGGTTCGACGCTGCCGCCATTCGTGCCGAGGTGCTCGAGGAGCTCTCCGCACGCGATGCGCGTGAGGTGGCGTTGCTCTACGGCTACTACGACTGTGAGAACCTCTGCGCCGTGCGTGCTGGTCGGCAAGTGCACAACGCCCTGGGAAACCTCACGGCTGAAGAGATTCGTGAAGAGTTGCAGCACCCCTCGCGTCTGCCCGAAGCGTTGGCACGCGTCATTCGCGCCTTTGCCGACACCGAAGGGGAGGATGCCGAGGTGGTAGATACCTCGAAGCGTTTCGAGAAGGCACTCTTCGAAGCCTACTATACGCTCTGCGCCACCGCCCACAGCCGCTTCCTGCGCGAGTGGGCCGCCTTTGACCGCAACCTGCGCAACGTGGCAGCAGCCCTCACGGCTCGCTCGCTGGGTCGCCCGATTGAGGAGGTGACGGTTGGCGAAGGTGAAATCGTCGAGCAGTTGGAGCGCAGCTCCGCCTCGGACTTCGGTCTGCGTGGCGAGTTGGGTTACCTCGACGCACTGATTGCCGCCATCGGCGACGAGCAGAATCTGGTCGAGAAGGAGCACAAAATCGACCTCCTTCGCTGGAACGAGGCCCTCGATCTGGCCGCTTTCGACTATTTCGACATCAACGCTGTCATTGCCTATCTGGTGCGCGTCAACATCGTGGCTCGCTGGGCAGCACTCGACCCCGAGCGCGGACGTGCGATGTTCGACCGTCTGTTACATGAATTGGACGGGAAAGATTTGATTGATAAACAATAACAAAATACGCATGAAAACTACAGGACGTGTAAACGGTATCATCTCGAACATCGTCATCGTCAAAGCAGACGGTGCTGTGGGGCAGAATGAAATCTGCTACGTGTATGCAGGTGATACGAAAATGATGGCCGAGGTCATCAAGGTCATAGGCGACGACGCTTATGTCCAGGTATTCGACTCGACGCGCGGTCTGAAAATCGGTGATAAGGTGGAGTTCGAGGGCCATATGCTCGAGGCTACGCTGGCTCCGGGTCTCTTGTCGCGCAACTACGATGGTCTGCAAAACGACCTCGAAAAGATGGAAGGCTTGTTCATCGAGCGTGGCTCGGTAACCGACCCCATCGACTACAATGCTACGTGGGAGTTCAAGCCCCTGGCCAAGGCCGGTGATAAGGTATCGGCAGCCTCGTGGCTCGGTGAGGTGAAGGAGCAGTGGGTGAACCACAAAATCATGGTGCCCTTCACGATGACCGAGAACTACACCGTGAAGAGCGTCGTGAAGGAGGGCACCTACAAGGTAACCGACACGATTGCCGTCATCACCGATGCCGAGGGCAACGACCACAACATCACGATGGTCCAGAAGTGGCCCGTGAAGCAGGCCATCCGTTGCTACACGGAGAAGCCCCGCCCGAGCCGCGTGATGAATACGGGTGTACGTGCTATCGACACCTTCAACCCGCTGGCCGAGGGTGGTACAGGGTTTATCCCGGGCCCGTTCGGTGCCGGTAAGACGGTGCTGCAGCACGCCATCTCGAAGCAGGCAGACGCCGAGGTCATCATCATCGTGGCGTGCGGTGAGCGTGCCAACGAGGTGGTGGAGATCTTCAAGGAGTTCCCCGAATTGGTAGACCCCCGCACCGGCCACAAGCTCATGGAGCGCACGATTATCATCTGCAACACCTCGAACATGCCCGTGGCTGCCCGCGAGGCGTCGGTATACACCGGTATGACCATCGGTGAGTACTACCGTGCGATGGGTCTGAAGGTGCTCGTAATGGCCGACTCGACCTCGCGTTGGGCACAGGCACTGCGTGAGATGTCGAACCGTCTGGAGGAGCTGCCCGGTCAGGATGCCTTCCCGATGGACCTCTCGGCAATCATCGCTTCGTTCTACGCCCGTGCCGGTCTGGTGAAACTTACGAATGGTGAGACGGGTTCGGTAACCTTCCTCGGAACGGTATCGCCCGCCGGTGGTAACCTCAAAGAGCCCGTAACCGAGTCGACGAAGAAGGCAGCACGTTGCTTCTACGCCCTCTCGCAGGGTCGTGCCGACTCGAAGCGTTACCCCGCTATCGACCCGCTGGACAGCTACTCGAAATACCTGGAGTATCCCGAAATCCGCGAGTATCTCGACGAGCACATCGAGAAGAACTGGGTGGATGCCGTCTACGAGGGTAAGACCTTCGTACAGCGCGGTAAGGAGGCGAACGACCAGATCAACATCCTCGGTGACGATGGTGTGCCCGTGGAGTATCACGAGCGTTTCTGGAAGTCGGAGCTCTTGGACTTCGTCATCCTGCAGCAGGATGCCTTCGACGACATCGATGCCAACTGCCCCATCGAGCGTCAGCAGATGATGTACAAGATGGTACTCGACATCTGCCGTCGCGACTTCACCTTCACGGACTTCGAGGAGTGCTCGCAGTTCTTCAAGGGTCTGATTAACCTCTTCCGTCAGATGAACTACGCAGAGTGGCAGTCGGAGAAGTTCTTCGACTACAAGGCGAAGATTGAAAAGTATGTGAGTGAAAAAACTGAGTAAGACTATGACTACACGCGCATTTCAAAAGATATACACGAAAATCGACAACATCACCAAGGCTACGGTTACGCTTCGCGCCGAGGGCGTAGGTAACGATGAACTGGCTACCGTAGGTGACAAGCTGGCACAGGTGGTGAAAATCATGGGGCAGAACGTAACCTTGCAGGTATTTGCCGGCACGGAGGGTATCGCCACCAACTCGGAGGTGATCTTCCACGGCGAGCCCCCGAAGTTGAAGGTGTCGGATAACCTGGCCGGTCGCTTCTTCAACGCCTATGGCGAGCCGCTCGAGGGTGGCGAGGCCGTCGAGGGTGAGGCTCGCGAGATCGGTGGCCCGACGGTGAACCCCTTCAAGCGTCTGCAGCCTTCGGAGCTCATCGCTACGGGTATCGCCGGTATTGACCTGAACAACACCATCGTAACGGGTCAGAAGATCCCCTTCTTCGCCGACCCCGACCAGCCCTACAACGCTGTGATGGCCAACGTAGCCCTGCGTGCCAAGGCCGACAAGATTATCTTGGGCGGTATGGGTCTGACGAACGACGACTTCCTCTACTTTAAGTCGGTATTCGAGAATGCCGGTGCACTGGACCGCATCGTATCGTTTGTCAACACGACCGAGAACCCGCCCGTAGAGCGTCTGCTGGTGCCCGATATGGCTCTGACGGCAGCCGAGTACTTCGCTGTGGATAAGGGCGAGAAGGTGTTGGTGCTCTTGACCGACATGACCCTCTACGCCGACGCCCTGGCCATCGTCTCGAACCGTATGGACCAGATTCCGTCGAAGGACTCGATGCCCGGTTCGCTCTATTCGGACCTGGCGAAGATCTACGAGAAGGCCGTACAGTTGCCCAACGGTGGTTCGATCACGATTATCGCCGTGACGACCCTCTCGGGTGGCGATATTACGCACGCCATCCCCGACAACACGGGTTACATCACCGAGGGTCAGTTGTTCCTGCGCAATGACTCGGATACGGGTAAGGTTATCGTCGATCCGTTCCGCTCGCTGTCGCGTCTGAAGCAGCTCGTAATCGGCAAGAAGACCCGTGAGGACCACCCGCAGGTGATGAATGCCTGTGTGCGTCTGTATGCCGATGCCGCCAATGCCAAGACAAAGCTCGAGAATGGTTTCGACCTCTCGGACTACGACGAGCGTGCACTGAAATTTGCCCGCGACTACTCGCGTAAACTGCTCGCCATCGACATCAACATCGACATCACGGAGATGTTGGATACGGCATGGGAACTCTTCGCCGAGTACTTCTCGAAGGAGGAGGTTGCCGTGAAGGCCGAGCTCATTGAGAAATACTGGAAAGCATAATGCCCGATGGCAATCAAATTTCAATATAACAAAACCTCGCTCGGCGAACTCGGCAAACAACTCAAGATGCGCCAGAAGGCTCTTCCGACCATTAAGTCGAAGGAGTCGGCTCTGCGCTCCGAGGTGAAACGGGCGAAGGACTCCGCAGCAGACTACCGCGAGCAGTTGGAGCAGTTGAAGGCTGCTTACGACTACATGGTGGCGCTCTGGGGAGAGTTTGATTGTACGCTGGTGCGCATTGCCGACGTGGAACTCGCGGTACAGAAAATCGCGGGTGTGCGCACCCCCGTTCTGCAGCAGGTGCAGTTCGAGCGCAAGGAGTACGACCTCTTCTCGGCTCCCGTATGGTATGCCGATGGCGTGGCCGTATTGGAGCAGATGGCTCGCCTGGGGCTCGAATTCGAGGTCTACAATCGCAAGATGGAGCTCTTGGACTATGCCCGCCGCAAGACTACTCAGAAGGTAAACTTGTACGAAAAGGTGCAAATCCCGGGGTACGAGGATGCCATACGTAAGATTAAACGCTTCATGGAGGACGAAGAGAATCTCTCGAAGTCGGCCCAGAAGATTGTGAAAACCAAACAACAGCAAGCCGGGGAGGGCTCAACCTTATGATTGCACGGATGTCAAAATACGACTTTGTGCTCTTTGCAGCACAAAGCGAGGATTTCATCGCCCGCCTGCGTGAGCTGGGTTTGGTAGACATTACCACCACCGGATGGGAGCCCACCGAGGAGGATCGCCAGCGCATACTCGACATCGAGGCGATGGCTAAGGCTTCGGCCTTCCTGACCGAGTGGCGCAAGGAGCACACGATGAGTGCCGAGCCCTATGCCGAGGGTCGTGAGGCCTTTGAGGCTTGGCAGGAGGCACAGCGTGAGGCTGCAGCACGCCATGCAGAGATTGGCCGCCTGGAGAAGATGGCCGAGGAGTTGCGCCCGTGGGGTGCGTTTGACCCGAAGGCAACGGCCGCACTGGCCGAGCAGGGGGTTGTGATGCACTACCTCATGGCACCGCGTTCGACCTTCGACGAGGAGGCTGCAACGTGGGGTGAGCGTTACACCATCGTCGAGATTAACCGCTCGGAGGCCTCGGTATGGTTCGTCGCCATCGCCAAGTCGGGCGAGGAGGTGTCGATCGATGCCCAGGAGATGAAGGCTCCGACGATGGATATTCGCGAAGCCGAGTTGCGCATCGCCGAGGAGCAGGCCGCCCTCGAACTGCTGGATAAGCGTTTCGCCCGCATCGCCGCTTCGGAGGAGCGCATGAAGGGTTATGCCGCTATGCTCAAAGAGCAGTTGCAGGGTGCACGCGTGGAGGCTACGGCGACACGTGCTGCCGACGGCATGCTCATCGTGATGGAGGGTTGGGCCGAGACGGCTACCTCGAAGGCTGTGGATGCCCTCCTGGAGGAGTATCCCAATGTGGTCTATCTGAAGAGCGACCCGACACCCGAGGATAACACCCCCGTCAAGCTCCAGAACAACCGCTTTGCCCGCATCTTCGAGATGGTGGGTGATATGTATGCCCGTCCGAAGTACGGCACGCTCGATCTGACGCCCTTCTTCGCACCGTTCTACATGCTCTTCTTCGGCATCTGTCTGAACGATGCAGGATATGGTCTGATGCTGCTTGTGGCGGGTCTGGTCATGCTCTCGAAATTCAAGCAGGGCATGATGCAGCGCGCTGCGTGGTTTGCTACGCTCTGCGCCACTTCGACGACCCTCTTCGGTCTCTTCTGTGGTTCGTTCTTCGGTATGTCGCTCGGTGAGTTCTTCCCCAACATACCCTTCTTCGATTTTCAGGGTGAGTTCTTCTCGTGGGCCTTGGCCATCGGTGTCTTGCAGATCTGCTTCGGTCTGCTGCTCAATGTCTATATGACGATCCGATGCTTCGGTGTGAAGTACGCTTTCTCGACCCTTGGCTGGTTGATTGTCCTCGGATCGGGCGCGATTGCTACCGGTCTGCCGATGCTCAATGAGGCGTGGGTGATCCCGGGCTTTACCCCCTCATCGCCCGCCTTCTATGCTGCGATGGGGGTAGGTATCTTCCTGATGCTCTTCCTCAATACGCCGGGTAAGTTCCTCAACCCCTTTATCAACATCGGGTCGGGTCTGTGGAATCTCTACAACAATGTTACGGGTGTTCTGAGCGATGTACTCTCGTACATTCGTCTCTTCGCCATCGGTCTTTCGGGTGGCGCATTGGCTATGGTATTCAACTCATTGGCCGAGGGCTTCGTGCCCGAAGGGGCAAATATCGTGGTGCGTATTCTGGTGATGTTGCCAATCCTCTTAATCGGCCATGGCATCAACCTCTTTATGTCCACCATCTCGTCGTTTGTGCACCCGTTGCGCTTGACCTTTGTGGAGTTCTATAAGAATGCCGGTTTCGAAATGGCTTCGCGCAACTTCGAACCGCTGAAAAAAGAAAATGATAACGAATAATCAAACAACAAACAATTAAAAAACACAAAACACTATGGAAACAACTGCATTAGTAATGGCCTATGTCGGTGTAGCACTGATGGTGGGTCTGGCCGGTATCGCATCGGCCGTAGGTACTTCGATTTGCGGCCAGGCCGCTGTGGGTGCCATGAAAAAGAATGGAGGCGCATTCGGTAGCTACATGATTCTCTCGGCTCTTCCGGGTTCGCAGGGTCTCTACGGCTTCGTCTGCTTCTTCATGGTTCAGGGTCTGCTGGCTAACCCCACGATGTTGCAGGGTGCTGCTATCCTGGGTGCCGGTATTCTGGTCGGTATCGTGAACCTCGCTGCTGCCATCTATCAGGGCAAGGTCTGCGCCAACGGTATCGCTGCCATCGGTAATGGCCACGACGTGATGGGTAAGACGCTGATTCTGGCCGTGTTCCCCGAGCTCTACGCCATCTTGACCGTAGCCGCTACGTTCCTCATCGCAGGTATCATCGCCTAACGAGGAGCGTTACTTAACGCAACAAAAAGGGCTGTCCACAATGGGACTATCCTTTTTCGGCGGTGAATGATGTTTCACCGCCGAATTTGTTTATTTACAATCTGTTGGATTCTTAGATTGTGAAACGACTTTTCGTGCAAAAATCGCTTAGCCCCGATTCTTTCTTTTGTTGTGTAGTCTTCTATGTAGTCTAAATTAAGTATAAATAATAAAT
Organism: Alistipes sp.; assembly: GCA_017623115.1. Lineage (GTDB taxonomy): Bacteria > Bacteroidota > Bacteroidia > Bacteroidales > Rikenellaceae > Alistipes. The sequence continues at coordinate 8,510 of JAGAPT010000055.1, forward strand.
ATACCTTCATGATTTCGCCTCTCGTTGCCCAGCGGGAGGCGAATTTTTGTATCATATCCGAACAAGACCCCAGAAGAGTGTTGTCAAATGCGAAAAAGTTTCTAACTTTGTAGTGTCGCGTGAGCGGCGTACATATTTGATGAAAGTGTTTCGCTTTTACCCCGAATAGGAATCTGGAAAATTCATTGCTGAGGGTGAACGACAGCACTCATCATCTGTATTGGTATGCGTGTAATTACTCATACGATACGGGTGTGGGGTCTTGTGTCAGTTTATTTCAGCAAAGGTATTCCAGAACCTCTATTCGAATAAACAGAGAACTGCTCCACACTTTCTTTTTGTACTTATCCGACCGACACCCACCATCAAGGAGCAGAATGGTAATTTGATTTGGAATAGAATGTTAAACTAAAATCATATTACTATGAAAAAATTATTTATCTATTTGCTCGTTGCGATAACGATGATTATCGCAGGGTGTAGTGAATCATTTGACGATTCAAAGATTTGGGACAAACTCGACGACCACGAGAGCCGAATTGCCAAACTCGAAGAGCTCTGCAAGCAGATGAACACTAACATTTCATCGTTACAGACGATTGTGAAGGCTTTGCAGAACAATGACTATGTTACAGGCGTTACGCCCATCACCAAAGATGGCGAAACGGTCGGCTATACCATCACATTTACCAAATCGCAGCCCATTACCATTTATCACGGCAAAGATGGCAAGGATGGGCAAAATGGAGCTGACGGTAAAGACGGAGTAGATGGAAAGGATGGCTCAACACCCATTATCGGAGTAAAACAAGACACCGACAACATCTACTATTGGACTTTGAATGGCGAGTGGTTGCTCGATGCCAACGGCAATAAGATCAAAGCACAAGGCACTGACGGCAAAGACGGTCAAGACGGAGCCGACGGCAAAGACGGCATCACACCTCAACTGAAAATCGAAAATGACTATTGGTATATCTCATACGACAATGGCACATCGTGGACTCAACTCAGTAAGGCAACGGGAGAGGATGGACAAGATGGCGCTAACGGAGCAAATGGCGATTCCTTCTTCCAGAGCGTTGCACATGATGAAAATGATGTATATATCACACTTGCTGACGGCACAGTAATAGTCCTGCCTAAATATTCAAATCTCAATATATCGTTTAGCGAAGCAAGTGATATTGCTTGCCTCCCTGGCAAAAATATCAAGATTGATTATACCATTTCCTGTACCGACCCAGATGTGCACATAGCAACCATTACTCAAAATGGATGGCAGGCTGTTGTGACGAAGGAGAGTGCTACGGCGGGATATATTGTCGTGACGGCCCCAGATCCACTGACCAATAGCCCTATCATTGTGCTTGTGAGCGATTCCAATAAAACAATCATGAGAACTCTTTCATTTGTTGAGGGCTTTGCCGTCGTAGAGAACGCCTCGTTCACCTTGACACATGAGGCTACAACGCTCAATGTTAATGTACAGAGCAACTTGAATTATTCGGTACACATACCCGACACTGCAAGTAGTTGGATTACTCTCGAAGGTGTTACCACTCGTGCCGTGGTACGCAATGATATTATTACGCTAAACATAGCAGAAAATAGCGAAATAAAGGCCCGTAGCGCCACCTTGCAACTAATCTTCAATGGTGAGTCTGTTGGTACTATTGAGGTATATCAACAAGGAATAAAGGGCGAGATTATCGAATTTAAGGATAGCGTTGTTGAGAAAATTTGTCTTGACAAGTGGGATGCCAGTGGCGATGGTTTGTTATCCGTACTTGAAGTTGCTGCTGTCACTAATCCTAATGACTTAATAGGTGTTTTTGAAGGCAATGCAAGTATAACATCTTTCAACGAACTTAAATATTTTACGGGGTTAACAGGTATTCCATCCGCTGCTTTTAAGGGGTGTATAAATCTGTATGAAATCACTCTTCCTCAGAGTATTAAGTCTTTAGGGAGTGAGATTTTCTATGATTGCAAAGCATTGAGTGGAATAGATATCCCTACTTCAATCACTCAACTGCCGTCATATTGTTTCTACAATTGTATCTCTCTTACGAATATTATATTACCAAATTCAATTAAGAGAATTAACGCTGATTGCTTTTATGGCTGTGAAAAATTGTCGAAAATAGATTTACCAGAGAGCATAACAGCGATAGGATCTGAAGCATTTAAATATAGCGGATTAACGGAGATATCTATTCCAGATGCTGTCACAGAGATTTGGTCATATACTTTCCAGAACTGTAAAGAATTGGGAACTGTAAAACTTGGAGCGAATGTAAAAACAATTGGCTCGTCCGCTTTTGGCAGTTGTAAGAAACTATCATCTATCACTATCCCATCAAGCGTAAGAGATATTGAATACCATGCATTTAGTAGTAGTGGCGTTTCGAATGTTATTATAGAATATGGCGTTCAAAGATTAGAAGGTGGAGTCTTCTATGACTGTGATAATCTAACAAGCATCACCCTGCCTAATAGCATCTATGAGGTAGGTGATCAAGTCTTCGGCTATTGCGATGCCCTAACGAAGGTTAGATTATCTGATAATATAACCAATATTCCATACGGAACATTTAGATTTTGTAATAACCTTGCTGAAATAATTTTGCCTGCAAATTTGGAGGAGATAGATTCTATGGCTTTTACAAGAACATTTAATGCGTCAGGGTATTATACACGATGCTACATCTATTTGCGTTCAACAACACCACCGACATGGCTTGGCTCATTTCAGGGTACGCCATATATATATGTTCCAAGTGGAACCAAAGAGGTGTATGAGCAAGACATAAATTGGAATAGATATGATATAAATGAATATGAATTGTAAGTAGTTTCCTATGAAGATAATCGTTATTAAAGGCAATCAAAATAGTGGTAAAACTACCTCTATTCGATTGGTGTATGACATATTGCTATATCTCGGAGCAGAGATTGATATTGCGAGAAAGTACGGGAAAACACACATTGATTTCGACACAGAACTGCTATATAATGGGATGCGTATTGCTATAAGTTCTGCTGGTGATCTGCTGAAAAATATACACAAAACAGTGTCTGACCGTGACGGCTGCGATATTCTTATCACAGCAAGTCGCAATTTTAGGCGGTCGTCACTTGATAGAATATTCTCTGGCTACGATGTTGTGTACATCAAAAAGGAGAAGCAAGGCGACAAGGAAAATATAGCCACGGCAAAGGAGGTCTTGCAACATATATAGTTTCTATCGTGAAGTATTAAATCAGGCGTATGTCGGGCTTTGTATAGTCCACAGCATACGCCTGATTTTTATTCACATTGCATTCTCAAAAGATGCTTGATTTCAGTGCTTTACTTTCAAACGTTTTATATGCCTTTGCATTTGTAGTTTTTTGGCTTAATTACGACCTCTATGTAGTCTTCTATGTGGGATTTCGTAATTTTCGCAAAAATCAACGCTGAAAATCAGTTAGTTAAAAATTAAAAGGCCTATTCCTTGTGGACAGCCCTTTTTGTGTGTCGGTAAATAACCGTTATTTGATTCGCTCGAACCAATAGAGTCCGCTCGTCTTATCCAACTGTGTGCGAGTCGTAATCTTCTGACGTTTCACAAGCGTCTTCACCTCGCCCGTACGCATATCCACCTGCTTGATGGCATAGACTCCATCGGGCAAAGCAACCTCGACCGAGGTCTGCTTGGGGAGGTAAACAAGCGCTCCCTGCTCTCCCGAGAGGCGGTACGAGTTTTCGTCTTGTGCAGTTTTCGTCATTTGAGGCACGGCACGCAAGAGCCTCTCATCGGCAATACGCAGCGTCGGGCAGGAGCCTCCGGCGAGCAGAATAGCCCAGCCATAGGCGGGATAGTTCTGCGCAAAGTAGGTAACGCCCTTCTCGGGGTAGGCTGTGCGATATTCGCTCACGGCACGATAGACCGAGGCGAAATCAATCGTTCCGACCTTGATCTTACGGGCATGCTGGCGCGGAGCCAGATTCACACCGCCCTGCGGCTCATAGGTGGTGCCATCAGCACGATGGTGCCAATAGCGAATGTCGATGATGTCAACCACAGCGGCACGTTTCGCATCCTGCAGAATGGCATCCTGCACATCCTTCGTAGCCGAGAGAGCCACCAACACCTCACGCCCCGTCTCGGCCTGCCACTCAGCAATGCAATCGAGCCAGAACTCAACGAAATGCAACGGGCCGGTATACTCCTCGCTTACCAGATGCACCACATTGGGATAGTCGGCCAGCTGCTCCAAGCACATGCGGATATAGCCCCGATGCAACGCACGGCGGGTCGGATGGTTCACGTCATAGAACATATCGGCCACGAAAACACGCTTATCGCCGGCAAAGTTGGTCGGCTCGGGGAAGCCCGAGTTGTTGATGTTGTTCGTCGCACGCCACGGGCTGTCGACCCAGTGGGCACCGGCCTCCAGGATGTTGTGCTGGAAGTAGTTCTGATGGAAGAGCAACAACCCCTCCCGAGCAGCCTTCTCGGCAAAGGTTTGCAGTCGCTTCCAATACCACGTATTGGGTTTCGTGAGGTCGTATTTCGACATGCCGTCCCAGGCAGCACCCTCACCCGTGCGGGCAAAGGGCTGTTCGTAGAAGGGAGCCCACACATCGGCATCACGACGACGTACACGGATGTGGTCGTCACGACGACGCTCGTACCACAGGCCATAGTTATGGTCGAGCAGCAACGAGCCGTGGCGTTTCATCGAAACGACCACCGAGTCGATGCGGTCGGTCAGTCCGCAACCCTCCCGATCGGGGACAAAGCGGGTAACATGGTCGGTAGCCGAAGCAAGTTGGTCGAAATTCAGCGAGCCATTCCACCAACGGATATTTTGGCGGCCTCCCACCAGCACCTTGTCATCGGCCGTCAAACGGCCGTGCGTCATGGCATAGCGCGGCATCACGGGGGCTACCTCGGTCATGTCGTCCACCGACAACTGTACACCATTGGGCTTCACCGAAGCGGTAAAGGGTGCTCGGGCTATCCACATCGGGAGGGTGACACGAGGCTCATAGGCCTCGCGGGCACGCTGCTGTGCCACATCGACCGTAGGGCTCGACGTAGCATTCGTATTGCGGTCGTAGATGCGGCTGATGCGTTGAGCCTGCTCGGCACCAATGCGC
>JAGAPT010000056.1 GCA_017623115.1 Alistipes sp.
AAAGGGAAGACAGACAACACATTTCGGGGAGGGTGCTTTTTCCCGCATCGTAATTTACCATCTCAACTTTGCCGATTCTCGCAATACACCGCTATCGCAACATAATAACGAATAAACGAAAACACCATGCCAAAGGACATATTCACACCACGGCAACTGCCACGCGAACAGCCCGACCGCTGCGAGCTGTGCCCGCTGCTGGGACTCATCCCAAAACAGGAACGGCGCAAGGGCAAGCGCGAGCGATATTTCTGCCTTGGCATCTACGAGGCAGAGACCGACGAGATGGGCGACCCCGTGCTCGACGAGAACGGCGTGCAACAGATGTCGTTCCCCCGTCTGCCGTCGAAGCGCATCACCGTGTCGGCCAAGAAGGTGAAGGAGGGCGGTCACCTGTTGCACCGACCCTGCGACCTACGCTGGCAGTCGTGGATGACGCTGCCCGGCCATGTGTTCGGTATGCCGACCGACGTGTTCAACGCCTACCGCGCACCCTACGAGCAGGAGCAGATGATTAAGAACATGCCCCGATTCAACTTCCGACAACGTAAAAAGAAACTATAAAGATAATGGCAAAAGCACAGACCTACATCAAGGACATCCGCGCACAGGTCAAGGCCGACCACAACGGCGAAGTGCCCAAGCACCTCGACCTGACCATCCGTAACTATGCCGCCGCGCTGGAACTGCGCGACCAGTACCGCGAAACCATCTTAAAGGAGGGTGCCACCATCACCGAGGCTGGCTCTATGGGGCAGATAGTGAAACGTCAGCACCCGCTCTGCGGACTGCTCTACCAACAGGAAATGCTCTGCCTCTCCTATGCCAAGGCCCTCGGCTCTACGGCCACGAAAGCTGCTGCCAAGCCCGAAGGCAACAGCAGCAAGGACGCATCGAGCAAGATGGATGAATACTTAGAAGCGACAATGGAATGACTGAAGATTTGAGACCAAAGAAGGCGCAATGCCTGAGTGACATCACCGATTCCCTGCCCCGCTATGCCGACCGTCTGAAAGCCACCGACCCGCGACTGCTGGCCTACGTGGAAGACGCTATCAGCAACGAGGCGAGCCACGCCAACATCTACGAGCTGCTGGGCATCCGCAAGGTGTTCCGGCTCATGGACTCCTACGACCTGAACATGAAGCGGACGCAGAAGAGCATCCGAGCCATTGAGGGGCAGTGGAAGAACGGACGACACCAGAAGGGCGGGCTGAAGTTTGACACCCCACGCGGCAACCAGTACGTGCGGCTCATGCCCTATCAGGTGTGGTGCTTGTTCGGTATCAACGGCTTCACTACTGAGGTTTGCATGGAGCGGCCCTACATCGAGGGCGACGCGCTGCTGCCCACGGAGTATGTCGTTGACGGCATGGTGTACGACCGCCGACGGCTGACTACCGAGGTTGACCTCTTCCAGACACGTAAGAGCGGAAAGACGGAATTCGGCGGTGCCATCGACTTCACCGAGGTGTGCTTCCTCGGTCCTGCCAACGGTCAGGCACTCATCTGTGCCAACAGCCGTGAACAGGCAAAGATAGCCTACAAAGCCATCAAGGAGTTTGCCACGCAGATAGACCCCACCTGTCTGAACCGCATGGGCGGCAAGTTCTTCCGACTGACTGCCGACGAGATGAACTGGCAGCCCGGTCACAAGATGAAGGGCGAAATCAAGGTGATGTCGGCAGGCGGTAAGAAGAAGGATGGACTCTACGGTTACATCATCCATGCCGACGAGCACGGCTCAGCCGACTACATCAACGGCAAGAGCGACATGCAACAGCTCGTGGAGGTGTGCTGGGGCTCTACTGGTCCGCGTCGTGAAAAGCTGCTCATGCACACCACCACCGCCGGACTCGTGAAGGAAGGTCCCTACAAGGACATCCTACAGAATCACGTACAGCCGACGTTGCTCCAGGAACTCGACTACCCGCTGGGCACGCCGCACCGCACACCCAACGACAGCCGCTTCTCGTTTCTGCTTCAGCTCGACCCGTGGGAGGTGACCGAAGACCTCGACAAGCTGGATGACCCCGAACTGTTCCGCAAGGTGAACCGCTCAATCGGCATCACCGTACAGCCCACATACTACCGCGAGCGACTCCACGAGGCACGTGCCAGCGAGGACACCCGCAAGGAGGTGCTCACCAAGGACTTTAATATCTGGCAGGGTGCCACCATCCAGGAGTGGGTGAAGGCCGAGCAGGTCAGACCGCTACAGACTGACCGACGCATCGACCAATGCACGAAGAAAGACGGATGGGTGGTGTTTGTTGGACTCGATTTCAGTCAGGGCGACGACCTCCACACGGCCAGCTATCTGGCAGCGCGGAAGCACCCCAGCGGACGCGGCACGGAGTTCTTTGCCGATTGCGACGCATGGATCAAGGAAGACACGCTGGAGCAGTCGAGCATCCGCGCCTTGTATGAGCAGTGGATAAAAGACGGGTGGCTTCACGTCTCGCCCGGCAAGGTGTTCCAGCCGTCGCTCTTCATCAACCGGCTCGACGAGTTGTTCAAGCAGGGCGTAC
>JAGAPT010000005.1 GCA_017623115.1 Alistipes sp.
GATGTCGAACGTCACCTCAATCTGCGGCACGCCACGCGGTGCGGCCGGAATACCATCGAGGTGGAAGCGGCCAATCGACTTGTTGTCGCGAGCCAGCGGACGCTCGCCCTGGCATACGTTAATCTCTACCGAAGGCTGATTGTCGGCAGCCGTCGAGAAGACCTCCGACTTGCGGGTCGGGATGGTTGTGTTGGCATCGATGAGTTTCGTCATCACGCCACCCAACGTCTCGATACCGAGCGAGAGGGGCGTTACATCAAGCAACAGTACATCCTTCACTTCGCCCGTGAGGACACCACCCTGAATAGCGGCACCTACGGCAACTACCTCGTCGGGGTTCACCGACTTGTTGGGAGCCTTGCCGAAGAAATCCTCGACAATCTTCTGGATGGCGGGGATACGGGTCGAACCACCGACCAGAATCACCTCGTTGATATCCGAAGCCGAGAGGCCGGCATCGCGCAGTGCGGTCTTGCACGGCTCGATGGTCTTGCGAATCAAGTGGTCGCACAACTGCTCGAATTTGGCGCGTGTGAGCGACATCACGAGGTGCTGCGGAATGCCATTTACGGGCATAATGTAGGGGAGGTTAATCTCGGTCGTGGTCGAGCTCGACAACTCGATTTTAGCCTTCTCGGCAGCCTCCTTCAGACGTTGCAGGGCCATCGGGTCCTGACGCAGGTCGATGCCGTGCTCGGCCTTGAAGGCCTCGGCCATGTAGTCGATCAGCACGTGGTCGAAGTCGTCACCACCGAGGTGCGTATCGCCATTGGTCGATTTCACCTCGAATACGCCGTCACCCAACTCGAGAATCGAGATATCGAACGTACCACCACCGAGGTCGTATACGGCGATCTTCATGTCGTTATCCTTCTTATCCAGGCCATAAGCCAGAGCGGCAGCCGTCGGCTCGTTGATGATGCGGCGCACCTTCAAACCGGCGATCTCACCGGCCTCCTTCGTGGCCTGACGCTGCGAGTCGGAGAAGTAGGCGGGTACGGTGATAACAGCCTCCGTAACCTCCTGGCCGAGATAATCCTCTGCCGTCTTCTTCATCTTCTGCAATATGATGGCCGAAATCTCCTGCGGCGTGTACTGACGCCCGTCGATGTCTACACGCGGTGTGTTGTTGTCGCCACGAACGATGGTGTAGGGTGCGCGAGCGATGTCGTTGGCTACGTTGTCATAACGCTCGCCCATGAAACGCTTAATCGAGAAGACCGTGCGCTTGGGGTTTGTGATCGCCTGACGCTTGGCGGGATCGCCCACCTTGCGCTCGCCGTTCTCGGTGAAGGCTACCACCGAGGGGGTTGTGCGATGACCCTCCGAGTTGGGGATAACTACGGGCTCGTTGCCCTCCATCACTGCTACGCAGGAGTTTGTCGTACCTAAGTCGATACCAATAATCTTTGCCATAATCGAATATTATTTAATTTGTTTTTGTTTGCTTTTGTTCTGCCACTTTTCTGGGCGGTTACGCCCTAAACTGAACAAACCTTGTACCAAAACCATTTTTCTGCCAATTTGTCAGTCGGGCTGTACACTTTGGCATAAAAAGGCTTTTTGAGGTTGGTTTTTGTCGGCCGTTCTGGCGGTTTTGGCCGGCTGTAAGCGATTTTTACGGAGTGAAATCCGAGATTTGATGGCGGGAATTTGGTTTTTCGGCAAATTTTCCTATTTTAGCCCAAATAATTAACAGATTGACAACCGGCCTATGTTGGACGAACGACTTTTCTACTTTATCCACGGAGCAGTTACCCTCTACTTTCTCAAGGCGGGACTGTATCGCATTCGTCGCAAGGAGGCCTCGCGGTTGGAGCGGTTGTGTGGCTACGTCCTGCTCTATTGGGGATTTTTGGAGGTCAAGGATCTGCTCTTCTATGCAGCCCCCATCTTCCGTGAAAACTATCTGTCGAATCTGTTGATTCTGATTGACATGACAGCAGTGCCTGCGGGATGCTACTTCATCATCGAATTGCTCAATACGGGGTGGTATACCCTACGTCGTGCCTTGTGGCTGGCCTCGCCCTTCCTCTTCGCGGTGTTGTGCTATGCCGTGACGGGGACTGCGTGGATTGTCGATGCTACCTTTATCTTTGTGTGGTGCTATGCCGTAGGCTTTATTATATATATGGTATATGCTGTGCGTCGCTACAATCGCCTGCTGGCCGAGAACTACTCAAATGTCGAACGGGTGCATGTGCGCTGGTTGTCGGGTGTGGCTGCGATGTTGGCCATCTGCTTGGCGGTATGGACCATCTCCTCTTACTACTCGTCGTGGGTGTCGGATAGTCTCTATCAGTTGACCCTGCTTACGATGTGGGTCGTGGCACTCTACTATGCCGACCGCCAGCAGGCACCGGAAATTGCTCCGTTGCCGAATGTCCCCAAAGCCCATGCCGATAGTGTGCTGGGCGATGTGCTGGAGCAGAAACTGCAACGCCTGATGACCGAGGAGCGGCTGTGGGTGAATCCGCACCTGACACTTTCGGATTTGGCGATGCAGGTCGGTACGAACCGCACCTACCTCTCCAATTACCTCAATAACTCTTTGCAGACCACCTTCTACGATTACGTCAACGACTATCGCTTGCAGGCTGCGTTGCAACATCTGCACGATGCCGACTCGACCGCTACGATGGCCGAGATTGCCGAGCAGTGCGGGTTCAATTCGCTCTCGACCTTCCGCCGCGTTTTTGTGCGAGCCAAAGGGTGCTCATTCAACGAATATCGCGCTCAAATCGAGCGTAGCCAATCCTCCAAATAGGGGTTTTGATTGGTTGAAAGGCTCTTTTTGATGCAATGAAAGGCGACCCGAAGGGTCGTCTTTTAATTTTGTACCAACAATAATCTCAAAAACAGTGGTAAGCATGAAACGATTTATTTTCCTAACGCTTGCGCTTCTTGTCAGCGTCGCAACGCTCTCGGCCAAGGAGGAGGAGAAACAGGAGAAACAGAAGACGCTCTCCGCGGAGGAGCGAACGGCCTTGATTCTCAAAACGCTTAAGGAGCGCGACGTCGAGTTGGTGATCAACCCGTGGGGTGGTAAAGGTGCCGAGTGTAAGGAACTCACAAAGACGGCCAATGGCTATGTCGCCTATACGGAGAACCCCAAGGTCTTCTTCGAGCGTGGATATACCTTCAAGCCCATTACCTTTATTGACGATTATCGCTATGTCTTCGAGGAGGAGGGAAAATACTACGGCGTGAGCATGAGTGAGATACGGGTCAAGGATAGCGACGATGCTGAAGCGTTGGAGTTTATGATGCGCGGCAAGAGCAAACTGATGAGCTCGATGGCCGGTCGTTTCTATGGTACGACGGCCGCTTTGAAGATGATGCTCCTGGTGATGGGCATTGCTGCGGTGGTGGCGTTCCTCTATCTCTTCTGCGGTATAAAGACGATGCGTCCCCTCTTCTTGGCCGTGATACCGGCGGCGATTTTAGTCTTCTCGCTCATCGAAATCTATGGTTATGCCAAATTTGGCAGCCACATCTTCTGGTGGTGCGACTATGACCGCTACGGCTTCTTCGGGTCGCTTTGGCGTGTCATCCCCTTCGGTTTGATGGTCGCTGCACAGGTGGCCAGCATCCGACTCTACGAGCGGGCGCTCTTCGAGGGGAACGACGATCCTACCGACGATGATCGGAAGATCAGCCTGAAACCCGCTGCATGGAGTTTGGCACTCTGTATTCCGGTATTCATCATCTTGCTCCTCCTCGTAACAGCGTTAGGGCTTGGGAATACGATCCTGATGGATATCGCGGGCATCGGCGGTTTTCTCGGGACGCTCGGCGTGGGTCTCTACATCTCCTTCAAACGCAATGTGAAGTCCTTCGGTCGACTGACGGGGCTGTGGGTGACGATCTTCTCGATTGTCTATATCATCGGCTGCATCATCTCGGCCATTGCGATGATTGTGCTTATCTTCAAGATTATCCTGCAGATTCTGATGGTTATGGCTGCCATCGTGATCTTTGCGATGATGGGATATCGCCGTCGTGTCTATCGCAACGGTCGTGTCTACGAAGAGGTCTATTAATGCATTTCTTTAACCCTTAAAATAACGTATTATGAGCAACAAATTAGGTTTGATTGGAACATGGTGGCGCATCTGCGCTTCAGGCTTCGGTTTGGGTGTCGATGCAGCAAAGGCTGTCGGTATTGTGATTTTTATCCTCTCGATTTTCTTTGTTATCGGCATCGCTATCCTTTGGTGGATTATCAAGTTCTTCATCAACCGCAACAAGGAGCAGAAGGCCGCTGCACAGCAGGCTACGGAGCAACCGAACGATAAGGCTGAAAAATAGGTCTTGAAGAGCAGTTGTGGTGTGTGTGCACCACCACTGATGTTGAACAGAGAGGGCGCATCCCTTTGCCGTTGCAGGCAAGGCGATGCGCCCTCATTTTGGGGATGCGGGTAGGGTTATCGCTTCAGGCGCGACAAGGCGTTTTGCGCCTCGTAACGGTTGTTGAAGTTGGGTTGGATGACCCATTCATTCTGCCGATTGATAATACCCCACTGACCACCTACGGGTTTGGCTACGGCAAAGCCATCGCTGTCGAATTCGCCTCCATCTTCATATTGCGGTGTGATGTGCCAGGCTCCGAAGTGGTTGAGATAGCCGTATAGCTCCGTTGCGGGGTCCTCCATCAGCCAGAGCTCGATGCCTGCCATGCGCCCTTTGCGAATCGATGCTGCCGCCTGATCGCACGACAAGGCCCAATCAAAGACGGGTTGCACAATCCATTGCCCCAACGGGTTGATGATCCCATAGCGACCTCCGGTTTTCACACGTGCCATGCCGTCGTGGAAGTTTTGTGCATCCTGATAGGTGGGGGCGATGACCCATAACCCATAATCGCTCAGGTAGCCATAGAGCCCCGTTGCAGGGTCTTCGGTGGCGGTCATGTGGCGGGTAACGGATTGCATCTGGTTGCCTACGGCAGGGTAGGCCGTATAGAGGAGTTGGGTACAGGAGACGATGAGCCAGCCGCTCACCAGGAGAAAAAGGATGCGTTTCATCATACACAAAGTTGGTTTTCACTCAAAGGTATCTTCCTCCGAGGCGAAAACCAAACCATGCCGTATATTTTACCGTTTGAAAGGTTAAATGATGACCCCTGTCTCGTCAATGAGCTTGTTGACCTGTCGACGCAGTTTGCGCAATATCGGTACCCAGAAGAGGTTGAGTGCCAAGATGCCACCTACACCTATCCCCGTCATGATGCCGCTGCACACCTCGCTGAATTCACTGTGAGGGGCAAACCAATCGGCCAGCGAGCAGAGGAAAATCAGCATTAGGAAGATGCGTAGCAGGCGACACAGCGTGCGAACCGAGAAGGAGTAGATTTTATTCACGGTGCGCAGTTTGGCGTAGGTGTCATCCTTCATGTCGAAGGGCCCATCCGCTGCACGTCGTTGCAGGAACAACCAATCTTTGAACTCCCCAACGATGCGGATATTGCACTCGGTGAGGAAGTTGAAATAACTCTCTCGTACCTCGTCCGACTCGGTACGCTCGACGATGTCGAGCTTGTAGATGTATTCGCCCGGAGTGCCACGACGGAAGATGTAGCGACAAAAGCCTACCGCCGTGAGATTCCATCCCTCGCGTGCCATCTCGTTAATCCACTGCTCCTCACGTTCATAGTCGGCGATGGTGAAGAATCGCCATACTTTTCTGATTTCGCCCATCTGTTTCATCTCTGCTATCTTGTTTAGTGATTCAATATGCGATTCCCATTCTCGACCAACTCGTTGAGTCGAGCCAACTCCTGCTCCAGCACGCTGCGACCCGCCTGCGTGATGCGGTACTCCTTCTTGCGTCCCTCCTCGGGCAGTGGCTCAATCCATCCCTTCTCCTGCAGGGTGGCCAATGCGCCATAGAGCGTGCCTGCCGAGAGGGTCAAACGCCCTCGGCTGAGCAGGGCTGTCTGCTGCATGATGCCGTAGCCATGCTTCGGCTCGACAAGTGCCAGCAGGATGTAGAAGACCGCTTCGGTCAGCGCGTTGGTTGTGGTATACATACTATATGGTAGTGGCTCTACTTACACCGGTTGCCCTTTCATGCCCCCCCCCATCGCTATGTCGGAAGTCGTTATATCGGCAACCGATACAAAGGTAGGCATTGTCATTGACATATGCAATAGGGGAGGGTAGAAAAAAGCCATATACAGCAAAAAAACAGGCCGCCCGAAGGCGACCTGTGTACGTACTATTGCGACGAGCGGTTATTTCTGCTCGCTCAAGATGCGCATTGCGACATCAAGAATCGTGGTATCATCGAGCGTAACAATGCCACCATCCGGTCCCGGCTCAAAGTGAACGCCTACGCACTCCTTCGAAGCGTGGCTGCCACCGAAATAGTTGCGAACGGTCTCCACGTCCAAACCCAATTCATCTGCAATACGCTGCGAGCTACCGCTCGGAAGTCTGTCCTTGATACGGCGCAGTTCATTAAAAGTGATAATCATATCCGTAGAAATTTGTTAGTTGATAAAATTCACAAGATAAAATTAAGACAATTTTTTGATTCTGCCAAATTTCTTCCGTAAAAAAAGATAAAAAAGGTTGTTTTGCGCAGGAACACTCCCCTCTCGGCAATCGGGAGGGGTGGATGTCCTTCTCACAAAAAAAAAGCAGTCGGCGGTAGGCCGACTGCGCTAAAAGTTACTCTTTGGGTTCGATGTAGAACTCGAAAATCAGCGGACAATACGACGGAATCTCGGTTGTGGTCGAAATGGTCGTGGTTGTTGTGCCGGAGGTGCCGTAGTAGTTGTTGTAATATCCGCTGTAATAGGGATCATAGTAACCGCCATAGCCGTAGCCTCCGTAGTACGAGTCGTAATAGTTGCCATAGTAGCCGCCATAACCGCCATAGCCTCCCATGCCGTAACCACCATAGTAGCTATTATAATAGTTGTAATAGTTCAGGTAGTTCAGGTAGTCGTAGTAGCTCGACGAATAGCCCGATGAGCTGGTTGTGCTGCCGGTTTGCCCCGTAGCACCATAGGCGTGGGTCGAGGAGGTAATCAGCGCACCCCACTGGCCGTAGCGCATGTTGGGAATGGCGTAGTAGAAGGCATTGATGAGGCCACCCTCCTCGGGCGTATAACTTAAAGCCGAGCCGGTGGAGGAAACCTCGCCGTAGATAATCTCCTTCACCTCGTCGATGTTCGTGTCGAAGATGAAACCGTCGAGGAAGCGACCAATGTACCAAATTTCGGCCGTTCCATCCAACTTCACCGAGTCGGCACCCTCCGCAATCAACTGCTCAAGACCTACATAGGGCTTATCGCTGTGGAAACGCTCCTTGAGTTTGGCCGCAATTTGCTGGTTGATGGAGGCTACCGCACCCTCATTCGTGTAGGGCTCAACTCCGACGTGATAGGGACCGTAGGTCATCTCTCCATAGCGCGGGTAGTTCCCCTTCTTGATGGTTACCTTCTTGTTGAAGTCGAGGTCGTAGACCATCTCGTTGGCGTTGTTCGTCGGGTCGAAACGATGGTTTACGTAGAGCTGTGCCACCGAGTCGCAAGCACTTACCCAACGGGCGGCGGTGTGCAACGGGTGGGTCTCGGGGTAGGTGTAACTCTCGTCTTCGTTTTTCGTGGGCTCGGTCAGCTCGACACAGGCGATACCCTCAATCTCCGTAGCGTTATCCACCTCGTCGGTCTTATCGTCTTCGTCCTCCTTGATGAAGATTTGTGCACCTCCATTGGCATAACAGAAGGCGTCGATGTCAAGAGCTTCACGCTGCAAGGGATTCTTTACCGTGTCGCAGATGGTCAGCGTCGCAATCAGCGGCTTGCCGGCATCGAGCGTATATTGACCCTCGTAACCACCATCGCCCGAAAGGCCTCCTCCAACTACGCTCGACGGCATGTAGAGGGTTACCTTGTCGCCTACACGCATCTTGTATTTGTTCTCGCTCAGGCCAAGGCGATCCTTGTTGTTCTGGTAGTAATCTGCGCCGAATACCTGCTCGCGACGCATGGCCAGCCACGTGCCCTCCATGAGCGTGTAGTAGGCATCACCGCTATACATGTAGTAGGGTACGTAGTGCGTGTATTTGGTAAAGGTACCGGCCAACTCGGCCTCACGGGCGTTGCGCGTCAGGATGATGTTGCCGGCCAAGTCGCGTCCCGAGATATTAAAGCGAACCCAGCGAATCGTGTCGTTGAGAGGGGCGTCTTGCTGATTACCGGCCTCGAGAACATCGATGTAGAAGCGCGAATCCTCATCCTCGAAGACCTGGAGGTTATCGACCAACTCGGGGCGATTCTGCGACATCCACGCCTCGAGCGCGAGATTCTCGAACTTCGAGTAGGGCTCGGTGGTCTCCTTAGCGCAGGCCACCAGCATCAACGCAGCGGCGATCGGTAAAAGGTGTTTCATGAAGTGCATATCTCTTGTCTTATTTTAGCGGTGTGTTATTCGACCTTGTCGATGGTGAAGAAATAGGCGATAGGTTGCTCCTTCTCGATAAAATTGAGGTATTTATCGCCATAGGCCATGTTGTAGGTCATGAAGGCTTCGACACGGTCACGTTCGCGGCAACCAATCAGCGCGAGGCGCAATCCCTCGATAAGGGGTGCCGAGCCAAGGTCGATGACCAACGGCTCGAAACTCCATGCTCCGGGGGTCAGCCCGAGACCACCCTCCTCGATGGGGCGGTAGAAGAGTTCCTCATAGAGCGGGTTGTTTGAGTAGTAGGGTGCCGTGATGCGCGACCCGTCGGTCGTGATATTCGTGTAGTTGAAGAGGTAGGCACTGAAAGTGATGGTTACCTTCGAACTTTCGGTTACCTCTGTGCGATTCGGGCGGCTGGGGTTGTAGTAGCCGTCGATGTAGCGATATACGGCATCGCCATGAATGGTGTAGAAGGCCTGCTCGACCCCCTCTTCGACCTCTTCAGAGAAGACGAGGCGGGGATTGTGGGTCGATTCGAGGTATGAAATCATGCGCTCTTTTTGCTTGGAGAGCACATCCTCATCCTCTTTCGAACAGGCGGCCGACAGCAACAGGAGGGCCGCTATGATGGTAGCAATTCGCATTGTTGTTGATACAGATAACGTGCAAAGTTACGAAAAACAATCTTGTTTTCCGCACAATGAACGCAAAAAAGCGTTGAAATAGTATCTGAAAGATGCTTTTTCGCCGAAAAGTAGCCCTATCCGCGGCGTGTGTAGTCACGACGAGCGTTGGTCAAGCGTCGAATACGACGATGCTTGATGTACTGGATGGCGAGAATCAGTACAACAAAACAGATGATAACAAGCAGGGTGATACGTAGCATAGTGATTGGATTGGGGCTTAAGGATGCTTATAATTGTTTCAAAGCCTGGCGGATAAGCTCCTCGACCGGAATCGAGGGCTGCTCTTTGAGGATGGCTCGCAGATTTTTCTCGGCAGCCTGCTTGGCAAAGCCCAGCATCTGCAACGCCTGCAACGCCTCGTCAAATTGCGCTGAAGAGGCATTGGCCACACCCATGTCGGGTGCTGCGCCAAGGTCGATGACCTTACCGGTCAACTCCACGATGATTTTCTGGGCTGTTTTCAGGCCGAGCCCCTTGACATTCTTCAAGAGTACGGCATTGCCGGCCGCGATGATGCCCTGCACCTCCCGTGGCGAGTAGGTCGAGAGAATCATGCGGGCGGTGTTGCCTCCTACGCCTGAAACTCCGATGAGCAGACGAAACAATTCGCGCTCTTCGCGTGAAGCAAACCCATAGAGTAATTGTGCATCTTCGCGTACGATGTAGTGTACCCACAACTTGGCCTCGTCGGCATGTTCGATGGCCGAGAAGGTTTCGAGCGAGATATGGAGGTAGTAACCCACACCTGCGGCGTCAATGACGGCGTAGGTAGGGGCAATTTCTGCTACTTTTCCTCGAATGTATTCGTACATAATAGGCTGTTTACTAATGGCTTGCCTTTGTTTGTTGGTGCTCTTTACCGCTTTTGTGTCTATTTTTTGGCTTTCGAAGGGCAAAAATAAAGAATTTTTCTTACCTTTGTCAATCATTTGCAAACTTTTTACGAATCAATTTATAAAAAACGAATAGAAACGATGAAAAAAATCTTTGTTTTCGCGCTGGCTGCGGCTTGCGCATTGACAGCCTGCACGACGAATAATGCAGCGCAGGATGAGAAGGCCGAGGGTGCTACGAATGCCATCGGAGGTTCGGATATTGCGTATGTACACGCCGAGCAGGTCATCGCCGAGTGCGAACTGATGAAGACCGAGGGTACGGTATTGGCCGAGAAGACCCGCAAGGCACAGGAGAGTTGGGCCAAGAAGGAGCGTTCGTTCCAGGCCGAGGTGGCTGCTCTGCAGGAGAAGTATGAGAAGGGTCTGATTACGACGCGTGACGCTCAGTCGAAGCAGGAGAGCATTCAGAAGCGCGCCGCTTCGTTCCAGTCGAATACCCAGAAGGAGGCTCAGACCCTCGATGAGGAGAATGTAGTCTTCACGAATCGTGTACAAGACTTGGTGATGCGTGCCGTGCGTGAGGTGAATGCCGATGGTCGCTACAAGCTCATCGTGAACTCGAACGCCCTGATGGATGCCGATACGACGCTCAACATCACGGCTGCCGTGCTGGCCAAGGCCAACGAACTCTACGCTGCAGAGAAGGCCGAGTAGGCGATCGGATAAAAATTTGTAACGCCGGTTTTTTAGAGCCGGCGTTTTTTTGCTGAGGAGTTTTCCAATCAATCGAATTATGGATTTTGTTCCCTTTACGCTCATCGACCTGGTCGATATCGTGCTGGTGGCTACCATCATGTATTGGATTTATCGGGTAACACGCGGTACGAATGCCCCATACATCCTTTCGGGTATCATCGTGATTTACCTCTTGTGGGTCGTGGTGCGCACGCTCAACATGGAGCTCTTGTCCTCGATTCTAGGGCAGGTGATCTCGGTCGGTGTGATAGCACTGATTATCCTGTTCCAGCCCGAGTTGCGCCGCTTTCTGCAATTGATTGGTATGCGCCAAAAGCATTTTAATTTCATCTCGCGCATCTTCTCCATCACCGAGGAGGATAAGCACCAAATCAATATCGCTCCGATTGTAACCGCTTGTCGGGATATGGCCGCAACGAAGACCGGAGCTTTGATTGTCATCCGTCGTGAGAGTGATTTGCGCCTTATCGAGGAGGGTGGTATCGCCATTGATGCCAAGACTTCGGTGTCGTTGTTGAAGAATATCTTCTTCAAGAACGCCCCGTTGCACGACGGAGCGGTGATTGTGGATGGCGAGCGCATCGTGGCTGCCAAATGCATCCTGCCTGTGACCCAGAGTGAGGTGCCGAAGGATTATGGTACGCGCCACCGTGCGGCCATCGGCATGAGCGAAATCTCGGATGCAGTGATTGTCGTTGTTTCGGAGGAGACGGGCGGCATTGCCATCGCTCATGACGGACAATTGCGCCGCGATATTGAGCCGGCCCGTCTGCAGCAGACCTTGTCGCGCTATTTGGTGAAGGAGGAGACTCCCCGCAAGCGCAAGAAGGGGGCGGAGTAATCACCGTGAGATGCAAACGCAAAAAAAAGAGGCTGTGAGGCCTCTTTTTTTTGTTGTTCGGTTGTCTGTCGGCTACCGCTTGCGCGGCGTGAGAGCCCTATTTACGCTGATATTCTTCCAACATCTTTTGCAGGGCGCCCGGCTCGTAGGTGTAAAACTTGTCGGTCGTGTTGTACGGTGCATTACGCTCGGTTACTGCTTCCGGCTCCACTTCCACGCAGACATGGGCATAAAAACCGATGGGCTCGCGGGTCGTGCAACCAATACCGCGAATGCAGATGTAGCCATAGCAATGCACACGTCCACCTTGTTTCAGAATCAATGCGTGGACTAAAGACTCTCCACGACACAAGAATCCGAGATGAAGCCCATCCTCGCGATAGATGGCAACGGCATGCGGATCGTGCGGGTTGTCGGTTTGGGCCTCGGCATATCCCTCAAACTTACCGATGTCGCAAATGTCCAGCTCGCGGTAATACATGCCGACCATCTGCGTCTTTTCGTATCCGTGACGCGCCGAGAGTCCGATGCTCTTCAGTCCGACATAGTAGGCCTGCTCGCCTTCGCATTCGGGATAGGGCGGTTTTGCATATGGTTCGTAATGAGGTGTGTCGCTATCCTCGTCATCCTCGTCAAACTCGTCAAATTCATCCAACTCATCCAACTCATCCAACTCGTCATCGAAGGTTGGTCGGGTGGGTGGGTGCTGCTGCTTCTCGTTTGCGGCTACTGCGCCAAACAACACGAAACAGAGAAGTCCGAGTATAAATAGCCAAAACATTGGTTGACTGGTTTGTGGTGTTATGTTTTACCGCTTGCGCAGATAGACCGTTGCCGTGCGGGCTACGTTGTAAATCTTCAGGCGAGGCCATAAGTTACCCTCCTCGTCTTTGACATTGAACGAGAAGTGTTCGCTGGTGAGGTCGGCCGTTTCGTGGCCTCCGAAGCGTTTCTCGTCGGTCGAGAGGATGGGCACATACTTGCCCGCCTTCTGTACCGGCAACTCGTAGTCGGGAATCGAAGCTGTGGGGTGCCAGTTGAAGACGAAGAGCAGGCGACCATGCGAGAAGACGATGGTCTTGTTCTGCTCGTCCATCTGCAGGTTCCATGCATAGCCATCTTCGAGCACCTTATATTTCTTGATGAGGCGAATCATGGCACGGTCGAACTCTCCGAGGAACGAATAGCGCAGGAATCCGTTGGTGGCGAGTGACCATTGACGACGAGCGTGGGCGTAACTCCAATCGTTGCCCTCGCGCGGGAAGTCAATCCACTCGGGGTGGCCAAATTCGTTGCCCATGAAATTCAGGTAAGCCTGACCACCTGTTGCGATGGTCATCAGGCGAATCATCTTGTGCAGAGCCATGCCGCGCTCAATAATCAGATTCTCCGATGCGCGGTTCATGTCGGAGTACATCTCCTTGTCCATCAGGCGGAAGGCGATGGTCTTGTCACCCACCAGCGCCTGGTCGTGCGACTCGGCGTAGGCAACCGTCTTGACGGCCGGCAGACGGTTTGTGAGGACCGACCACATCTCCCAGATGTTCCAATCCTCATCGGGGATATCTTTCAGGAGTTTAATCCAAAAATCGGGGATGGCCATGCCGAGGCGATAGTCAAATCCGATGCCTCCCTCCTCCGAGGGGATGCACATGCCGGGCATACCGCTCACATCCTCGGCGATGGTTACAGCCCCCGGGTGGAGGTCGTGAATCAGCCGGTTGGCGAGTGTGAGGTAGCAGATGGCATCGGTGTTGACCCCTTCGTCGAAGAACTTCTCACGGGTATCGAAATCGATGTATCCGTGGTGGTGGTAGAGCATCGAGGTGACGCCATCGAAGCGGAATCCGTCGAAGTGATACTCTTCGAGCCAATATTTGATGTTCGAGAGAAGGAAGTGCTGCACCTCGCGCTTGCCGTAGTCGAAGATTTTCGAATCCCAGTAGGGTTGGTCGCCCGCTTCCCCTGCCTTCGAATAGTGGTGATCCGAACCATCGAGTTCGTTGATACCCTCGTTGAGGTTCTTCACGTAGTGGGCATGCACGAGGTCCATGATGACGGCAATCCCCATCTCATGGGCACGACGAATCAACTCTTTGAGCTCCTCGGGGGTACCGCAACGTGACGAGGGGGCAAAGAAATTCGATACATGGTAGCCGAACGAGCCGTAGTAGGGGTGCTCGGCGACGGCCATCAACTGTACCGCGTTGTAGCCGTTGCGTTTGATGATGGGCAGAATCTTCTTCGTGAATTCGCGATAGGTGCCCACGCCCGCCTTCTCTTGCGCCATGCCGACATGTGCCTCGTAGATGAGCAGTGGCCCATTTGTGCGAATATCAAAGGCATCGCCCTGCCAGTCGAAGGCTTCCGTCGGCCACCAAAATTGAGCAGCAAAATCCTTCGAATCCTCGTTTTGTACGACGCGTGTGGCATAGGCCGGAATGCGGTCATGCCATCCGTTTTCGCCATGGACATGGATTTTGTAGAGCGAGCCGTGTGTCAGGCGGTCGCGGTACATGGCAGCCGGCAGGAAGAGACTCCACACGCCATGCGCATCGCGCTTCAGGCGTAACTCGGTGCGTTGCCAATTGTTGAAGTCGCCAAAGAGGTAGACGTCGTGCGCTGCGGGCAACCACTCACGGAACCACCAGCCGTCGAGCACCTCGTCCCACTGCCACCCGAAATAGCGGTAGCCGTTGGCATAGTCCGTGATCGAACCGCCGGACGATTCGATCTCCTCCATCTTTCCCATATAGCGGTCATAGCGGGCTTCCAGTTCTCCTTCGACCGGTTCGAGCCATTCGTCGGCAGCGACGATGGGTAATCTTTGTCTGCTTTTTTCCATGTGAGACTTCGTTTAATATACAAATATAAAAAAAATTTCGTTATATTTGTCCGCGTTGAATGAAATTCATAAACTCAATAAAAATTAAACATTATGCTAAAACAACCCAAAGGTTTGATTGCGGCCGCATTGGCTAACACCGGTGAACGCTTCGGCTTCTACACGATGATGGCTATTTTGACCCTCTTCCTGATGTCGAAGTTCGGCATCGACAGCGAGGCGGCCGGCCGTATTTATTCGTTCTTCTACACCTCGATCTACATCTTGGCGTTGGCCGGAGGTTTCATTGCCGACCGTCTGCGCAACTACAAGGGTACGATTATCGCAGGTTTGTTGGTGATGACCATCGGTTATGTGTTGCTGATGATTCCTTCGATTACCTCGAAGACGATTATCGTGGGTGCGCTGATGGTGATTGCTTTTGGTAATGGTCTGTTTAAGGGTAATTTGCAGGCACTCGTAGGTCAGCTTTATGACAACGAGACCTATGCCAAGTTGCGCGATACGGGCTTCCAAATTTTCTACATGTTCATCAACATCGGTGCCATGGTTGCACCGTTTGCTGCTGTCGGTGTTCGTAACTGGTGGCTTAAATCGCAGGGCTTCCTCTACAACTCAGACCTTTCGGCTCTTTGCCACTCGTTCAACAATGGCACGATGTCGGAGGAGGTGATAAATGGTCGCTTCACGGAGCTGGCTGCGCAGGTGAGCATGAATGGTGCTCCGGCCGATTTGGCTGTTTTTGCCCAGGAGTATCTCAACGCCTTCAATACGGGTTTCCACTACGCGTTTGGTGTGGCTATCGTGGCGATGTTGTTCTCGCTCGTGATGTTCATGAGCAACAAGAAGAACCTGCCCGATCCGCAGGGTGCCGGTAAGAAGGAGGTTTCGAAAGCCGAGATTCAGCAGGATGCCAAGGAGATTAAGCAGCGTCTGTATGCGCTGTTTGCCGTCTTTGCCATCGTGATTTTCTTCTGGTTCTCGTTCCACCAGAATGGTTTGACGCTGACGCTCTTTGCGCAGGATTACACCCGTCTGGAGATCTTCGGCATGCCGATTTCGGCTGAGATTTTCCAGTCGGCCAACCCGATTTGCGTGGTGGTGCTGACGCCGATTGTGATTGCTATTTTCGCTGCTTTGCGTGCTCGTGGTAAGGAGCCCTCGACCCCGATGAAGATTGCTATCGGTATGGGTATTGCCGCTGCGGCTTACGTGCTGATGGTCTTCGGTTCGCTGGGTCTGCCGACACGTGCCGAGGTGGAGGCTATGGGTGGTCTGGACATCGCACAGCGTGTTACGCCTTGGTTGCTGGCGGCTACCTACCTCATTCTGACCATCGCCGAGCTCTTCATCTCGCCGCTGGGTCTGTCGTTCGTGTCGAAGGTCGCTCCGCAGAAGTTGCAGGGTCTGATGCAGGGTTGCTGGCTGGGTGCTACGGCACTCGGTAACGGTCTTTTGTTCCTCGGCCCGATTCTCTACAACTCGATTTCGATTTCGGCCACATGGACCGTCTTCGTCGTTGTGTGCGGTATCTCGATGGTGGCGATGCTGGCTATGGTGAAGTGGTTGGAGAAGGTAACGCAGTAGTTGCCTATTACCTTATAAATGAAAGGAGCCGCACGATTTCGTGCGGCTCCTTTTTGTGTTGCATAGAGGTGCTTATTTCTTTGCACCTTTGAGCCAAAGGGCACAACCGGTCAGGTAGACAATCGTACCGGTCAGCACGATGAGCGAGCCGGCTTGGTTGCCAATCAGGTCGGTCATGATACCCATGGCGGGCGGAATCACGGCACCACCGAAGACACCCATAATCATCAGACCCGAAATTTCGTTCTCCTTTTCGGGACGAGCCTTGAGGGCTGCCGAGTAGATAATCGGGAAGATACTCGAGCAGAAGAATCCAATCAGACCCACAAGTGCCAATACGGCCGATGTAGCCTGCAGGAAGAAGAGCAGACCGATGGTAATCAGGGCTGCAAAGATGTTGAGGCGGAAGTAGAGACGTTCGCTAATCTTCATCAGCATAAACGAACCAATCAGCGCACCAATCGTGCGACATACGAAATAGACACTCGAACCATAACCGGCCTCCTCAACACTCATGCCGGCACGCTCGATGAGCAGCTTCGGAGCCACCGTGTTGGTACCTACATCGACACCCACCACGAAGAAGATACCGAAGAAGAGAATCAGAATGCGCTTATCCTTCAGCAGGCCGAGAATCTCGCCCATCGACGACGATTTGGTCGCCGGAGCATCCTCCTTGATGGGGGTGCAGAGCAACCAGAAGGCCGACAGGAGGGTGATGGCGGCATAAATCGGGAAGAGATACTGCCAGTTGCCGAGTGTCTTGGCGGCAAAAGCGGCGATGAAGGGACCTGCAAACGACGATACGGCCTTCACGACCTGTCCCGTGGTGAGCGAACTGGCGTAGGTTTCGCCCTTCACAACATTCGAGAGCAGCGGCATGAGCGATACCTGCAACATCGTGTTACCGATACCGAGCAGCACGAAGGCCACCATGCAGGTTACGAAATCGTAGTGGAAGAAGGGAATCAGCATACCGATGATTGTCACCACGTTGCTCAACTGTACCATCTGCTTGCGACCGATGCGGTTCATGAGCATGGCAAACGGCAGCGAGAGGAGCAGGAACCAGATGAAGACCATCGAGGGAATCAAGCCAGCCAACGACTCGCTCAAGTCGAAATCGCTCTTGACGTAGCTGGTCGAGATACCTACCACGTCGCAGAAGCCCATCACAAAGAATCCGAAGAGGACGGGCATCAGTTTGGAAATAGAGTTGTTCATAGTATAACTGTTTGGTTTGTAATTGCGCTAAATAGAGGCAGTGAGGAACTTCAGTCTCCCCTCGGGATGTACCGTCAAGTGCTCGTGGCGGGCAGCCACCAAGACCGTCTCGCCCTGACGAATCGACATCGTGTGGCCATCCTCGGTCGAGAGCCGGCCGGCACCTTCGAGTGCGATGACCACGACAAACGAGTCAAGCGGTGCAACCGGCAGGTCGATATCCTTGGTCAGCTCATAGAGCGAGGTGGTAAAGTAGTCGCACTGCACCAACTCACACCCCTCGTTGGGGGTAGCGGTGTAGCGGGTGCAATAGTCGTCGTAGAGGCGATAGTCGATAGCCTCCCGAGCCTCGTCAATGTGCAGTTCACGTGGCTTGCCGTCGAGACCCATGCGTCCATAGTCGTAGACACGATAGGTTACATCCGACGTCTGCTGAATCTCGGCCAGAAGCGTACCGGCACCGATGGCGTGTACACGTCCGGCCGGCAGGAAGAAGCAGTCTCCGGCTTTCACGGCATGACGAGCCAGCACCTCCGTGATGCGATTCTCGTGAATCAGCGCGGTGTACTCCTCTGGGGTTATTTGGCGAGAGAAACCCGAGATAAGTGAAGCATCCTGCTCGGCATCGAGGATGTACCACATCTCAGTCTTACCCTTCTTGCCGTGGCGAGCCATCGAAAGCGCATCGTCAGGGTGTACCTGAATCGAGAGGTTGTCGCGAGCATCGATGAATTTGATGAGCAACGGAAACTCCTCGCCAAAGCGTTCCAGGTTCTTCTTCCCGACCAACGCAGCACCTTCGCAAGCGACCAATTCGGGCAGGGCACAACCGATATGGTCTCCCTCCGTCACCACCGATTCGCTTCCTTTGACACCCGAGAGTTCCCAACTCTCGCCGACATGTGTAAGGCCGTTTTCGACCCCTTTGAACGAGGCGATGCGCTCACCGCCCCAGACGGTCGTTTTATAGATGGGCTGAAACTTATACATAGGCTATTTTTCGTCAAGCATCGAGAGGGCAAATGCGTAGGCTCCGAGTGCAATGGCACGGCTTGCGCCAAGTTTCGAGATGAGGATACCGATGCGTTTCTCGGGGTCGTAGTTCACCGTGCGCTCCGAGCCGTAGACCTTCAACGGGCGGGCAGCACCTTTGGCGAAGCGGGCAAATTCAGCCTCGTTGTCGAGGTCGTAGACCTCCATCTGGACACGGCGCACCTCCTCACCCGAGAGGGTGCTGAGTTTCGAACGCATGGCTTCGAAGAGGCTCGGCAGGATATACTTCGATGCTGCGGCCACACCGCCACCGATGACAATCGGGCCATCGACAAATGTTACGGCCGTAGCCATCGCATAGCCGGCCGTGGCACCCATCTCGGCAAAGGCCTTTCGAGCAGCCTCCTGGTCGCCCTCGCGGTTCCCTTCAGCAATGTCGAACAGATCTTTGGGCTCCAGACCATGATTCGGATTGCCGGTCAGCTCGCCATAGACCCGTTTTACGGCACGAATCGAAACGCCCTCCTCGACGATGACACCCGGCTTAGAGTGGTGCTCGAGACAGAAGGTCTCGACACACGAGTTATCGCCACGATTCAGACGGCCATCAATGACGATACCCACACCGAATCCCGTGCCGAAGGTGTAGCCGACCAGGTTGCGGTAGCGTTTCTCGCTACCGGCAGCCGCCAACTGCTCGTTGAGCATCGGCAGTGCACCGCCCAGAGCCTCGCCATAGGCAAACAGGTCGCCATCGTTGTTGATGTAGACCGGAATCCCGAAACGCTCCTCGAGGAAAGGCCCCAGTGCCACACCCTCGCGGAACGAGGGGAAGTTCGGCAGCCAACCTCCGATGATACCATTGCGGTAGTCGGCCGGGCCCGGGAAGGCGAAACTGATGGCGACGGGTTTCTCGTCGAGTTGCGCCATGATGCGCTCAAAACCCTCGACCATGGCCCCCAGGCAACGATCCAGATTATCTGATTGTGAAGGAAGCGTGATGGGATCAACGATGGGGCGATTGCCCTGCATCGCACCAAACACGAAATTTGTACCACCGG
This sequence comes from Alistipes sp., assembly GCA_017623115.1. Lineage (GTDB taxonomy): Bacteria > Bacteroidota > Bacteroidia > Bacteroidales > Rikenellaceae > Alistipes. The sequence continues at coordinate 19,247 of JAGAPT010000005.1, forward strand.
CATCGAGTGTGATGACGATGCGTTTGTCCTGGCTATACATAGTGTAAAAAGCGGTATAAATGAGTAATTATTTGTGCTATCTTGTTATGAGGGTTGGGGGGGGCTGCTGCTCGCTTTGCAAAAAGCTCCTATCCCGTTGCAATTTCGCAATTTTTTCGCGAATCTGCAAACAAAATCGAGCTGAATTTACCGATAGAAAAAACCGATTGACAGCTGTTTGGTAGATACAAAATCCATCTGTCAATCGGTATTCGTGTTGGTTTGCAGTGGTTATGTTACGCTTGACGCAACTGCTTTAGGCGCAGCAACGCTTCGATGTAATAGTAATCGGCATAGACGATGGCATAGTCAATCTCCGAGCCGGCCGGATGGTGGCCGGTCGAGTGGATGAGGAATGCCGGACAGGCATCGCCACCACGATAGGAGGCGTCGAGCGATTGCAACATCTGCTCGGCCGATTTCAAGTATGCAGCCCCCTGTTCTCCGTCAACATATCCTGACAGTTCGATGAGTGCCGATGCCACCACGGCAGCTGCCGATGCATCACGCGGGGCCGCAGGAATCTTCGGATCGTTGAAATCCCAGTAGGGGACGAGATCCTCGGGTAGTTGCTTGAGGTAAATATCCGCTGCTTTGCAGGCCATCTCGCGATAGCGTTCATCCTTCGTAAAGCGATAACACATCGTGTAGCCATAGATGGCCCACGCCTGGCCGCGCGCCCACATCGAGTCGTCGGCGTAGCCTTGGTGGGTACATCCGCGCATAAACGCGCCTGTTTCGGCATTGTAGACCGCTACGTGGTAAGAACTGCCATCGGGGCGGAAGTGGTATTCCATGGTCGTATCGGCGTGCATGCGGGCAATCTCGGCATAGCGTGGATTGCCACTTGCCTCCGAGGCCCAGAAGAGCGTCTCGAGGTTAATCATATTGTCCATGATGGTGTTGTGGCCGCCGAAATTCTCCACCTCGCGTGGCCACGACAACAAGGTCCCGACCTGTGGGTTGAAGAGCTCGATGATACGGTCGGCAATCGCCAGAATCACCTCTTTGTATTGCGGATTCTGGGTCAGACGATAGCCGTTTCCGTAGCTGTTGAAGATGATAAACCCCAGGTCATGGTCATAGGCGGGCATATCTTTTAGGAAGCCTAACACTTCGGTGTAGCCCTCGGCGGCCTGGCGGAACTGCTCGTCGCCCGTATGCTCGTAGGTATACCACAAGATGCCCGGCCAGAACCCTTCGGTCCAGAGTTCCTTCGATACGGGGCGCAAACTCCATTGATGCTCGTCGGGGGCGATATTGCGCGGTGAAAGCATGTAATCAAGAGGCTGCAACTCCTCCAAGGCTCGTTCGGTTTGAGCGGCACAATAGTCGAGCGCCTGCTCGCTGAAACTACTTGGTGACGAGCACCCTGCAAAGCCGATGCAGAGGCTTGCCACTACCCATTTGAATGCGTTTTTCATCTATGCTCAATCGTTTTTTATTAGTCGTTCTTCGTGATGCGGAACCAATCGACATCGATCCATCCACGGTCTACCCGGCCTCCGTTATTCAGGCAGCAAAGACCCACTTTGGCCCCAATCCATTTGCCCACACGCGCCTTGAAGGGGTGCTTGATGGCCTTGAAATGCTTCCCATCCAGGCTATATGCAAAGTGGCAAATACCTCCCTGCTCCACCTTGACACGGAACCATACGTCGGTCGTGTAGAGTGGAATGGCTCCACTTGCGTGGCGGGTGAGCGACGTGCGCTCCAATTCGATACGCTGCTCGGGAGCGTTGCGGTCGGCATTGTGGCAGGTTACCAATTCGATGACCGCCTCGTTTCCTTGGCGCGTAATAGCCAGACGGGCATAGTCGTAGCCCATGACCAGCAGGTTGCCGCTATCGCCTTGCCCCTTCGATGCAAAACGCATCTTGGTGGTTGCCGTAAAGGCTTCGGCGGGGAATTTCTGCAACAGCAGGTTCGGCAGACTCCAGAGATTGACAAACTTTTCACGCGAGGCGTAGAGGCGCAGGAAGCCGTAGCCACTCGAGAACGAGAACCAATCTTCGGGATTGGCATGCCACTGCCATTGCAACCCTAATGTGCGTGTCTCAAATTCGTCGCTCTCCTGCGGTGTGCAGGGTTTGCTGACCCCTCCGATAGGGAGTCGGCTGTTCAGAACGGGTGTTCCGCAGCCGTCTCCGTCGGAATCCTCTCCGATGACACACCAATCATTGTCTAACCACTTCATCGGATTGAGGTGTATGATGCGCCCATAGGTGCCTTTATCTTGGAAATGGAGGAACCATGACTCTCCTTGAGGGGTCTCGATCCATGCTCCTTGATGCGGACCGTTTACCGGACTGTCGTTTTGCGCCATGACGATGCGCGCCTCATAGGGCCCGTAGATATCCTTCGAGCGAAGCACAACCTGCCAGCCGGTGGCGACACCGCCGGCCGGTGCAAAGATGTAGTACCAACCGTTACGCTTGTAGAGCTTAGCTCCCTCGATGGTGTGATTGATGCCATCGTTGCCATCGAAAATCATCACCTCTTTCGAGATGCAGGCCGTACCCTCTTGATTCAGTTCGACGAGCGAGATGATGCTGTTCAAGCCCGAACGACTGCCGGCCCAGGCATGCGCCAGATAGAGTCGCCCATCATCGTCCCACAGTGGCGAGGGGTCAATCAGACCCTTGCCGGCCTTGACCAATACGGGCTTCTCCCACTTGCCGCGCGGATGCTGGGTCTTAACCATATAGATACCGAAATCGGGGTCGCCCCAATAGATGTAGTACCATCCGTCGTGGTATTTGATGCAGGGAGCCCACACGCCACGGCCGTGTTGTGGTTGGCGGAAGAAATCCGTAGGAACGAGCTCCTCGAGTGCATATCCGGCCAAACTCCAATTCACCAAATCCTTCGAGTGGAGAATCGGCAGACCGGGAATGCAGTTAAACGATGAGGCGGTCATCCAATAGTCATCACCTACCCGTACCACATCGGGATCCGAATAGTCAGCATGCAACACCGGATTGCGGAAGGTGCCGTTGCCTTGGTCGGCACACCACACCTCCGAGCAATAGGGTTGTGCACCCAGCGGCAGCGTCATCCATAACGCTCCGAGCAGATAAATCAAATGGCGTATCATAGCGTAAACTCGTTCTCTTTTTTTATTGTATACGAATAACTCGGTAAAAATACTCAAATAAAGGTGAGAAATCCTATTCGGAAATCGGTTGCCATGCTCCGGCCGGCATGCGATACCGCTTTTTGCCGATATAAATCGTTACGGGAGCCTCGGCCGTGTAGTGCCATACGCCATTGCGTCGGGCTACGGCTGCGGTGGTCGGCTCGTTGCTTTCGATGCGTACCTCGCCGCTATGCAGGGAGGTGCCTTCGGCCATGAAGAGCTCCTCGCCGCTCACGACGGCCAGGCGTGCCGTGCAACGAATCGCCTCACCCTGCATGGTGCGTGGAGCATCGGCCGAGAAGATGTAGTCGATGCGCCCGTTTTGCTTCGCTACCTTGACGATGACCGTGCCATCCTGCGGTGTGGGAAGCCACTCGACAGCCTTGACTTGCGATCCGGCCTGATCATAGGGCTCGAATACGGCCGCAAAGGGACGATTCCATGCCTCGCCATATTGACGGGCAATGAAGGTCTGGCAGGGGCTGTTCTTTACGTCATAGGGCATCGGAGTGCGGGTCATGGCGTCGATGTGGGGCGAGTAGGCTGTAAAGAGCCGACGCTCCTTCTCTCCGCGCATCCAAAGTTGCATGCCGCAGGTGGTGTTGTCGGGTTGTTGCATCACGAAACGCCCCGTTACATCTTGCTCACTCTTCACCGAATGTTTGTTCCAGAGGTAGGAGTAGGCGTAGAGATGTCCACCGGCAAAGGCCAACTCTTCGGTCGGCTCGGTCGGCAGGTCGAGCGTGAATTGTTGGCCGATGTTGTGGTAGAAATAGTCGTGGGTCTTATCCTCTCCGTTGCGACGGCGCGAACGGAAGACATCCACATAGTATCCGGCCTCGGGGTCGGTGTTGATGATCAGCAGTTGGCGACGCTGATCCGACTGCGTTTCGGGTTCGATGAACGAGATGTCGCCATAGAGTACACCATCGTAGAGCCCCTCTCGCTGCTCGGGTTGCGGATAGCAACTCTCCAGACGGAAGGCATGTTGCGACATCATCACCGGATAGGAGGAGCATCCATCGACACAAACGGTGTTGTGTGCCGGGAATTGCGAGTAGAACTCGGCGTAATCGAGCGTTGTGTACCCCTTTCCACGACCCAAATCCACGCCCATGACATATCCTTTGCCGTAGAGCTCCATCGAGATGCCGTTGGCGTGCATGTGGTTCCCCTTCGAGCCATTGACACTGAACATCAGGCTGCGCTTGGGATCCATGCCCGAGCGAGCCGTAAACCAGCTGACCCCCTCGGAGTAGAAGGTCGGGGTGACAAACTGCTCGATGCTCCCGGCCGGAATCGTCTGGTCGAGTTGCAGGGGTTGCGCCGAGGTGAAGGTCGATACTTGCGGTTGCAGGCGCATGCGGCTGTCGAGGGCCTCGCCGGCTTGTGGATTGAAATAGCGATAGAGAGCCGTAAATCGCTCCTCCTCTTGTCGTTTGCCGTAGCGTTGCGCATTGGCTACGAGGTTGGCAAAGATGTCGGAACGCAGTGGGCTGTAGTGTGTGTCGCCCCAGCCGACAATCAGCCCATTCGGGAAGAGATATTGCGGTGCATTGGCGATGCCTTGTGCCAGAATGGGGTAGTGAGCCACCAGGTCGATGCCGAGTACATGGTCGATGAGGCGTACGAACGAGCTGAATTGCGACAACACCATGGTTGCATAACCCGGGCACTCTTCCCAAAGACCGGTCGTGGGGTCGAAGCCGAACTCGATGAGTCGGCCGATGGACCATTGGCGAATCGACGACTCGTTGAGGATGTGGTTCAGGTAGTATGCGCGACCGCGACCATCCGCATAGTGATCGTTGTCATTCAGCACAAGGCCCAACCGCAGAATGAATTGCGCCTGAATGAGGTTCCAGTTGTTGTGGGGAACACCTCCGGCAATAATCACATCGGCCCATTTCCGCAGCGCATCTTCGTAGATGGCAATTTTCTCGGGCTTGGCCTTCACGAGCCAATCGTGCAGAAAATCGTAGCATCCGCAGACGGCATCGACGCTGTTTTCGTGAATCACCTCAAACGAGGTCAGACCGACGAGCGTCTGCTGCTGTCCGTGATTCAGATCGAGCGGAATCTCGCGATAGTAGAGTCCCGTAACATAGGTATCGAAGAGGTCGGTAGCGAAACGGGCATAACGCTCGTCGCCGTTGAGCCAATAGAGGAAGGCGGCATCACGAGCCAGGCTCATGATTTCACGGTTGATCGAGCCACATACGTCGCCCGTCTTGCGAGGATCGGCCCACTCCCATTCGCCACTCTTCTTGTTCTTCAGCCAAAGACCCAACGAATCCTGGAAGGGGACTACCTCCTCCAATTTGGGACGCTCATAGTCGTTGTGTCCGCTACGGTTGGCCGGATAGCGCACAGTCGGCACAGGCGCACGACCGGCGACATGCGAGAGTTGCTCGCCATCGATGAAGATTTCGTTGGCATGGCTGTGCCAATACATCTGCAGACGGCCGACCATCCATTCGGGCTCGCTCATGTGGCGCACGGCATGGGGCTCGATGCGGTCGATGATACCCTGCATGGCAGCTCGGCCGGCCTCGGTTGCGGTCAGCTGCTCGACAGCCTGACGACAAGCCTCGCCATCCACCATACGCGGATAGGCACTTTTGAGCGTCGGGATAGGTATCGTAACCTCTTCGGCAAGGGTCGTGTGGGTGATACCCACGAGGAGCAACAGGGAGAAAATGGTTCTTCGCATAGTTTATTTGGTGTTTGCTGGTTTTAGGTGCCAATAGACGATGTAACGCTCACGATGGATGTCGTAGAGCGGCTCGAGGATGCGCCCGTCAGTTGTGCGGAAACGCAGCTGCTCGCCCTCACGAACGATGGTCGCCTCGGGATGGAGGGCGTCAACGGTCAGATCATCGTTGAGCGTGGCAGGCACATGGTAGTCGTAGGTGTAGTAGTCGTTGTGTTTCGTCGGGTCGGAGTAGGGAGCCGGAGCCTCCATGCCCTCTGTGCCACAGCGAGCCGCCAAGACAATCGGTCCATAGCAGATGGCGGCCCGATTTGGATTGTCGGGAGTCGCTTCTACACGCAGCGACATCGGATACCGCACCTCGATGCAGTCGCCGGTGTGCCATGTGTGGGTTACAGCGATGTAGGAGCCGGCCTCTTGGCGCACCGGGAAGCGACGACCATTGATGCGAACCTCGGGCTTGCCGCTCCACGCCGGATAGCGCAGGCGAATGGTGGCTCGGGTCGGTTGTCGGGTCTCAAGTGTGAGTTTCACCTGCTCCGAGTGGGGGAAATTGCTCTCCAGGCGTACACGCATCTGTTGCTGCTCCCAATGCAGTTCCGAAGGGATAAACAGATTGACAAAGAGGTTGTCGCCTTGGTGGTAGTAGATACCTTCTCCATATTTGGCATGGCTCTCGAAACTGCTACCTACACAGCACCAGAAGGAGTGCTCGGGGGTACTATATACTTTGTGCGAGCCCGACATCAAGGGCAGGAAGTAGCTAATCATACCCGTAGCGGGGTCCTGACCACCGAGAATGTGGTTGTAGAGTGCCCGCTCGTAGTAGTCGGCCACACGTACATCGGCATGCCAGGCAAAGAGGTGACGCGCCAATTTGAGCATGTTGTAGGTGCAGCAGGTCTCGCCCGTGACGCCACTCAGGTGCTCCGAGAGGTGTTGCGGGTCGAAGAAGTGCTCCTTGTCGCTGAGCGAGCCGGGGGCATAGGTGTGCTCATCGAGCATCGCCTCAAAGAAGAACCGCGACAAGGCGGCAGCCTCCTCCTCACCGGTTAACTCATAGCGGCGTGCCTCGGCCAATACTTTGGGAATGAACGTGTTCGTATGCTTCGTTCCGAAGGTCGTACGATCGTTTTGCTTCAGCGGGTCGATGACGGCATTGTGGTAGAAGAAGGTGGCCAGGAAGCGGAATTGCTCGTTGCCCGTGATGGCATAGAGATTCCACCAACTCTCGGGAATGCCGCCAAACTCGTTGCGAAGCATGCGTGCGCGGGTCGGCTCGTCAATGCCTTTCAATTTGTTGTAGGCCCATTGTCCCATCTTCGTGACGACCTCCAACGCCTTGTTGTTATCGGCATAGAGGTATTGGTCAATCAGTCCGGAGACAATTTTATGGAGCGTGTACCAAGGCACCCACACCCGCTCGCCTCGGATGTTGCGGTTGACGAGCTCCTCGGGGAAGGCGCTCAGGTAGCCACTGCCATACACCCGTTGTACGGCGGCCAACCCATTGACCAGACTATCTCCCTTTTGGCGGAAATACTCCTCGCCCGTAGCACTATACATCAGTGCCGTAGCCGAGAGCATATGTCCGGTCGTATGACCGCGGATGTCGCAGTCGAGCGACTCCCAACCCCCCAGCTTCTTGACAGCCGTATAGCCCCCTTCATGGGCTGCATAGATACCCGATGTGTTGCGGAAACTATGCAACAGACGGTCGACCGAGAGCGAACGCATCCATGCCGCATCGCGCTGCAGGTTCTCGGTGAAGCGGCTCGGCAAGAGCCGTACATCGCTCGGCGAGAAGGGCTCGGCAGCCAGTTCGATGCAGTGCTTGTGGCTATATTTCGGGGTGTGCAATCCGGGATAGGCCGATTGTGCCAGGATACCTGCAGGCAGCAGGGTGCAAACAACCAAGAGAAATAGATTTCTGGACATGTTAAGTCGCCAATATCAATTAATTAAAGGTGATATTTTCGATAAATTCATTGGTCTCTACGTGCTCCAACGAGCGGAAGGGTTCGCCGTCGATGACCACATCCTCGAAGTGGATGTTGCGAATCATGTGCTCTGTATTATAGCCCATAATCATCGGAGTTCGGGGTCCTTTGACTGAACGAATGTTGCGGAACGTGACATCTTCGATACCGCGACCCGGTGCGGTGTTGTATTTCTCGCTATAGGTGATTTCGAGACGGAATACTTGTCCCTCTTGAATACGCTCGATGCGGATATTCTCGAAGAGCACATCGCGAATCATATTCAGATCGCCACAACAGATGCAGAGGCAACCCTGGCATTTGCGATCATCTTCATCATGCTCCAAAATGTCGATATTGTGGAACTTCAGCCCCTCCAATGTGTTGCCGATTCCGTCGGCCGTATAGCCGTGAATACCGATGTTAATCGGGTGGGCAATGTCGGCCCACAGCACCGAGTTGCGTACCTCGACATTACGCACATCACCACGATACTCCCAACGAGGACCATAGACCGCGATGCAGTCGTCCGAATTGCGCATGAAGACCCCTTCGACCAAGACATCCGAGCAGCTCATGATGTCGATGCCATCGCTCCAGCCTTGGTAGCTGAACGAACGGAGGTTGCGCACGGTGATTTGCTCACTCTGACCACCAAAAACGGTGTAGTGGCGCGGATTGACGACGATGATATCCTCCACCGTCACCCCTTTCGAGAAGGTAATCTGAATACCGCGTGGCGGAGTTACCAACATACCACGACCTCCGATGCGTACATTCTCTACATGGTCGCAGATGAGCGTACCCTTCACGACAGCTCCCGGTGCCAGATAGACATATGTATTCGAGGGGATACGGAAACCGCGCTCCCCCTCGGCCGGTGTATGGACACCCTCGCCAAAGTAGCGAACCCCGGGGGTGTCGGCTGTGGGGACATCCTCCCCCTCGGGAGCATTGGTAAAGAGCTGCAGGTTGCGCAGACGATCGCCGTCGAACTCAATGGAGAGGTCTTGCGGCTCGGTCATGCGGAACGTCAGTCGATTCCCTTCCAGGTTGTATTTCACGCCCAAGGCCTGCGGACGAATCTCTGCCGTGTGGGCGATGCCGTTGTTCTTGCATACCTCGACTTCGACCTCACCCTCGAAGTCGAAGTGTACCATCGAGGTCTCAACCGGAGCATCCATGTCGACCATGGCCTTGTATTCGTAGAGGTCTTGCCATTCACCGCCGATTTCACGAACACGTACCGTGAAGTCGTCGTTGTGCATCCCGTAGTAGATTCCTTTCGGTACGGGGTGGATGATGATGCGTGTAGGAACAGGCTCCGGGGTGGCGCATCCGGCCAGCCACAGTAGGCTCAAGGTGTAGAGTAGGCGTTTCATGGCAGATTAGTGTTTTTTAGGTTTTAAGGTTTTGTATTGTTTCAAATCCTCCTTGGTGGCCGGCAACAGATGCAGGGCTGCACCACCACGGGGTTGCAGATCGAATGTGAGTGGCGTACCACGACGCACCAGGTGACGCTCGCAGCGAACATGCGTCGGCGAGTCGAATGCGGGGTCGTCGGTGTAACTACGCAATACAAAGGTCGTATCCTCGGGCAGGAAATCGCTCGAAAGGGTAATCGTAGAGCCCTCGTCGTTGCCCAGAATGCCGACAAACCACTCTTCGCCTGCACGACGTGCGATGGCGATGTGCTTGCCCATCGAGTCGTCGAGGACGCGCGTCTCGTCCCATACCACCGGTACGTTGTCGAAGAATTCCAACTCCTCTACCTGGCGAACACGTGCCGGGGTGTCGTACCAATAGAGCGTCTGCAGCGGCGAGAAGAAGACGACGGGGAGTGCCAACTGATGGGCATGGGTGTTTTTCAGACGCGGGTCGAAGTAGCAGACCGTGTAGTCGCCGGCTCCACACAACATGCGTGTGAAGGGGAGCAGCGTGTTATGTGTGGCCGAGGGAAACTCCTCGTTACCACGAATACCCTCCTGTGTGAGCAGGTTGGGGTAGGTGCGCGAATAGCCCGTCGGGCGATATTCGTCGTGGATGTTGACCATCAGATGGTGCTTTGCTGCGAGGCGTACCAACCGATGTACCCACTCGGCCCAATGCTGCGAGGTGAAGTGTACGAAGCCAAACTTCAAACCGGCAATGCCCCACTTTTCGTAGATGGGGAAGAGACGCTCGGCATCGACCTGCAGGGCGTGCTGGTTGATGTAGAGCCAGATGCCGATGCCCTTTTCACGACCATAGGCTACGACACGCGGCATGTCAATTTCGGGAATCACCTTCGAGGCATCCTGCCCGAAGTCGTCGGCCGGCCCGTACCATTTCCAGTCGAAGAGCAGATATTGCATGTTGTGGGCGGCACAGAAGTCGATGACGGCCAGGGCGTTTTCGGTCGTCATGCGGGTTTCGCGCATGATTTTACCCACCCGAATCCAACTTTCATCGGCAATGGCCGAAGGGGCATTCAAATGGAGGAAGATGTCGTTGTTCTCGAGGAGTTTCCCGGCCGACTCGGCAGCCATAATCACGCGCCACGGCATCGTGTAGGGGGTTACCAGGTCGGTGCCATTGTCGTTGAGCTCGGTGATGAGCGCACCGGGCTTCGCGGGCGACAGATGGAGTTTCCCGCGCGGGAAATCCACCACTGCAGCCTCGCCAATGGCTGCCCAGCGACCATCGGGCAACTCGAGGGTCAGCGGACGCTCGGCCGACTGCTCCCACCCCTCGAGGGCAACACGCGTATAGGGGGCTTGTGCCCATGCGGCATGCCAGGCCATGGTGCCTGTGGGGAGTGCGAACTCACTCTGCTCGGCCTTCAAGCGGTGGTAGAACGCATCGGGGTGTTTGGGCAGGTGGTAGCGGAAGGCGATACCCTCGTTGTAGGCACGGAACTCGATGTCGAGCCGATAGGCCGAAGCATCGGGACGTGCGAAGTGGAGCACAACGCCACGATAGGCCTCCTGCACGATGGAACGCTCGCCATAGGCATTGCGCCAGGTGGTATCCTGCTCGATGCAGTCGTGATTCGTGTAGCGCAGGGCGTCGAACCAACGGGCATGGCGCGAGTAGTCGCGTGCCAATGCCTGCTCCCAGACGAGGTTGTCCATCTCGAGGTCGAGTTGCGAGGGGAGAATGACGGCCTTCCCGTCGAAACGGGTGGTGTAGTGCACCTGCAACCGGTTTTCGATAGTCGTAATGGTGATTTCGGCCTCGTGTCGTCCGTTGGGCGAGGTGATGGCGATGGTCTGGGCTGCGAGTTGCTGCACTCCCAGGAGCCACATGGCAAGGAGTAGTAGTTGTTTCATTCCGTTTAGCATTTAATACCTTAAATATATACGCTCAAGAGCCTGGAAATACTCAAAACGGAGGTGCTTTTTTTCGCAAGCAGTGGGGGAGTTTTGGGAGTTTTGGGAATTTTGGGAATTTTGCGAGTACTCCCAATTTCCCCAATTTCCCCAGCTTCCTTAGTTTCCCCAGTTCTCCCAATCCTCCCATAAAAAAAGCCTGCCCGACCAAGCGGTCGAGCAGACAGTGAGAACAAGTGATAATGCTTATTTGTTCTTGGTGGGGTCGTTTGCCATAAAGGCACTCACCTCATCTATCGAGGTAAAGAAGCCCATCCAGTAGAACTTACATGTGGGAGGCACAAAGATACAATTACCATCCGTATCAAAATCTGCGTCAGAGAAGGTACGCTTATTGTCGGGGAGTTTGAATGTTACGCGCAAGTTTTGCTTTCCCATTGTACTCAAGAAGGTGCTGGCACCAAAATTACTCATGATGTCAAATACCAAAACCTCGGTCTCCCCATCCGCACACAATTTACCATAGGAGATGTGTCCAATGTTGTTTTTGTATACTCCGTCACGATATCCATTGTCTTTACAGTCTCTATTGCCCCATTTTCCCTTCTCGGTGTCGAGCTGGACACTTCCCTTGTTATTCCAGTAGGTGGTGTTTTGCGAATTTTTGAGGGCATTTGTTTTGACTGCAAGATAGCGATAGTTACCGGCGTCAAATGGCACTTTATAGGTGTTACCTGTAGTAAAGTCGCCACGATAATGAATGGTGGCTCCATTGGAGATGGCACCTGTATTGTTTGCGTATGCTACTTCCAGATAATCATCGTGTTGCGTGCATGTATTCTTCGCACCTAATACCTTGTCATCAGTACTTCCTGTCCATGTGGATCCGGTAGCATAGCCTGTTGTGCCATAATTCTTGGCTTCGTGTGCTTTGCCGAAGAACATAACATAGCGATTCGCATCGAGATTTGCCAATGTCAAATCTGTGGTAGGCATAGTAGTAATACCATTCACCTCATAAGATTTGCTTGTTACACGGCGCATATAACGGTAACCGAAGCAACGTCCGTTGTACCAATTTAACTCATTTCTTCCGGCAATGTAGTTCCCGTTGTATGTGTTTGTACCCAAGGTGGTTGCACTTTCTGGGGTCGTGCTGGATTGAAACTCTACGCAGATGTATTTTGCCTCACTTGGTGCTACCATGATGTAGAATTTCTTGGCTTCGCTCGTGAGTTGTTCATCAATGAAGTGAAGTTCATAGTCCGAAGATGTTTTGCCTGCACCATTCGGTTGGAGAACCGTATCTGTGTAGTAGAGGCAAATTTTTTGAAGTTTAATATCACCCGTAACCGGAATCTCCAATACTGCGGCATTGGTGTCAGCCGTAAAAGTGAAGTGTTCTGCATCGGTTGCTACAGTGCCTGTCATGGCTACCGGAATCGAATTGGTATGCCACTCATCATCTTTATTGGCATTGTTATTTACCAAGTCATCCATTTTGCCGACAGCCTCATGTACAAACTGATATTTGTCAATGTTCAGCGTACCATAGGTGCTGTTTGTTTCCGCAATATCCCAATAGTTGCGTTTGTCGGTATCATAGGCCCAAGCGGGATAGCAAGCCTTCAGCGTACCGGTCGGCATCTCGCCGGCAAAGTATACCTTGCCGTTCTCGGTGCGATCGACAGCAACCGTTGCGGCCGTACCCTCCTCATTCACGAAGAGTACCAAATCGCCCTTGTCGAGCCATACACCGATTTTACCCTCGGTCTCAACCTCACCCAGATGGGCACGACCCATCGGTGCGATGTCGGCGGTCAACTCACGATAGACCAATTTCCCCTCGTTGGCGGGGGTTACATTCGTTTCATCTTTTGCGCAGGAGCAGAACAACGCTGCCACTACGGCTGCAAACATCATCTTTTTCATTGTGTTCTCTTTTTTTGCGTTGTTAATTACTCCCAGCCGTCGCCACCATAATCGTTGTTGTCGACCTCTACCGTCGGGTCTGAAACGGCAAAACCGCACTCTACCCGCATCTCTATCTGCTCCATCTCGGGAGCCTGATAGGCTGTTTTTGTGGTTTTCATAATTGTTATAAATGATTGGTTTAAGGTGTTTCTTCTTTTTACGGCTTGTCGGCAGAGGACTTTGAGCCCCCTGCCGACTTGCTGTCGGTATTCACTTTTTTTAACCTAACTGTTAGCGCGTGTAAAGCATCGTGCCCCAGCCAATCTGGTCGTAGGCCGAACTATTGCCTCCATAGCGCGAGTCTCCCGCACCACCATCACCGGTCAGCGTGCCATTCGTGTAGCGCAGCTGCTCGGCGAAGAGCTTCGAGTAGTAGCAGGCCTGATCACCCAAGCCCTTTACCTTGGCGTAGTGGTTGTAGATGAGATCCCATCCCGGACGAATCGTGCCACGACCTTCATCGTTGGTTACTGCTGTGTGGATAGCACCATGGCTCTTGTTCTTGCAGATGCAGTCGATGCAATATTTGTACTCAAAGAAGGGCATCGTCGTCGTCAGATAGGTGCCATTGGGCTTGGCATTCCATTTGGCGGTGTACTCGCACATGGCTAAAATCTTGTTGTTCTCGGCACCCCAGAAGTCGATACCTAGGTTCCAGGCCATCTGGCACATCTCGGCACAAATCGAGATGACGAGTGTGGCGTGACCCTGGTCACGACCCGACTCCATGCTCTGGGCCAACATGCCGGTGGTCAGCTTGTCGGGATCCTCGACGGGCGCATAGGGAATCATGTTGTTGATGGCACCACTACCCTCACCCTCGCGGAAGTTCTTGTAAGCCAGTGTGATGATTTCGGGGTCTTTCACAAGGTGACCGATGCCCAGCAACGAAGCCATGTTGGCCAACTGCCAGTTCGGCCAGCAGTGCAGGGCGCAGTCATTCGTGCCACCCGGATTGAGCGTGAAGGTACGATTGTGGGGATACCACACCTTCAGCATCCACTCTTTGAAGTCGTTCTTGTCGGTATCTGCCCAGCCCGACCAATCCATCAGCATGTTGGCTGCGTTGGAGAAGGTGTAGCCCTGGAATCCGGTCAAGAGGTAGAAGTTGCGGTCGTTGGCCGTAATCTTCTCGCAGGTGCGAGCCCATGCGTTCAGGATGTTCATCGAGGCGGTAGCATATTGCTCATCACCCGAGATACGATAGCGTAAAGCCAACTGGAAGGCTGCCGCAGCATCCTCCATACAAGGCCCGCCATTCTCCTTGTCAACACCCGTTCCGGTGGCATCACCTCGTACGACAATCTTCGACGGACGGGGCTGATGTGTTGGTTGAGCGAATTTGCTCTTACAGAAGTGCAACCACGAGGCGTAGACCGGATCGTTGGCATCGGCCGTAGCAATAGCAGCCTTCACACGGTCGATATCGGCCTGTGCAATCAGAGCGCAGGGGTTGTTGAAGTTGTACTCGGTAGGGTAGTCGAAGGGCTCCTCGGGCACTTCGGGTATCGTCAAATCGACCGTACCATCCTCCAAATAGTCGGTGCAGGCGGTCGACAGTTGCAGCGTGAAAGCTGCAACCGTCAACAACAGAATTATCTTTTTCATTGTCATATCCGTTTAAGATTATTTGGTTTTCTCGTAGGTGTGACCATACTTTGCACAGTCGTCGTTCATCTTGGCAATCAACTCGTCCATGTTGCGGAAAGTCTCCACCCAGAAGGCGCGGTAGGTTACCGGAGCCGTCAGTGTGCGCATATCGGCATATTTCACCTGGAAGGTGCCAAAGAATACGGTTTCATTCGTCGGCAGGAGCGTGGCTGCACCCTTGGCCGGATAATTCACCGTCATGTCATAAACAAAGACATCCGAGTTGTCCGAGAAGTGGTAACGGTGGTCGAATTTATCCGAGCCATTGCCGAACTCTCCGGCCCAGTTTCTACCATCGCTGATAGCATCCGATGAGGTGTCGAACTTGAAGGCGCGGAATGTTACCTGATCGGGGTAGAGTTTCTGTACATCGTCCATGCGGAGTGCCAAAATCGGGTAGTTGCCGGCGTGGATACCAATCTTGCGACCGCCCGAAAGCGTGTGTGATACGCTCGAGAAGTCAGCACGCTGGTTCGTGGCATTCTGCGTACGCGTCGTAACCTCCAAATAAACCTCGCCCTTGTCGGTGATTTTCACCTCCGACTTCGCACCGGCATTTCTACAACTCGGGTTGACATTCCATGTCAACCAGTTCGGATTGAGGAAGTACTCACGTACCAAGCCCTCGGGGATGTTCAACTTGAACGAAGCCTCACGAGCAAAGCCCACCTGGTCGGCCGGAATATCACCCTCCTTACAGATGGCGGTGATGGTTACCGAGCCGTAGCCGTTGAAGGTGATCTGACCACCCTCGACCGTAGCCACCGACGGGTCGCTCGACTTCCACTCGATGAGCGACTTGGTACTCAATGCGGGATAGGTCTCGAACTCTACGGTGAACCAACGCTGCAGAATCGGGAAGCAGTAATCCTCGGCCGGAGCATTCAGCAGTTTGATACCCACGGGATCAACTACCTGGTCGATGTAGATGTGGTGTGTAGCCGATACGGGGTTCTCGGGGTCGAGAGCCGTAGCCACGATGTCCACGAAGCCGCGCGTAATGCCCGTTACAAGGCCCGTAATCTGGTCAACGGTAGCAATAGCCTCATCGGCCGACGACCATTTTACGGTCTTATAGGTCGTGTCGTCGGGCTCGATGGCGGCTGTGAGCTGCATCGTCTCACCCATGTAGCAGGCGGGCGTGTCGCCATGAATGGGGTCGATCATGGTGGCGTTGTCCGTGATGGTGATGGCCGTGGCGGGCACCAACTCGTCGCTTACCACGATTTTCAGCGTGGCGCGGGCTACCAGGTTCGGCGTATCGGGAGCCAGTGTAACGATGGCACTACCGGCACCGACGGCCGTGATGGTGCCATCCTCGGCAATCGAGATGACCTCGGGGTTATTCGTCGTCCACGAAACAGTCGGGAAGGTAACCTCCGACGGGTCGGGCGTGGTCGTGAAGTCGAAACGAACGGTCTCACCCTTGAGCATCGGGTAGGCTGTGGTTTCGGTGTAGTCGGTATAGATTTTATTCTGCTGCTCGATGGTCAGGTTGAAGTCGACAGCCTCCATCAGAATTGCCTCGTCGAGTTGCGCCGGCGTATACTCATCCTCGCAGGCGGTCAGCACCAGAAGCATCGGGAGTGCCAAAAGCAGCTGTTTCCAATATCTTTTCATAATCATTTCTCTTTATTTCGGTTGATGCATTCGGTTACTCCCAGCCCGGGTTCTGACCCAGATTCGGGTTCAACTGACGCTGGTCGGTCGGCAGCGGGAACAGGTAGTGCTTCTGTTGCCATTGGCGACCCGTGAAGAGGCGTACACGACCCTCCTCATTGAGCGGCAGCGTCATGCCTTGACCTTCGTACCACGTGCCCGTTACCTGGACACCCACGATATCCATCGGCATCTCCACCTCGGCCGTCTTCCAACGCTTCAAGTCATCCAAACGGAAGCCCTCCATGACGAGCTCTACGCTGCGCTCGGCACGAATCTCCTCGCGCATCGAGAGGCCGTTAGCCGAGCAGAGCGAGTTCGAGAGTTTCGTCATCTTTGGGTTCGAGCGGGCGCGTACCTCGTTGAGCGAATAGTTGAGCTCGGCATCCGTGATGGCGTCGTTCTCCTCGAACTTGGCCTCGGCATAGTTGAGCAAAACCTCGGCGTAGCGAATTACGGGGAAGTCCATGCTCTCCTGTGTGTCATCTACCTGACGCTCGGTGCACCATTTGTAGTTGGCGTAACCCAGGCCATTCTTGTTGGGTTCGCAGGTGCGTGCATGGGTCAGGTCCTCATCGTTCCACGTTGTACGCGAGTAGGGAACCTTCGTGCTGCTGTTGATACCATCGTTGTCCCAATATTTCTGACCCACCATCATCATCGTACCATTCATACGATTGTCGCGGTTGTCAAACTCCGAAGTAGCCGTAGCACGACCCTTGAACAGGGGCGACTTGTCAATCGGAAGACCATCCTGGCAACGATACATGTCAGCCAATTTTGCCGTAATCATGTTGTCGCCGTGGTTGAGCATACCATGCGTGAGGTTGCAACCTACATATTTGAGCGGCGAGTTGTGGCGATTGGTCAGGATATACTCCGTATTGGCACTCTTCTGCAAACCGGCAGGGTTGCAAGCCACATCCTCGAGCAGGAACATATAGCGATAGCTGTCGCGGTCACCCAGCTGGTCGTTACGGAAGAGCTGGTAGTTGCCTGCCTTGATGACCTCGTCGGCAGCCTTCCAAGCCTCCTGGAAGAGGGCTTTCGAGTCAGCGGTGTTCTCGCCATTACCTACATGGAACTTCTGCCACGAACCCTCGTAGAGAGCCACGCGCGAAAGCATTGCCCAAGCAGCCGGCTTGGCTACGCGACCCTCTTCAGTCGGTGTGTCGGGCAGGTATTTAGTAGCCTCTTTCAGATCGGCGATGATAGCCTTCACCACCTTCAGGCGGTCGTCGCGCTCCGACGTCAACTCACCGGCACCTACATCCAACGGACGCTGTACCAGGATGCAATCGCCATAGAGCTGTACGAGCTCGAAGTGGAAATAGGCGCGGAAGAAGTAGGCCTCACCCACGGGCTGTGCCATCATCGAACGGCTGTCTTCGGCCTGTACGTTGGCCAGTAGCAGGTTCGTGCGATAGATGCGGTTATAGAGGTCGGTGTAGTTGCCATCCGACGCGGGAATCTGGTTCGTACCATTGCTATATACGTTGATGGTCGAGCCGGAGATGAGGTCCGAACGACGGTCGCTGTGCGGGCCATCCCACACGGTGGTTCGATAATTTCCACCGTTGAAGTCACGCAGACCTCCATAGAACTGATTGGCGAAGAGTTGGACATTGTTTGCGTTGCCCCACACATTCGCATCGGAAATCTGGTCCTGCGGGTCGAGGTCGAGACACGACACCGAGCCAACGGCTACGGCCAGAACAGTTGCAAATTTTATGATTGATTTCATGGTCGTATTCAGGGTTTAGAAGGTTAAGTTAGCACCAAACGTAAAGGTACGAACGAACGGATAGCGGGCGGTCGACGAGGGGCTACTCTTAGCCTCGGGATCCCAGCCGTCGAGAATGTTCGAGTGCTCCCAGAGGTCCGCACCGGTGAAGTAGATGCGGCAACCCGAAATCGACTTAGTCTTGGCGAACCACTTCTCGGGCATCGTGTAACCAATCGAGAGGTTCTTCAGACGGATGTACGATGCATCCGAAGCCGAGTAGGACGAAGCCTGATAGTTGTAGTTGTTGATGTTGCCGTCGTTCGTGAGCGGGTTGTAGTGGCCTCCCGGATTCTCGGGGCTCCATACGTTGCCAATCGACTGGTTGGTCGTGTTGGTGTAGTTGGCACGCATCGGCACCGTCCAGTTGTTGATGCCGTTCCACATTGTACGGTTGCCGGCACCCTGGAAGACAATCGAGACGTCGATACCCTTCCACGAGAAGCCAGCCGTCAGCGAGTACTGAATTTCGGGGTTGTCCGAGCCAAGATATACATAATCCTCAGCATCGAGCTTGCCGTCGCCATTGGCATCGCAGTACATATTGTCACCCACGCGCAGGTTCGACGGAATGCCGATGCCGTTGTTCTCGTAGAACTTCGTCATGTAGGCATCGAGCATCTCCTGGTTCTCGATTTTACCGGCATAGCGCAAACCGAAGAGCGAGTTGAGCGGATAGCCCTCGCGTGTGCTGGTATAGCCGCTCGACTTGGTTACCGTACCACCGTACTTCTTCAGCTCGCTACGAGCGAAGGTGAAGGTACCACCAACGAAGTAGCTGAAATCCTTGCCAATCTTGTCACGCCAGGTCAGCTGACCCTCATAACCCCAGGCCTCAAATTTACCGGCATTCATATCCGGAGCCGTGATACCCAGCACACCGGGATAAACCACCGGAGCCAACATGTTGTCGTTCTTCTTCATGAAGGCCTCGACCGTACCGCTCAGTCGATTGCCGAACAGGCCGAAGTCCAAACCGATGTTGTAGTTCTTGATACGCTCCCACGAACGCGAAGTCGAGGCGAGCTTGCCAATCGAAAGGTACGATGCCTGTGCGTTACCCAGCATGGCACCGGCCTGTGCGTTGAGGTCGAAGAGCGATACACCGTCGTAGTTCGTGATACCACCCTGGTTACCTACCTCACCATACGATACACGCAACTTCAACTCGTCGACCCATTCCGAGTCACGCAGGAAGGCCTCCTCCGAGATACGCCAACCGAGCGAACCTCCCCAGAAGAAGGCCCAGCGGTTTTCGGGAAGGAACTTCGACGAACCGTCGTAACGCATGTTGAACTCTACCAGATAGCGCGACATGTAGTCGTAGTTGGCACGACCCATCATCGAGAGAATCGAGTGCTGGTACTTATCCGTGTTGCGCAGCTCCACCGTGCCCGAGCCATTGATGTTTTCGAAGTCGGGCTGGATGTTGGCCGCCTCGGCACCATACTGCATAAAGTCTTTGAACTCATACTGACCACCGAGCATCACCTTAACATTGTGGCCGTCACCAAAGGTGTGGTGGCCGGTCAGGTAACCCGTGAAGGTGTAGAAATCGGTGCGAGCCGTCGTCTTTTTGTAATAAGTATCCTCGGCAACGGGTTCCGTGCGCACCTTCGTATTGCCGGCGTAGTTGTAGTAGTCAATCGACTTCGAGTTCGTGTCACGAATCGCATAGGAGTTGCTGTAACCCATATTCAGACTCATGTCGAGCCACTTCGTCAGATTGGCATTGAAGGTCTCGCTGATGGTTACACCCGTAACCGAGAGTTTGTTGTCGCCTCCATACTCGGCCTTGGCAGCAGGCGAACCCCACGTACCCCAAGCATAGGGGAGACCATTTTGGGTCATAAGCGGCAGACCCGGCATCGGCATGTTGATGGTCAGAATCGAACCAATCTGCGTGGGAGCTACCTGCTCCTGACGGTTGTAGCCGATTACCGACTCCAACTGCAGCCAATCGGTGATTTTGAACGAGTTGTTGATGCGGAAGTTGTAACGCTGGTTGTTGTTCTCACCATACTGAATGTTACTGCCATCGTAGAGATAACCGAGCGATACGCGGTAGTTAATCTTGTCCGAACCACCCGTGACGCTCACGTCGTGTGTGGTCGAATAGGCGGTATCAAAGAGCGAACCGAGCCAATTTACCGAATCATCGAATACAAAGTCGGCAACATCCGTAAAACCGGCCGTACCGAAGGGGTTGGGCGAGTTCTGCAGGTCGATGTAGGAGCCTTTGTAGGTCTTGGCCAGCTGTGCATAGGTAATCCAGTTGTCCGAGGTCTTGCCATCGTTTGCCAGAGCGGCGAGTACCGAATCGGCCCACTCGTTGATGTTCATCAACTCGGGCATCAGACCCACCTTCTTGATCGAGAATGAACCCGAATACTCGACACGAGCCTGACCCTCGGCACCCTTCTTCGTGGTGATGAGCACAACACCACCGGCAGCACGCGAACCATAGATGGCTGCGGCACCGTCCTTCAGGAAGCTCATTGAGGCGATATCCTGCGGGTTGAGGTTACGCATCTCATTTGTGCTGTCGAGGGCAATACCGTCGACGATGATGAGCGGGGCAGCCGTATTACGCGATACGCTACCGCGCAGATTCATGCTCCAGCTCTCGTCGCCCGGAGCACTCGACGAACGGGTGATGATGACGCCTGGGACCTGTCCCTGCATGGCTTGCAGGGGGCTTGACAATGAGCCCTTCTCCTTGAGCATCTCGTCGCCTACTACGGCGATGGCACCCGTCAGGGTCTCCTTCTTCTGGACGCCATAACCGACTACAACGACATCGTCGATGGCCGTGGCATCCTCTTGAAGGGTAATGGTCATGTTCGCCGTCAAGGCCGCCTTGACGGGGGTGCAACCGATATAAGATACCGTAATTGGTGTCCCGGTTGCTTCGGCGAGCGAAAATTCGCCATTCAAATCGGTCGTTACGCCTCGTGTTGTGCCGTCAACAATCACCGATGCTCCGATGACCGGTTGACCAAACGAGTCGATAACACGACCTTTCACAGGTGTCTGTGCAAAACCGACACTGCACCAAACGATGGCTGCGAGCAGCATCGTGAAGCGCATGAACTTTTTGAGTCCGTTTTGATACATAAAGGTTTGTTGTTAAATGAATAAATAGGTTAATTGTAGAAAATCCGATTATAGGGCACATCGCAAGGCTTCGCGCAGGTCGATGCGAGCCGAGAAGATGTGGTTTTCAATGGTGCGACGGCTCAAACCGAGGCGAGTGGCGATTTCGTCGACAGTTTGAGATTCATGCATATATAATTGGTATATCTGCGCCTTTTTGCGAGGCATGCGGGCTATGCTCGCATGTTCAAGCGTTTCGAGTTCATTGAAGATGATCTGCTCTTCGGTGTTGTGGGTGCAGCGAGGGGCATGGGTTGAGAAATAGGCCATAGCACGACGAGACCGAATATGACGACGCAGGTAGTCGATTACCAGGTTTCGGGCAATCGAGTAGGCAAAAGTGACCAATGTGACGGGAGTAAGCAGCGTTGAGTGCTCACACAGACGCAAGAATACCTCCTCAGTGATATCCTCCGCTTCGGCCTCATAGCCGATGTGGCGCATGATATATCCTTGTATCTGCGCTCTGCGTTCCAGGTAGAGTGTAGCGACAAGGTCTCGTTGCGAGGTTTTCCCCGCAATCATCGGTTGGAGGTTTGTCATGAGTTGTGTTTGGTTGGTAATGCAAAGTTCGGCAAAATTTTGTGGGGGGGGGTAGTTGTTTCGTAACAAAATAGGCGTTGTTTTGCTCGAAGGTTTTATGCGATTTTGCGTAAGCGGGGATGATAGGTAGTAGGTTTTGTTACAAGATGACCCCATGCGCTCATTTTAAGGAAAAAGGTGGTCGAAATGGATGGAAAGAGTGCTCTTGGGATGAGGTTTTTTGCCGAAAAAAAGTTATATTTGTGCATCAAAGAACTATGCTCATGCGAAAAATCCTTTTTACGCTTCTTGCTCTATTGCCGCTCTCGGTGGTCGCTGCATCGACGGATGCCTACCTGTTTCGAATGCTCGATACGAACGATGGTTTGCCCGATAACAATGTCCGTAACATGGTGATGTTACCCGATGGACTGATGGCCATCCAGACCTCCTCGATGCTCAACCTCTATGATGGAGCTTCGTGTCAGAGTTATCGCTACGACCCGAACATCATTCCCTTTAACGAGTATAGTGGTTTGAGTAACCTGTACTACGATGTCGATGAGCAATTGCTGTGGTGTACAAGCCGAGACCATGTGTGGACCTTTGACCTGCGGCGGCGCACCTTTCAATACGATGTCAATGAGCATTTGCGGCATTTTGCCTTGTCGGCTGATGTGGTGGGCTTTTATCTGGATGCCAAGGGGGATTATTGGGTGACGACCGACGATCATGCGCTTTGGCGATGCAATCGTCAAAAAGGTGTAGCCGAGCGTATTGACCTGTTATCCGGCATGGAGGCTCCATTGGCCTTTGCACAACACGATGACAGTCTGTGGATGTTGTCGCGCAACGGATTGCTCGCCTGCTACGATGTAGCCATCGGCACCTTCCGTCAGATGGTGCCTTACGAAGGCTCGATGTCGGCCGAGGGGGTGAGCCGTATGGATATGACGATTACCTCGGGTGGAAATCTTTGGGTGATGTTCGACCGTGAATTGCTCTACTATGAGGTGACCAAGAATCGAATGTTGCCTGTTGAAGGCATGCAACTGCAGAAAGGGGATCTTTTCACGACGATCGCCCTCGATGCGCAGGATAATCTCTGGGTAGGCTCGGCTCGCTCGGGTGTGCGTATTGTCGATGCCAAGACCTTGGAATCGCATCAATTGCCCTATTTACAACAGACCAACGGCAAGCGTATCTACCACCATACGGATATTTCGAAAATCTATGTCGATAAGCGCAATGGCGTTTGGGTAGCAACGCTCTCCGAGGGCTTGCTCTATTACCATAAGGATATTGTTCATCTGCGCACGATTCATCAAAAGACGTTGCGGGGCGGACAGATGCCCGACGAGAGCGTTAAATGTATGGTCGAAGATGCCGACGGTACGATACTGGTCGGTACGATACATGGCCTGCTGCGTTACGATCCGAAACAGGCCACGATGAGCGTACCCTGGCCGGCCTTGAGTGAGGAGCTGTGCATCAGCCTTTATCGCGACAGCCACGACCGCATTTGGCTCGGTACTTTTTACAATGGTGCTTTCTGCATCGACCGAGGTAAGATTCGCCACTATGTGTGGCCCGAACGCTCGACGGTTGAGAACTCCTATCACGACGCAACGCCCAACTACAACTGTGTGCGCGCCATCTACGAGGATACGAAGGGCGATTTTTGGATTTCAGTCTATGGCGGTGTCGGTCGATTCGATACCGAACGAGGTGAGATTACATTGCTTGCCAAAGAACACCCCGATCTGGGCCGCTTTATGACCATCCGTGATATCTATGAGGCGGAGCAGGGATTCTTGCTCTTTGCCGGTGATCGTGGTACGTTTGGTTATGAGCCGGAGCGAGGCGAGGTGCTGATGAATACCCAACATGTCGGCTCGATGATGTTGAGCAATCAGATTGTGGAGGATAGTCATCGTCGCTTGTGGGTGGCAACATCGGAGGGCCTGGCGGTGGTAAATCCTGCAATAGGTACGCGAACGATGGTCGGTGCTGCCGATGGCTTCCCGACCGGTCACGTGATGAGTCTGGCCATCGACCCATTGGGCGATGTGTGGGCTGCCACGTTCAGCCACCTGCTACGCATCAAGCCACTGGAGACGGAGCGAGGCCTCGACTTTTCGGTAGCGGTCTATGGGCCTGCGGATGGGGTGGAGGCGGGAGCCTTCTTCCAACGCTCGGTGTTGCTCCACTCGAACGGCAACATCTATTTCGGAGGTGCTCACGGCATCAGCGAGGTGATACCGACCCGTATGTACTCCGACCATCATGATGTCCAACCACGTATCTCGTCGCTCTATATTTCGGGTACGCGCATCGATGTGGGCAAGGAGTTCAATGGTCGTGTTTTGTTGCCGGTCGAGTTGTCGCAGGCCGAGCCTATCGATTTGCGCCACGATGAGTCGTTCCTCACCTTCGAATTCTCGAACCTGAACTACGCCAACCCCTCGCATACGACCTATCGTTATAAATTGGAGAATTTCGATAAGGAGTGGCGAGAGATTCACTCCCATCGCCTCGGACGGGCCACCTATACCTACCTCGAGCCGGGCGATTATACGTTCCGGGTCGTGGCGGCCGATAACGATATTGATTGGAGCGAACATGCTGCCGAATTTCACTTTACGGTGCATCCGCCCTTCTATCGCACGACGGTGGCGTTGATTTTCTACGCCGTGTCGTTGCTCTCGGTGGTTGTGGTGGGGTTGTTCTACCTGTCGCGTCGTGCACAACGTCGATTCAAATATCGCCAATTGCTCGAGAAACAGCGTCAGCGCGAGCACCTCGACCAGATGAAACTTCGCTTCTATACCAATATCTCGCATGAACTGCGCACGCCTCTTTCGCTCATTCTCTTGCCACTCGAGGGGTTGCGTCGTGAATTGGCCGATTCGCCCCATGCCGCTAAACTCGATACGATGCACCACAATGCTACCCAACTGCTCTCGTTGGTGAACCATCTGCTCGATTTCCGTAAATTGGAGATGGGGGGTGAGCGTTTGTTGCTCGTGCAGGGCAATTGGGCCGAGTTTGTCGAGAACCAGCTCATTCCGTTCCGTGATGCAACACAGAATGCCGGCATCCGATTGATATTCGAGAATGACATGGAGCATCCGGTGATGGTCTTCGATAAGGCCAAGATGGCTCGCATCGTGAATAATATCCTCTCGAATGCCATCAAATTTACGGCCGCCAATGGGATGATCAGTGTGCGCGTGTCGCAACGGGTGGTGGATGGTGTCGGCATGGCGCTGTTGGAGATAACCGATACGGGAATGGGTATTCCGGCTCGTGATCTGCCACATATCTTCGACCGTTTCTACCAGAGCGAGAAGGGTGCCGGCGGCACAGGCTCGGGCATCGGACTGAATTTGGTCAAGCAGTATGTTGAGATGATGGGCGGTGAGGTAACCGTCGAGTCGAAGGAGGGTGAAGGGACGCTCTTTGTGGTGCGTGTGCCGATGAATCTGTCCACTTCGTCGACTCCGGAGTCGATGCTTGCACAGGGGGAGGCGGAGGCCGAACCGGAGCCTGTGCAGCCTGCTCCGAGTGCCGAGGATATGCGTCCGACGGTGATGGTGGTCGACGATAACGATGATTTCCGTCAATACCTGGCCCAGGAGCTGTCACGCAACTATCGGGTGGTGGTGGCTGCTAATGGCGAGGAGTGTTTGGCGAAGATTGCCACGGCCGAACCCGGCGTACTGGTGTGTGATGTGATGATGCCCGAAATGGATGGTTTTGAGGTAACCCGTCGCCTGCGTAGCAACATCGAGACCTCGCATATCCCGATTATCCTGCTCTCGGCACGCACGTCGGATGATGTGCGTCTGGAGGGCTACGAGACAGGTGCCGATGCCTATATCACCAAGCCCTTTAAGATGGATTTGCTGGAGGCTCGTATCCGCAACCTGATTGATGAGCGGCAGCGTCGTATCTCGAACTTCTCGCAGAGTGCCGATGCCACTCCGACCCAGCTTATCGTGACGACCATCGACCAAAAACTCATGCAGCGCATCATGGAGAGTATCGAGCGGAATATGGATAATTCGGAGTATTCGGTCGAATCGCTCTCGGCCGATGCCGGCATGCACCGCATGAATCTCTATCGCAAACTGCAATCGCTGGTCGGTATGCCCCCGTCGGAGTTTATTCGTACGATGCGCCTGAAGCGTGCTGCGCAGTTGCTGCGTGAGGACCCGAAATTGACGGTCGGCGAGGTTTCGGATCGGGTCGGTTTCAATACGCCCAAATATTTCACCCGCTACTTCCGTGAGCTGTTCGGTTGTACGCCATCGCAGTATCGCAGCCGTTTCGATGGCGAGGAGATACCCAAGGAGGCCGAGTAGGTAAAATTTCGCTGTCGTTCGTAGTAAATAGAGAGTTGAGAACAAACACCAAAAGTATGAAACGATGGATGAAAAGGGCTCGTGTCGGGCTCGTATGGAGTGTGCTGATGGGCGCATGTTTCGACGTGATGGGGCAGGGAATCTATCATGACGGATGGATTGATTTTAATAAAAATGGCCGTATGGACATCTATGAAGATGCTTCGGCCGAGACGGATGCCCGTATTGAGGACCTCCTGGCGCAGATGACCCTCGAGGAGAAGAGTTGCCAGATGGCAACACTCTATGGCTCGGGGCGCGTGCTGAAAGATGTCCTCCCACATGAGGGGTGGCATCAGGAGATTTGGAAAGACGGCATCGGAAATATCGATGAGGAGCACAACGGCCTGGGGCGTTTTGGTGCAGCGTATGCTTTTCCCTATCGCACCCATGTCGATGCGAAGCACACCATTCAACGCTGGTTTGTCGAGCAGACCCGACTGGGTATCCCCGTAGATTTCACCAATGAGGGTATTCGTGGCTTGTGTCACGAACAAGCCACCTATTTCCCGGCACAGTGTGGTCAGGGTGCAACGTGGAATCGTCGGCTGATCGCCCGTATCGGAGAGGTGGAGGCTCGCGAAGCCGTAGCCTTGGGCTACACGAACATCTATTCGCCGATTTTGGATATTGCACAGGACCCTCGCTGGGGGCGGTGTGTCGAGTGCTATGGCGAAGACCCCTATCTGGTTGGTACGTTGGGTAAGGAGATGATTGGTGCACTGCAGCGTCATCGGTTGGTCGCAACGCCCAAGCATTTTGCCGTATATAGCGTGCCGGTTGGAGGGCGTGATGGCAAGACGCGCACCGACCCGCATGTGGCACCCCGCGAGATGCGTACCCTCTACATCGAGCCCTTCCGCATGGCGTTTCAGGAGGCCGGTGCGCTGGGTGTCATGAGTTCCTACAATGACTATGATGGCGAGCCCATTACGGGTAGCCACCGTTTCTTGACCGAGATTTTGCGTCAGGAGTGGGGCTTCCGCGGCTATGTCGTGTCGGATAGCGAGGCGGTGGAGTTCATCTCGACGAAACACGCCGTAGAACCCTCCTACGAGCAGGGCGTAGCCCGAGCCGTGAATGCCGGATTGAATATTCGTACCCACTTTACCCCGCCCGAGGATTATATCCTGCCGTTGCGACGTGCCGTGGAGCAGGGGCTGATTTCGGAGGCTACCATCAACGACCGCGTGCGGGATATTCTGCGCGTGAAATTCTGGTTGGGGCTCTTCGATAATCCCTATCGGGGTGATGGTGCCGAGGCAGAGCGCATCGTGCATTGTGCGGAGCATCAGGCGGTGGCACTTGAGGCTGCACGCCAATCGCTGGTGTTGTTGAAAAATGAAGGTGGGTTCCTGCCCCTCTCAAAGCAGGTGCGCTCGGTAGCCGTCATTGGCCCCAATGCGGATGAATATCGCCAGTTGGTGTGCCGTTATGGCCCGTCGAATGCCGCCTTTAAGAGTGTGTATGCCGGCATTCGTGACCTGCTGCCCCAAGCAAAGGTCTATTATAGCAAGGGATGTGAGATTATCGACCCTCACTTCCCCGAGAGCGAGTTGATGGATTTCCCGCCGACGAAGGAGGAGCAACGGATGTTGCAGGAGGCGGTGGCGACAGCGCGTAAAGCCGATGTTGTGGTGCTGGTGCTGGGTGGTAACGAGTTGACCGTGCGTGAGGATCGTTCGCGCACGAGCCTCGATTTGCCCGGTCGACAGCAGGAACTCCTCGAGGCAATAGAGGCGACGGGAAAGCCGATTGCACTGGTGATGATTGATGGACGTGCCGCGTCGATTAACTATGCCGCCGCCCGTATTCCGGCTATCCTGCATGGCTGGTTCCCGGGTGAGTTCTGCGGACAGGCAGTGGCCGAGGCACTCTTTGGTGATTATAATCCGGGAGGACGCCTGGCGGTAACCTTCCCCAAGTCGGTGGGACAGATACCCTTTGCATTCCCCTTCAAGCCGGGCTCGGACGAGAGCTCGACAACGGCTGTATATGGAGCCCTCTATCCCTTTGGACATGGGTTGAGCTATACCCGCTTTGCCTATAGCGACCTCCGCATTACCCCCGACCGGATAGGCCCGCAGGGAACGGTAACGGTGCGTTGCAAGGTGAAAAATGTAGGGGCACGTCAAGGCGATGAGGTGGTACAGCTCTACCTGCGTGATGAGGTGAGTAGCGTGACGACCTATGTGAAGGTGTTGCGTGGTTTTGACCGCATTTCGCTGGCTCCGGGTGAGGAGCAGGAGGTAACCTTCACGCTGACCCCGCAACATTTGGGCTTGTGGGATAAGCAGATGCAGTTCTGTGTCGAGCCGGGACGTTGCCGCGTGATGGTGGGAGCCTCCTCGACCGATATCCGTCTGGAGGGGGCCTTTGAGGTGAAGTAATAGTGTTTAGTACTAAAAGAAAAAGGAGCAAGGTTGTTGCTCCTTTTTCTTTATTGCGTGTTGTGCAGGGAATAAAAAAAGCGACAACCGAAATGTTGTCGCCTTGGTGGAGAATACCGGGGTCGAACCGGTGCGCAATGTGGATTGCGCACACAAGATATAGACAAACCCTCCAAACCTCCCTTTGAAAAGGGAGACTTATCGGTCACCGGTTCGTGTTGAGCAGGAGACAAAAAAAGCGACAACCGAAATGTTGTCGCCTTGGTGGAGAATACCGGGGTCGAACCGGTGCGCAAGCGCACTTCAACTATAGACAAACCCTCCAAACCTCCCTTTGAAAAGGGAGGCTTATCGGTCACCGGTTCGTGTTGAGCAGGAGACAAAAAAAGCGACAACCGAAATGTTGTCGCCTTGGTGGAGAATACC